>DATJUM010000045.1:0-17410 GCA_035502355.1 Rhizomicrobium sp. | reverse complement strand
CTTGCCATCAAATGGAATCGCTACCCGTCCTCTCATGTCATTCCCGCGCAAGCGGGAACCCAGCGGTGTGATTTATCCGAAAAGGGCAGTGATCTGGGTCCCCGCTTTCGCGGGGATGACAAATTATTGCATTGATCCGATCACGATACGGACTAGCGCCCGGGCGGCACTTGTCGGATAACGAACCGCCGCAGTAAGACCGGCATCGCTCCATTCGCCCAGGCACTCCCCGTGGACGCGCCCAAATGGTTCATCGCCACGAACAGGTATGGCAGCTATTGCGTGCCGGTATCCTCCCGGCATCGCCCGGCCGCGCGCGCCATACTCGACGGCAAAGTCTGGGAAGCCGGGACCCTGGCCTTTCTCGCCAGCCATTGCGGCGCCGGCGACATCGTCCACGCTGGTACTTACTTCGGCGATTTTCTACCGGCGCTGTCGCGCGCGGTGGCGGAAGATGCGCTTGTATGGGCGTTCGAACCGTCCAGTGAGAACTTCCGCTGCGCGGAAATCACGCTGAAGCTCAATGCCATCGGCAATGTCGTACTGACCCAGGCCGCATTGGGCGCGCGCGAGACGGAGGCCCTGCTCCGGACCGGAACAAACAAACGGGCCGCCGGAGGCGCCAGCGCGATTGCGGCCGAAAGGCGGGACGGATTCAGCTACGAGAGCGTCCGCGTCGTGGCGATCGACGCGGTCATTCCACTGAATCGGACCGTCTCGATCATTCAGCTCGATGTCGAAAAATACGAGCAGCAGGTGCTGGAAGGCGCTCTCGCAACGATCCGGCGCTGCCGTCCGCTGCTGATTCTGGAGAACCCGCCAGCCGACCAGTCCTGGTTTGCAGAGAACGTCCTGGCAATGGGCTATGAAGAGGCCGGCCGGGTCGATGTCAACCGGCTGTTTCGTCCCCGCGCGGCGGCGGGTTGATCCCCGCGGTGATGATCATGCCGTCATAGGCAGGTTCAACGCCTTCGGGCAGTTCCCGCCTCAGCTTCTCGTAATCGAGATCGAGATGGAGGTTGGTGAGGATGGCGTGTTTCGGCTTCACGCGCGCGATCCATTCAAGCGCCGTGGCGACATTGGCGTGGGTCGGATGCGGCGCGTAGCGCAGCGCATCGACGATCCAGCATTTCACTCCTTCAAGTGCCGCAAACGATTCTTCCGGCAAGCCGTTGACGTCACTCGAATAAGCAACGGGCCCGAAACGCAGGCCGAGCGAGCGGATGCTGCCGTGCTGCTGCGGAAACGGCCGTACCGGAACTGGGCCGCCCGCGCCCTCGATCGCGAACTCTGTGAACGGTTCGGGGATCACATGGCCAGCCAGGATCGGCGGATAGACGCTGCCCGGCGGCGGATCGAAGCAGTAGCGGAAACGCTGCTGGACGGCGTCAAGCGTCTTCCAATCCGCATGGACATCCACCCGGCGCCGCATGATGTGGAAAATCGCGCGCAGATCGTCGATGCCGTGGAGCTGGTCGGCATGGTCGTGGGTGATGATCACGCCGTCGAGCCAGGCGGCGCCCGCGGCGAGCATCTGCTCGCGCAGATCGGGCGAGGTGTCGACCAGCACCGAGGTGGTGCCGCGGGCCGATTGCCGCTGCACCAGAAGCGAACAGCGCCAGCGCCGGTTCTTCGGATTTCCCGGATCGCAGGCGCCCCAATCGCCCTTCCCGTCCGCCCCGCCCAGCCGCGGCACGCCACTCGACGACCCGCAACCGAGTATCGTTACAACAAGACGGTCGGTCACAGGTTGCTCGCTCTCATTGTCATTCCCGCGAAAGCGGGAACCCAGTAGCGAGCCTCCGCGAGCGGAATGACTCTCTGCGCGCGCGAGCGCGCGCTAACTGGGTCCCGGCTCGCTTCGCGGCCGGGATGACAAATTTTATTTGTCATCATCTGGCCGCGTGGCGCGGGTGAAGAGGCGGAAGAAATTGCCGGTGGTGGCGCGGGCGAGTTCGTCTGCGGAGACGCCTTTCAGCTCCGCAAGCCGGGCTGCGGTGTGCACGACGAAGGCCGGCTCGTTGCGCTTGCCGCGATGGGGCATGGGCGCAAGATAGGGCGCGTCGGTTTCCACCAGCAGACGATCGAGCGGCACCGTCTTCAGAACCTCGCGCAGCGCGTCGGACTTCTTGAACGTCATGATGCCGGACGCGGAAATATAGAAGCCGAGATCGCGCGCGGCTTCGGCGAGGCGCGCTGTTCCGGTGAAGCAGTGAATGAGCCCTGTGAAAGCGCCCTGCCCCATCTCCTCGCGCAGGATTTCGATCGTGTCGTCTTCGGCGTCGCGCGTATGCACGATGAGCGGTAATTCGAGTTCCCGCGCGGCGGCGATATGGGCGCGGAAATTCGCCTGCTGCTGCGCGCGCGGGCTGTGCTCGTAGTAATAATCAAGGCCGCTCTCGCCGATTCCGACCACCTTGGGCTGCTGCGCCCATTCGAGCAGCGGCGCGGGACCCGCAAGCGGTTCGTGCTCCGCCTCATGCGGATGGCTGCCCACGGTGCAGTACACATTCGGAAAACGCGCGGCGACCGCCGCCACCGGGGCGAATTGCGAAAGTTTCGTGCCGATCGTCACACAGACTCCAACGCCGGCGGCTTTGGCGCGCGCGACGACATCGGGCAACTCGGCCGCGAAATCCGGGAAGTCGAGATGGCAATGGCTGTCGACGAGCATGGGAGAAATGTGGTGACACTCACAAAGCGCGGCGGCGCGCCGCAAGTTCCAGGGCGCGCGTGGCCGACAGGATCGTCTGCCGCGGCTCCAGATGCAATGCGGCGGAACGGGCAAAGCTTGCCTGAATGCGGCCCCGCAGTTCCACCCAGCGGTTGAGACCGGGCATGTTTTCCCGCGCGCGCCTGAGAATGCGCGCGGCAAGAATCTGCACAAGATAGGCGCCGAAGGAGTCCGGTCCGCGATCCAGCCGCGCAATTCGTTCCGCGAGCGCAAAGGTGGCCGCGAAATCGGGCGTCGCGGCGCGATCGATGAGCCGCTCCGCATCGGCCGCAAGTTTGAGACCGTCTTCGCTCGCGAGCCGCAGCGCAGCACCGAGCGAGCCGCCGGACAGGGCGACGAGACGCGCGCGATCCTCGAATGCGAGATCGGGCAGGCGTTGTTCGAGTTCCGCGGCAAGCGCGGTGTCGGGGAGCGGCCTCAGTCTCAGCAGCTGGCAGCGCGAGCGGATGGTGGAAACGAGCTTCGCCGGCGCATGGGCGAGCAGGATCAGCATCGCGCGCTTAGGCGGCTCTTCGAGGATTTTCAGCAGCGCATTGGCCGCGGAATCGTTCATGTCGTCCGCCGTGTCGATGACCGCCACGCGCCAGCCGCCGGCTCCGGATGTCAGCCCGAAGAAATTTGCCAGCCTGCGGACCTCCTCGACGCCGAGCACCGTCATGGGTTTCCCGGTTTCGGGATTGAGCCCGCGCTTCAGCACCAGCAGTCCGGGATGCGCGCCTGCCCTGGTGAGCGCCATGACCGGATCATTCGGCGCGATGCTCAGATCTTCCGGCCCGCGATCGCTCGCGCCGTAGCTCAACAGATAGCGCGCGATCCGATAGGCAAGCGTCGCCTTGCCGATGCCCGGAGGGCCAGCGAGCATCCAGGCCTGCGGCGGGCGCCCGCCGCGAATGGCGCGCGCGGCCCGCGCCAGCGCCTCATCCTGCCCGATCAGCGTCAGCGTCTCGCGCGGATGCGCCTGCCCCGCGATCCGGTCGCCCTCGAATGTTTCTTCCTCGCGCGGACGTCTGGGCATTGCTTGGCCTCGAGTTGCTTTCCTCCCCCGCTTGCGGGGGAGGTGCCCGCGGAGCGGGCGGAGGGGGGCAGTGTGTGCGTCTCACTGCCCCCCTCCGCCGTGCTGCGCTGCGCTCGCGCGCCTCCTCCCCCGCAAGCGGGGGAGGAGAATCAGACGCCGAAGCGCGTTGAAACATACTGCCAGATCTGCGCGGCGACTTCCTCCTGCGGCGCGGTGGAATCGATCAGCACGCAGCGCTCGGGCTCGCGTTCCGCCAGCGCATGAAAAAAAACCCTCAGGCGCGCGTGAAACGCCGCATCGAAATGTTCAAAACGCGTTTCATGTACGCCGCGCGCGCCGGCCCGCAAAAGTCCCGTTTCCACTGGCACATCGAGGATGAAGGTCAATTCCGGCTTGAACGATTGAACCGAGGCGGATTCGATCGCAGCGATGGTGTCTGCGTCGAGGCGGCGGCCGGCGCCCTGATAGGCATAGGTGGAATCGGTGAAGCGGTCGCACACCACCCAGCTCCCTTTGGCCAGTGCCGGCTTTATCGTCTCCGCGAGATGATTGACCCGCGCCGCGAACATGAGAAGCGTCTCGGTCAGTACATCCCATCGTCCCGGCTCGCCTTCCACCAGGAGCGCCCGGATCTGTTCGGCGCCGGGCGATCCCCCAGGCTCGCGGGTCGCGCAAACGGAAATGCCGCAAGCTTCAAGCGCGGTGGTGAGCCGTCGCGCCTGGGTGGATTTGCCGGCGCCCTCCCCGCCTTCGAAGCTAATGAAGCGCGGAGGCTGGGGCATCAGGCCGGCGGGCCGAGAAGCAGCGTACGCAGGCCAAGCATCATGCGTCCGAAAACGCCGGTGCGCGGCACGTCGGCAGCCGCATAGACCGGTATCTGCGCCGTAGGATAATCCGGCGCCGTCACCATCAGCATGCCGATCCGTTGGCCCTTGGCCACCGGCGCCTGCACCGGCCCGTTATAAACCAGCGCTACCTTCATGCCGGCGCGCGAATCGACCTGCATTGTTACATCGGCGGGCTTGTTCACGGTGAGCGGAACGCTGCTGCTTGCGCCCTGCCACACCTGTGCCTGGCCGATCGTGTCGCCCGGCTTGAACAGCGTGTATTGCCGGAATTCGCGGAAGGCGATGCCGAGCAGCCGCGCCGCTTCTTCGCCCCTGAGCCGCACGCCATGCCAGTCCTGTGCCGCGGGCGACATCTTGTCGAGCTGCGGATAGCGCAATCCGTTCAGCACCAGGATCAGCCGATGGCCGTTCTGGACCGCCGAGACGGTGATGCCGTAGCCCGCCGCGTCGGTGTGCCCGGTCTTCAGCCCGTCGGTGCCAGGAAACATGTCGAGCACGGAATCGCGATTCTGCTGGGTGATGGAATGGCCGTTGCCCACATCCATCGTGAAGCTGCGCTCCGCGAAGTAATGATAATATTGCGGATAGTCGTAGATCAGATGGCGCGCGAGCTTCGCGAGATCCAATACCGACATCATCTGTCCCGGCGGGTCCGGCAAGCCGTCGGGATTGACGAAATGCGATTGCGTGAGCCCGAGCTGTTTGGCGCGCGCATTCATCATGTCGGCGAACGCCTCGACGGAGCCGCCGAGCGATTCGGCGACGACCACGCACATGTCATTGGCCGAGGCGATGATGATGCCGCGGATCAGCGTCTCGACGGGAATGCGCGCGCCCATCGGCGCGAAACCCTTCGAACCCTGCGTCGACCAGGCGCGCTCGGAGACGGGAAACGTGTCCGTCAGCTTCACGCGTCCGTCTTTCAACCGTTGAAACAGCAGCTCGAGAGTCATCAGCTTGCTCATCGAGGCGGGCGGCGACGGCGTCGTGGAGTCCTTTGCCCATAGCACCTGGCCGGTTTCGCCATCCATCAGCACCGCATGCTCGGCCGCGGTTTCCATGGCGGCGGAGGCGTTCTGCACGCCGAATGCGGCCACTCCGATCGCGATGAACAAAAGCGAAAGACAGCGCAACGGGCGCATTCGCGGGACCTCCATCCGTGGCGAGCGAACTATTGATCGGCGACGATCTTCGCGCCGCTGCCGTCCAACCCGGAGAGGCGGGCGAGCGCCGCACCGGCAGCGTCGACAGAATCAAACGGGCCGATGCGAACCCTATAAAGAACTGCGCCGTTCCTGTCGATTGAAGAAATGGTGGAATTGTCTGCGTCAGAAAGCCGGTCTTTCAGACGTTCGGCATTTTCGCGTTCTGCGAAGGCGCCAGCCTGCACATAGTAATGCGCGGGGTCCGGCATTTCGGATGGCCGCATGACCGGCGGCAGATCCTGTACGGTTGTTGCCGCTTCGTCCGGTTCGGCGGCAGGCGGCGCGGGTTGTTGTGGCGTGACGGCAACCGGTTCGAGCGAAGCGACCTGCACCGGTCGTGTCGGCGCGGCGACGGCGGCAATGGCCGTGGATGTCGCGCCGCGACCGGCAGGTATTTCGGCGCGCGAAAGATAGGTCACGCGCACCCGGGCGGTGCCCTTTTCGTAGAAGCCGAGCAGCTGGGCGGCATGCGCCGAGACATCAATGATCCGCCCCCTGGCGAATGGTCCGCGATCATTGACGCGCAGTACCAGCGAACGGCCGTTCTCGAGATTGGTCACACGGACATTGACCGGCATCGGCAGCGTGGGATGGGCCGCAGTGAGACCGTCCGCATCGAACACCTCACCATTGGCCGTGAGCTTGCCGTGAAAATCAGGACCGTACCAGGACGCGATGCCGGTCTCATCGTAATTCGGCTGCTCCTGGGGGTAATACCACACCCCGGCTTCCTGGTAGGGCGCGCCGACTTTGTAGCCTCCGGTGCCGACCGGTGTGGTCTCCGGCACGGTCGAACAGGCGGCTGCGAATCCCGCGCACGCACACACGACCGCCAGCTTTCGAGCCGCACCCCGCATAGACCGCAGTCAGCCCTGAATTGGCTAATAAATAGTTAATAATCACCTGATAAATGGTTAATAATCGAAACCGACAAAACTACGACATCTCCATTTGATTTTGCTGGCACGGCAGGTAACAGACCCGCACCAACTGGCGCGGCAGGCTGCGGATTTCGTGCTCCTGGATCTGGTACCCTATGCCCAGCGATTGACGGACACACCGGACTGTCGTCGCCTCTAGGGCGAGGACGTGTTGCCTGGGCAAGGCGCATACTGAAAGCTCTTGATCTCTAGCGAGCAGGCGCCTCTGCCGGCGTCCGCTGCCGCGCGGCAAGCTCTTTTCGTCGTGCAGGACACGCCGATCCTGATCACAACATGCTCGTGTCAGGGACCGGCACGGCGCTGCAGTTCCGGGCGATGAAATCCTCATGACGCGCCATCCGCGCGACCATCTGCCGGATGGCCAGGCGCCTTCTCTCGAGCTCCGCATGAATCGCCTGTTCGCCGGGGAGATCGGTGAGGTGGGGGTAGGATTCCGGCACGATGCCCTGACCGTACATCACAATCATCCACTGCCGTGCTGCAAACCCCTCGCCAGACCCGATAGAGACACGGCCGTGGCGGCGAAACATTTCGATCCTAGAGGCCAGCGTATCGGGGATGGACATAGTCTTGCAGTAGCGCCAGATCTCCGTGTCGTCCCGTGACGTCACGCAATAGTGCAAAATGATGAAATCGCGAGTCCGATCGAATTCGCCGGCCACGAGGCGATTGTACTCATCGACGACAAGACGGCCACAGTCCCTGTCTGGAAAGCAGTCGATCAACCGCATGATCGAAGCCAGGATAAGTTGAATGCTTGTCGATTCCAGCGGTTCGAGAAATCCCGAAGAAAGTCCGGCTGTCACGCAGTTCTTGATCCACGCATGCTTGCGGCGACCGGTGACGAACTTGACCAGGCGGGGCGCGTCGAGCGGCCGACCATCGAGGTTGGAAAGCAACAGCTCGCGCGCACGTTCTTCGCTGGTGAATTTGCTCGAAAACACGTAGCCGTTGCCGATCCGGTGCTGCAGCGGAATGCGCCATTGCCAGCCGGCTTCGCGCGCCGTGGCGCGGGTGTAGGGCACGAGCGGCGTCACGCTTTCGCATGGGACGGCCCACGCCCGATCGCAAGGCAACCAGTGCGACCAATCCTCATAAGGGTCTTTCAGCGCCTGGCCTGCGAGCAGCGCACGGAATCCGGAACAGTCGATGAACAGGTCACCCTCGATCCGCCGTCCCGATTCCAGGATCACCGCATCGATGAAGCCGTTCTCGGCGTGGAGCTGAACATCCGAGATCTTGCCTTCCACCCGTTCGACGCCGCGTTTCTCAGCATGCTCGCGCAGGTATTTTGCATAAAGCGAAGCATCGAACTGGAACGCGTAGGTCAGGAACGGTCCAGGGCGGTCGTTCACCGGCCGTTCGAAGCGATTGTTCCTCGCCGCTGCGGTGCAGAGTTCGTACTCGCCCAGGTCGGGTTCGTGTCCGCCGGCGGCCAGCTTCACCAGATATCGATACAGAGTCGGGAGCACACCGGGATTTGAGTTATCGTCGGCGAAAGGATGAAAATACGAATGGCCGACGCGTTGCCAATTGTCGAACCGGATTCCGACCTTGAAGGTCGCTTGCGTCTTGCGGATGAAGTCATCCTCGTCGATTCCGAGAAAGCGATTGAATTTCGTAATCGGCGGAAGCGTCGATTCGCCCACGCCTATAGTTCCGATTTCGTCGGATTCGACGAGAATGATGCGGCAATGCTGCCCCCGCGTGGCCACCCGCAAAGCGGCCGCTGACATCCAGCCTGCCGTTCCGCCGCCGACGATCACGATCGTCCGGATGCGCGTGTCGCGCGCGCTCCCGGCAATCCCTTGATTGGCCGTCATGTTCGCGATCCGGGTTTTTGCATGATCAGATGTGGAAGCAATAATTGTTTCGATGCGATCCGTTCCCCTTCCGCCAGACCGGCAGGGGCCGCATCGCCGGGACGATTGCACAAAAGCTCAGGTCAAGCCAACGCCGCGATCCAGCGCGAGAGGCATGCGAGGGTTCCGTCCGTCCGCCCCGTCCAAGCATCGGGTCCGGCGACGGGATTCATGCCGGGTTTTCCCCTATGACCCCCGCGCGAGGCTGCCGCCATCAAAAAACATGGGCGGGTTTCCCCGCCCATGAAAAGTATCAAGCGATTGCAGATATGGAATTCATCATGCGGTTCATTTCACCGTGACTGAAACGCCCGCCGAGGCGATGCCGTTCACGACGACCTGGAGCGAACTCGCACCTTTCTCGCAGGTCTTGGGGACGGTGAAGTCGGCATTCGTCGTGCCGGTGGTCCAAACGCCCATTGTCGAGAAATTGTAGCTGCGGCCGTAGCAGACATCCCCCGATTGGTTGTTGGTGATGCGTATGATCGGCCAGTTCGTCGCCTGCTGCGCATCGTCGCCATAATAGCCGCCCAGGTCCCAGCCGTTGAAGTTGGTGCCCGAAATGGCGTAGGCCTTCTTTCCGTTGTTCTTGAGCTTCGTCTCCACGCTTGAGATCACCGGAAGCCAGTTGCTCTGCGGCGAGCCTTGCGGCGTGTAGACTGCGACCTCGTTTGGCGACACCTGGCTGTTGTCCCACATGGCCTGGCCTGTCGGAAGAATGAGCAGGTTGCCTTCGAAAGAGGATGTGTCGTCGGCGGTCGTTGGGCTGTTCACCTGGGTCGCAGTGACGGTGCCCGAAGAGCTGATATTCCATTCCCAGAATCCGGATGGAGATTCGAAGGTTCCCGGACTCGCCTGTACCAGGACGTTTCCGTCGGGCAGCACGGCCGACGGGCCGTCGGCAACGTCATAAATGGTCGAGCCGACCTTCATGACCGGACCGGAGGTCCATGTGTTGGTTGCGACATTGTAGATGTCATTGACGCCGCTGGACGGATTCGCGGAGTACTGGAGGATGGTTCCCTGCGAACCGTATTGCGGTGTGAGCGGCGCAGGGCCGAGCTCATAGGTGCTGGTGGAGCTCAGGTAATCCGGCGTATTTCCTTCCTCAGACCAGGCCGCCGTCGACGTATCGTAAATCCAGTATTCGTCGGAGTGGGAGCCATGGTTCCAGACGTCGACGAGGAAAACATCGCCGTTGGGCAAAGAGGTGAAACCTTCTTCGTCCATGCAGGCGCCGCCGTTGCAGCTCCAGGTATCCGTAGGCTTAGCCCAACTAACCGTCGTACTCTTCTTCGTGCTGGTGATGGTGCCGATCACCTGCTCGCCGGTGCCGAAGAAGCAGCAGTCCGCGAGCAGGTAGTCGCCGTCGGGAAGGATGATACTCTCCGAATCTCCGATACTGTTCCATCCGCTCGGCGCAGTCACGGACTGCCATGTGTTCGAAGTGTAATTGTAGAGCGCACCCTTGTTGGTCCACACGCCGCCACCGCAGCTGTTTCCCGAGGCATTATACTCGCCGCCGTTGATGATCACGTCTCCGGTGGCGGGCAGAACCTGCTGACTGAAAAACAGAGGCGCATAGCCGGCCGGCATGGTTGCGATGGTGGACCATGTGCCGTCGGTGTAGTTTCCGCTCGCGTCCGGCGTAAGCTTGTACCATTGCGCGGGCGTGGTGCAGTAGTCCAGGATGAGCACCGTCCCGTCAGTCATGAGCATTTCGCCCCATGGACCGTGTTTGAAGGGAAGGTTCCCGACATCCGTCCAGGTGCCGGAGGAGGCGTTCTTCGGCGCAACATAAGGCGCCTGATGCGGACCGACATGGCCGACCGGGTGGAACGGGTTGGCCGGTATGGCAGCGTTAATTTTGTAAGGATAGATGGTTTTTCCGTCAGGAGTCGCGGCACTTGCGGCCGATACCATGGCGGCGCCGGCCAGAAGCGAAGCGCCGAGGGTGAGTGAAGTCCTTAATTTCATTGGTAGTCCCCCTTGAAGAGCCGTCCGTTCATCGGACGACATACGCAGAGCGCCCATCCGGGCGGTTGCGCCGAACGTTATCCGAGGTGCGATGTCGAGGCAACCGTGCCGCCGGGGCGCTGGCGTGGCTGGCTTTACCCATGCCATGCGCCGAGCAATCCCGCGCGCTTCTGAACAGGCTGCGGCCCGGCTCGGCTTGCGCAGCGTTTCGACTGGCTTCGGATCACCAAAGCACCGAGGATGAGGATAAAAACGCCATGAGCCGCACATTCGGTTGGATATGGCTCTCCGTGCCTGCGGCGGCGGCCAGTGCTCTTGCGGCGGGCGCGACGACCGGCAACGGCGGACCCGTCGCGCCCTATTCGGGAACGGGTCGTGTCGGGCCCGAATTCAATGGCAGTGCCGGCCTTAATGCCTATCGCAAGCGCTGAGCGCTCGACGAGCTGGCACGTGAAGAGCGCGAGATGCAGCGGAAGGTCGGCGGTACGCTCACCATCGCCCATCACGTCTATTGCATTTTACGAACTCGGTGCGGCAGGGTCGCAGGAGACGCGGCAAAAGTCGGACTGATCTGCACGCGCTAAACCCGCATTGTGGGGTGCATGGAGCCTACACCCAGACGCGATGCTTCAGCATCCCGGCGACCGTGGGCTCGGTGTCGGCGCAGGGCACACGTCTCATGCCGTGATGGATGTGCGAACCCGGGCAAAAAGAAAGCCCCACCGGTTTCCGGCGGGGCTTTCGTTCACGCCTATCGAGCAGTTAGGGACCTGGCCTCGACTGGGCGTATGCTCGCCCGCGTCCCTACCCGGGAGAGAATCACCTTTTAGTCCAGCTTGTTTATTGCGTCAACGCCGACCGAACTCAGTTCGGTTCTGGATTGAATGGCGGAGTTCTCAACTGTCAGTCTTCGACGTCGCAGTGGTATTGTTCGCGGCGAGGCCGATGGTGGCGAGATGGCGGCAAACCCCATTCCCTTGCATCAAGGAGGCCGCTCAAGTACCTGATTTCCCTTGCCGGATGGGTGGTCGAGTGGTTGAAGGCACCGGTCTTGAAAACCGGCAGGCTCGCAAGGGTCTCGTGGGTTCGAATCCCACCCCATCCGCCAAATCGATCCCGAAGCACGACGCGTATCCTGTGCTACGCCAGAGAATGGGGCGTATGAACCCAACAACGCATGGCATTGAAATCGGCATCAAATGATGACAATATGATGCCTATGCTGGAGACAAAGAAATGCGCACAACCCTTGCCCTCGATGATGAACTCGTTGCCAAGGCCCAGGCTTTCACCGGCTTGAAGGAGAAATCCAGCCTGGTCCGCGAAGCGCTCAAAGCCCTCATCGAGCGGGAAAGCGCGCGGCGATTAGCGCGTCTGGGCGGCAGCCAGCCCGGTCTGAAGGCGCCGCGGCGGCGACGGTCAGGCGCGACATGATCCTGGTCGATACGTCCGTCTGGATCGACCATCTCCGGGCGAATGACAACGCCCTCATTGCACTGCTCGAGACGGGTGCGGTCTTGGCGCACCCCTTTGTCATCGGCGAACTCGCTTTGGGCAATTTGCATCAGCGCGAAATCGTGCTGAACGCGCTCTCCGATTTACCCCAGGCCAGCGTCGCCACCGACATGGAGGTTCTCCATTTCATCGGCCGCCGCACGTTGTTCGGGCGCGGGATCGGCTTTTTCGACGCCCATTTGCTCGCGGCGGTGCAACTAACGGCGGGAGCGCAGTTGTGGACGAAAGATAAGCGACTGCATGGCGTCGCAGTTGAATTGGGTTTGGCATGACGCCAGTGCAGAGGCCCTCCTCATAGGGCTACGGCGTAGACACAGTGCTCATCATTGGTCGCGGGCCGCCAGGCATTCAGGGGTTCCGCTGGTTCTCCGACAGGTTTTCACCATCTTATAGGCGCTGCGCAGGTCGGTCGGCATCAAACCGTTGATCGGCGGCTGGCGCTCAGGATTGGATTGCCCTTCGAGTCCGTTATCGATCCATGAAGTTTCTCCCCTCGAGATGTCCTCGCAATCGAGCCGAACGGCCCGGCGTTTACGGGACAAGTTGGGTTCGGTAACGGAATAGCTACGCCTTCGTGCCATATTTCAAAACCAGCAGCCAAAGCCCGGCGCCGTCATCGTGTCGTCCCGATCTTAAGGACTTCGAAATTTTTGAGCGTGGAAAGCCGGTTCGCCATGCACAAGAAAACCACCGCCGGATGGGCCGATCCATCCCTGCCTGCAGCGCGAACAAGCGGCGGAAAGCCAGGAGCAAATCCGGCGGGCCTGAATGGGATGGACGGTGACGGACTAATAGACATGACGCACCATTTCCGCCACGGGTCTCGTCGCGCAATTTTCTTCGACGCGCGCGGCACAGTTTCAGGTTTCCGTTCGAACGGCCTTCATCGAACACCGCCGGGGCTTGCCGCATCAAGGCATTCATGGGATCGTCATCGCCGTCCTGCATAAGAACGTCGAATCGAACGACATTCCTGGCTGGTTTGCGGGCATGGTAGCGGGGCCCGGGGTGATCACCGCAGAGTCGCGGAAAGCCGCGCGTGACGAAGGTGTCGAAAGGTGCAGTTTGCTGGCACCCGCTTCGATCAGGCGCCGGGATTGAGTCTGCCGCGTTGCCGGTGTGTTTGGATTGTACTCTACAGTTGGCGTTAAGCGACGCGTTACTAATAATCATAACAATGATTGCGTTGGGAGCTCAGAAACGTACTTAATGGTGCTGCAGGGACACATTGGGGTGTGCCTGATCCTGGTCGAGGAACAACTGTCCATGTCGAACAATTCGATCGCGCGCGGTGTTTTCGCCCGTGCCATGATTGCGGCAGCGTCCGTCGCCGTTGCAGCAAGCATGCTTCCCCAGGAGGCCGCCGGTCAGCAGGCGGCTTATCAGGGCATCTACGTGGTAAGCCAGAGGCTGAAAGACGACCACAGCCTTCTGCCTTCCAGCATTTACTCGACGCCGTACATCAATGGCATCATGGTTTCGGCTCTCTGGTATCAGATCGAGCCGTCGCCCGGAACGTATGATTGGTCGCTTGTCGATGCGGAAGTCAACGCAGCCGTCGCCAGCGGTAAGTATATTTCGATCGGGGTTACGGCGGGCATGTACACGCCAACTTGGCTCTATTCGGCGCCTTACAATGTGCCCTATGGAAATTTCATGTGGGGCGCGCACAGCGGTACGCGGAAGCACGCCTGCGAACCGGTGACCGTTCCCGTTCCCTGGGACAGCAACTACCTGCAGGCTTATGGAACGATGATCCAGGCCTTGTCCAATCATCTGCAATCGATCCAGGGAGCCTACAACCTCGTGACTCGGGTGAAACTGACCGGCGCAAATACCGCGACCGACGAGCTGCATCTGGCCTATTGCAGCGATACCGAGGGACCACAGACCTGGCAGGCGCTGGGCTATACGCCCAACCTCATGTATGCGGCTGGACAGAGCCTGATGCAGTCGGTGAACACCGCTTTTCCGGATCAGCTTCTCGACCTGAACATCATAGAGAACGGCGGTCTTCCTCCGATCAACAATGAAGGCGAGATCGTGTCGAAGAAAAGCAAGACCTACGTAAATGTGGAGTGGAACCTGATTACCTGGGCGCTCAGTTCCGCCTCGGGCTTCAACACGCGCTTTGGCGTGCAGTGGAATGCCTTCAATTCTAACACTGCAAACGATCCGCCGCAGATGGTATTGGACGCCGGCCGGCAGGGGGCGGTCATGGGCTGGCAAACGAACGACTTTGGCGGCATTCCTGTCGGGACGGAGTGCAATGGCGGGTACGCAAATGCCGTGCCCTGCGACGACCCCGGCTATCAGGGCATCCTGGACGGAGCGATCAATGTCGGCGGCCAGTTCGTCGAGGTCTGGCCAGTGAACGTTCCGGAATTTCCTTCCGCTTTCGAGCAGGCGGAGGGCCTCTTCCAGTAGGGCCATGACAGCCTGACATTTCCTGGCGGGCGCGAAGCGGTCCACGATCAATCGTGCGGCCGCTTTTTCGCGACCGCATTTCCGGCGGCAGACAACGTCCATCTTCAAGACAGCGAAGCTTCGCGAGACCGGTTCGATGTTGTGATCGAACAGATGTAGGATGACATCCGGCGACAGTTGTCACAAGGTCGTTGCATGTATTTGCACGCTTGCGGAACGCGCCGAACTGGAATAGTCATGCTTGTATAATTACTGCATGGCCCGCGAAGGGCCGGACAGCGCGCCGGTTCGGGAATAGACATGCCAATGTTGAAAGACAGGGCTGTCCGGTATCGGTTCCGGGCGGAGGAATTGCGGGCGCTTGCCGAGGATTGGGCCGACAGTCGCGCACAGTCCATGATCCTGGAGATGGCAAAGGACTACGAGCGGATGGCCGATACGGTCGCGAAGCTCCGGGTCATAAGCTCGGACAGAGTCTGACTTGGTCGACGCGCGTTTCCCTGCGCGGCTCCCTTGTCGGTTGTTGCCTGTGCCGATCCTGGCTGACACAGTGACACCCGGCGCGCTCCCGAGGAATTTGCCCATGGCCGGAACCGATCTGTCGCTTTATCCCGTTCATCTCGGGCGCGGCGCAACCGCGCTGGGCGAACCGGAATTCACCGGAGACATGCAATGGTATGTCGATTACGGCGCGCGGCACGCGGCGGACGGCGTGGAAGGACGGCTCGTCAGCATGTTTACGTTCCGCGAGCCCTGGTCGACCTGGGAGAAGCATCCCAATGGCAGCGAAGTCGTCCTTTGCGTGCGCGGCACGCTGGTGCTCCATCAGGAACAGGCCGACGGCGCGATTGTCCGCACGACGCTCGAGCCCGGCCAATATGCGATCAATCCGCCAGGCGTGTGGCACACGGCCGATGTTTCCGGCGAAGCCACGGCCTTGTTTATCACCGCAGGTCTCGGTACCGAAGTCCGTCCGCGGTAATCAGACCGCGGGCGGCCGGCGCGGGCGCTGCTTCGCCGAAACCGATTTGATCACGATGCGCCCGTCCGCCCGCCTGTCGATGGGGTTGCCGGCTCTTTCGAGCGCCTGTCGCATCAGGTTCGAAATATCCGGGTCGTCGAGCATCGCCGGATTGCGCAGCACGATGTGCCGGCATCGGTTGCCGCTGCCCTTCAGCAGCTTCCCCGGATCTTCGAGATCGACTCCTGGAAAGAAGAACAGGCTGATCCATCGCGGATAACAGGCGATGGAGAAGATCACATTCGCGACCCGCTCACCGGACGCGAAGCCGATCGCCAGCGCATTGTAATTATCATAGACGAGCTCGATTGCGCCGGGCAGCTTCGCCCGCATCCGCGCCAGCACCTCTGTGATCTGCTTCGCCATGTCCGGGGTGAATTTTTCAATGAACGCCTCCAGCGCTTCGGCTGCGTCCCCTTCGTGGGGCTGCCGCGTGGCCGTCGTTCGCGTTCGCGCGCGCCCGTCGCGCGATCCCCCCGCACCGGCTTTTGCGCCCACCCTATCCCCCTTTCCGGTATTCTCACGGCATCGTCCGCTCCGACGCGCGGCGGAGAGTACTTACTGGGCTGCTTCTCCTCAACATAATCGGGAACCAGCACTCCCGCCCGGCGTTGGGGAGAATGCTTTTTGATTGGGGAATTCATGCGCTCCTGCCTGCTTTGGCTCCTTGGCGTGCCGATACCGATCATCATCCTCATCTGGCTTCTTACCGGGCACGCGTGATGCGTGCCTATTGCGATCGGGGTTGGCCCAATGGTTGAAACGATTACCGTAACAGGTGACGAAAGCAGTGGATTCCGCTTTTCCTGGGGCCTTGCTTTTGCGGGCGGCGTGGTCGCAACCGCGGTCACATTCTTCCTGCTCGTTCTGGGCTCGGGATTCGGGCTTTTGCTGATCAACCCGGCGAAACATGCCGGATCTTCGCTGCCCGCCTTTCTGACCGGGGGCGCCATCTATTTTTTTGCGGCGCAGGCTTTCGGTTTCGCGGTGGGCGGCCATATCGCGGGCCGTCTTTTGGGACCGCAGGTCGAGAGCCGCGCCCAGGAGGAGTTCCGGGCGGCCGCCCACGGCCTCGTCACCTGGGCCACGACCATTCTCGCAAGTCTGGCACTTATTGCGCTTGCGGGGCTGGCCGCGCTTGGCGGCGGACTGGCGCTCGCGCCGCTCTATGGCGCGCACGCGCCTGTCGGCAGCGCCGTATCCACGTCCTATGTCATTGATGGTCTCTTCTGGCCGGACATTGTCGGCGCCGCCGAACCGGCCTATGGAAGCATGACGGCCAGTGCCGCAATGACGCTTGGTGCACGCGCGGAAGCGACCCGCATTCTTCAGGCCGGCCTCATGCATGGCGAGCAACTGAACTCATCCGATCGCGACCGGCTCATTTATCTCGTCGCCAGCGAGGCACGTATTCCGCTCGAACAGGCCACTGCGCGCGTCGACCGGATGCAGGCCGACGTTCGGGCGCAGACCCGCAACGCGGCGGACAGGGCGCGCAAGGCGGCGAGCTATGCCAGTCTGTGGATCGCGTTCTCGCTGCTGTTCGGTGCAATCGTGGCGGTGTTCTCGGCGATTTCCGCGCGGATCGAGGACGACCGCGAGGCCTGGAATCCGTTCCAGGCCCTGCGCGGCCGCACCTGAAGAAATGCGCTAAATCGCAGCGCTGTATCAGCCGGTCGCAAGCGACGCGGCGAGACGGTCGAGCAGCAATCCCGAGCCGTGTTTGCGCGAACCTGCGTCTTCGAAGCCGTCGAGGAATGCGCCCTGCTCCGTGATTTTGAGCATGGTGCGGCGCGCGTCCACCGCTTTCATCTCGATGGTCGCGAGCGAAACGGAGATTTTGCGGTCGTCAAGGTGCATTTCGT
>DATJUM010000044.1:0-16815 GCA_035502355.1 Rhizomicrobium sp. | reverse complement strand
GATCTTCAATCTCTACATTCACGAGCACCCCGGGCTCAATCCCGAACGCTATGCAGGAAAAAAACTGCGCGGGGCATGGAAATTTTCTGATCTCGTTCACCGCAGGGAGTTCATCAAGCTCGGCATCTACAATGAATATTTCCGGCCGCTCGGCATCGAGGACCAGATCGGTTTTGCCCTCGCTCCCCCGGATATGCAACGACGCCGCGGCACGGCCGTGGCGCTGAACCGGTCGCGCCCGGATTTCAGCGAGCGCGAGCGCTTGTGCCTCACCCTTTTGCGGCCGCACCTGAGGCAGGCCTACGCCAATGCACGACGGTTCTGCCGGATGAAGGGCGATCTCGCGCTTTTTGCACGCGGCGCCGAAGAACTGAACCACGCACTCGTGCTCGTCGACACGGACGGCGCGATCCGTCATGCGAGCGCCGAGGCGCGGCGCGTGCTTGCAGAATCGTTCCGCGAAGCGGCGCCGAGGAACGGCCGCCTTCCTGAAGACATCGAGCGTTGGCTGCGCGAACAGGAAAGCGGGCGACATCTTCGCCCGCGCAAGCCATTTGTCATTCAACGCGGGCCGCGGCGCTATGTGGTGCGTTGCATCGTTGAACCGTACGGGCGACTGCTCCTTTTCGACCTTCAGCCGCCGCCGGCGCCGAGCTTCGCGGAGCTGGGCCTCACTCCGCGCGAGGCCGAAGTGCTGTGGTGGACCTGCCGCGGCAAGACGAACGCCGACATTGCGGCCATTCTCGATGTGGGCCGCCGCACCGTCGAGAAGCACCTCGAACGCATCTTTCCGAAGCTTGGCGTTGAAACGCGCGCCGCGGCAACGAACTTCGTCCATCAGCGGATCGCTTCGAACGGCGGCGGTGCGGATGCGAATTTCACGCAGATCGGCAGAGCGGCAGAGGTTACGAATGCGATTTAACTACCTGCGGAGAATTATTCCTCGCAATTGCGTTCCGCTGTGCCTCTGCGCCACCGTGTGAAAATCCCTTTTCGGCCTCGGCCGTGACGCACCGAGGTTATAGCCATTCGCGCGCATGGCGCTCGTTGGTATTTGTGCGTTGTGCCGGCTCCGCCGGGGACAGCGCTTCCGTCGCGAGCGCCTTATAATAACCGAGCTCGTCGCCGATCGTCATCGGGAGGAGAACGGCTTTGTCGGGAGGCAGCCATGAATGCAGTCGCGAATTTGTTCATGCGCAGCCTGCTCGGCGCGGACGGGAAGCTGCGCCCGATCTGGCGGGCCGTGATCTTCTATACGGGCGGCAGCTGGGCAATCTTTCCGCTGCTGAACCGGCCATTCGGGCACATCGCCCATTGGCTCCACATCGGCACGGAATTTTCGGCCGGGGCAGTGGCGCTGAGCGAGATTCAGAATTTTCTGACGGCACTCATCTGCACTGCCATCTTCGCGCTTTACGAGCGCCGCCGTGTCGACAGCTACGGCCTGCCCGTCGCCCGCGCGTTGGGGCGGCAGACATTCGAAGGCGCTGCGGCCGGAATTGCACTGGCGGGCGCTGTCGCGGCGGGAATGCTCCTGCTCGGTGGCATGCAGATCAGAGGATTGGCGATCTCCGGCAGCGCGCTCGTTATTTCCGCACTGGCCTGGCTTGGCACGAATGTCTGCGTCGGTATCGCCGAGGAATCCTTCTATCGCTCCTATCTCCAGCAGACGCTCTGGAAAAGCATGGGCTTCTGGCCGTCTGCGATTGTCATCGCTTTCGTGTTTGCGGCGGACCACTATTTCTACAAGACGGGAGAGAACATCTGGGATGTGATCACGCTTGTCTCGGTAAGCCTGATCCTCAGCTACTCCATGCTGCGCACCGGAACGTTGTGGTTCGCGGTGGGATTCCACTTTTCTTATGATTACATGCAGCTATTCGTCATCGGAACGCCGAACGGCGCGAGAGTGCCGGTCGGGCGTCTGCTCGATGTGACGTTCAACGGACCGGCATGCCTGACCGGCGGCGTCCTCGGCACGGAAGCGAGTTTCCTGATGTATCCGGCGCTTGCTCTGTTATGCCTGTATGTCTGGTGGCGATACCGGAACAATTCGCCATTGCGGGTGTGAAAACATTACTCCCCAGGCACGACTTGACGGGAAGCAAGGGGCGGCGCTACCGTAGCGATTACAGGAGACTACAAATGACTAACCCTGCCACGACCGAGCCGATCACGGTTCGCGCCGAAAAAAAGACCGTCAATGAGATCGATGCGCTGGCCGAGGCGATGGATCGTTCGCGCAATTACGTCGTCAATCTGGCGCTGCGGCAGTATATCGAAGCGAACGCCTGGCAGATCGAGCGGATCAAGGCAGGCCTCTCGGCTGCGCGGAAGGGCCGCGTGCGCGATGCCGATTCCGTATTCGACACAATTGAAGCAGGGCATGGCTGGAAACGTTGAAGCGGCTGGTCTTTGCCGAACCGGCCGCCGACGATCTCGCCGGCATCATCAGCTATATTGCTCTCGATAATCCGGGTGCTGCGGAAAAAGTGTACCGCGCGATCGTGGCGACGGCCCATCGGCTAAGCCGCTTCCCCGAAATCGGCAGGCCCGGCCGCCTTCCCGGAACGCGGGAATTTCCAGTCACCTCATTGCCCTATCTCATCGTCTATCAAGTCGGGACCGAAGCGATAACCATTCTTGCGGTGTTTCACACCTCGCGCGATCTGGCCCGCGCGCTTTCCGAGCGCAAATCGCAACACAGATAAGCGGCGTTGGCGCTTTGGTTGCGAACAATCGTTCTTAGCCGAGGTGACATTTTGTTCCGCCAATTCGGGCCGGAAATTTCTGATCAGATGTGCTATTGAAATGAGTACAATGTGTTTCCACAACCGGCGCCTGTCATGGGGCAGCCGGTTTCTTCTTGGCCGATGCGAATTCGCTGATAATCGCTGATAAAATCGCTGTTATGATGTTTTCGTTCGCGGTTCAGTCCTGCGAGGCTTCGATCACATCCTCGAAGGTCCTGAGGCCCGGGCGGCGGGCGTTGACGAGCACCGCCATGTTGCCGGGCAAATGCTGATTTTTCCACATCTTGGTGTGGGCGCGCGGGATGTCCTCCCAGGGAAATACTTCCGACATGCAGGGATCGAGGCGGCGCTCGATCATCAGCCGGTTGGCCTCGCTCGCCTGTTTGAGGTTGGCGAAATGCGAGCCCTGGACGCGCTTCTGGCGCATCCAGACATAGCGCGCGTCGAACGTAATATTGTAGCCGGTCGTGCCGGCGCAGAAGACGACCATGCCGCCACGCTTCACCACGAGGCAGGAAACCGGGAATGTCTGTTCGCCGGGATGTTCGAACACCATGTCGACATCGCGGCCCTTGCCGGTGATGTCCCAGATCGCCTTGCCGAAGCGGCGCGCTTCCTTGAGCCATGAGTCATATTCCGGCGTGCCGACTTTCGGCATCGCGCCCCAGCACTGGAATTCGCTGCGGTTAATGAGTCCCTTCGCGCCAAGAGACAAAACGAAATCGCGCTTGGATTCGTCGGAGATCACGCCGATCGCATTGGCGCCCGAGACCGCGCAGAGCTGGACTGCAAACGAGCCGAGGCCGCCGCTTGCGCCCCAGATGAGAACATTATGTCCGGGCCTGAGCACATGCGGGCGATGGCCGAAGAACATGCGGTAAGTCGTGGCAAGCGTCAGCGTGTAACAGGCCGATTCTTCCCAGGTCAGATGCTGCGGCCGCGCCATGAGCTGGCGATCCTGCACGCGCGCGAATTGTGCGAAGGAACCATCAGGCGTTTCGTAACCCCAGATGCGCTGCGACGGCGAGAACATCGGATCGCCGCCATTGCATTCCTCGTCGTCGCCATCGTCCTGATTGCAGTGCACGACGACTTCGTCGCCGACCTTCCAGCGCGTCACCTTGGAGCCCACGGCCCACACGATCCCCGATGCGTCGGAGCCCGCGATATGAAACGGGTTGCCGTGGCCGTCGATGGGGGAAATGGGCTGACCGAGTCCCGCCCAGACGCCGTTGTAATTCACCCCCGCGGCCATCACGAGGACGAGCACATCGTGGGAATCGAGCGGCCAGGTGGGCACGATCTCGATTTTCATGGAATCTTCCGGCGGCCCGTGGCGCTCCTTGCGGATCGTCCAGGCATGCATCTGCCGCGGCACATGGCCGAGCGGCGGGATTTCCCCGATCCCGTAAAGGTCCTTGTAAACCTCGAGCACGGGCTTTGCTTCGGCCGACATGGATCCCTCTTTGGCCCCTGTTCCAACGTGACAAATAGCTTTTCGCTTGTGGAGAACAGGCTATGCTGCGGCGCAGCATCGGGCCGCGTGGACGGTCCTGTCAAGTTCGCACGCGGAGCCGCGGAGACACGGAGTCGTTTGACCGCAATGACAAAACCTGCCCGCGTCTCCGCGCCTCCGCGTGAATCCCTTCCTGCCGTGAGCCGGGGATGATTGCGGGATGGGCGGACGCGATTCACCCTGGATTTTCCGCACCTATGCGGGGCATTCGAGCGCCGCGGCCTCGAACGCGCTCTATCGCGGCAATCTCGCCAAGGGCCAGACGGGCCTTTCCATCGCTTTCGATCTTCCGACCCAGACGGGCTATGACAGCGACCATCCGCTCGCCGGAGGCGAGGTCGGCAAGGTGGGCGTGCCCGTGAGCCATCTGGGCGACATGCGCGCGCTGTTCGAGGGCCTGCCTCTCGCCGGGATGAACACCTCGATGACGATCAATGCACCGGCGGCCTGGCTGCTCGCGCTCTATGTGGCGCTCGCCGACGAGCAGGGCGTGCCACGGGGAAGCCTTGCCGGCACCACGCAGAACGACATCATCAAGGAATATCTCGCGCGTGGCACCTACATCTTTCCACCGCAGCCCGCGCTGCGACTCACTTCCGATGTGATTGCCTTCACGAGCGCGGAGATGCCACGCTGGAATCCGGTCAATCTTTGTTCCTATCACCTGCAGGAAGCGGGTGCGGAGCCGGTCGAGGAAGCAGCCTTCGCGCTGGCCGCGGCGATCGAGGTTCTCGATACCTGCAAGAGACGCGGCGCGATTGCCGATCCCGATTTCCCGAAGGCCGTCGGCCGCATCAGTTTCTTCGTCAATTCCGGCGTCCGCTTCATCACCGAAATCTGCAAGCTGCGCGCAATGGCGCGGATCTGGGATGAAATTACCAGGGAGCGTTACCACGTCGCCGATCCGAAGCTCCGCCTGTTCCGCTACGGCGTGCAGGTGAATTCATTGGGCCTCACCGAGCAGCAGCCCGAGAACAATGTCTATCGCATCCTGTTCGGCATGCTGGGCGTAACGCTGTCGAAGGCGGCGCGCGCGCGCGCGGTGCAACTGCCCGCCTGGAACGAAGCGCTCGGTCTGCCCAGGCCGTGGGACCAGCAATGGTCGCTCAGGCTGCAGCAGATCGCGGCCTTCGAGACCGATCTTCTGGAATATGACGACATATTCGACGGCGCGCATGTGATCGAGACGAAAACTGCGTTGTTTGCTTCGCAGATCCGCAGCGAAATCGCGCGTATCGAAGGGCTCGGCGGAGCGGGCGCGCAACCTGCGCTCGAATATATGAAAGAACGTCTGGTCCACTCCAATGCGGCGCGCGTCGAGGCCATCGAAACGGCTGCGGAAATCCGCGTCGGCGTGAATGCCTGGGTCGAAAGCGAAATCTCGCCGCTCACCGCCGGCGAAAGTCATTTCATGGCAGTGGACGAAGCAGCGGAGCGCGAGCAGATCGCGCGATTGAACGCCTGGCGCGCCGCGCGCGACACGGAAGCGGTTATTCTTGCGCTTGCGCAGCTGCGCGAAGCGGCGCTGAGCGGAGCAAACATCGTGCCGGTCTCGATCGCCTGTGCGCACGCAGGCGTGACCACGGGCGAGTGGGCGGACGCGCTGCGGTCGGTATTCGGCGAATACCGCGCACCCACCGGCGTGGTGGCGGAAGCGCCAGCCCGCAACGATCCGCGCATTCTCGCGCTGCGCGAATATGTTGGTCAGGTTTCGGAGAAGCTCGGCCGGCCGCTGACTTTCCTCGTCGCCAAGCCCGGGCTCGACGGACACTCCAATGGCGCGGAGCAGATCGCAATCCGCGCCCGCGATGGCGGAATGAACGTGATTTATGACGGCATCCGCTTCACGCCGGAGGAGATCGTGGCCGCGGCGCGCGAGCACGAAGCCCATGTCGTGGGGCTTTCGATCCTTTCCGGTTCGCATGTGACTCTCGCCTGCGAGGTCACGGCAAAGCTCGCGGCGGCAGGTCTTGGGGGTGTCAAGGTCGTGGCCGGCGGCATCATTCCGGCGGAGGACGAGGCCCGGCTGAAACAGGCCGGCATCGCCGCAATCTTCAGCCCCAAGGATTACGATCTCGACGCCATCATGCGCGAGATCGTTGCGCTGGCGGACGCAAGGCCGGCTATTTCTTCTTCTTGAGTCCGAACGCGTAGAGATTGCCGTCGTTCGAACCGAGATAGACCGTGCCATTGACGACGATCGGCGACGCGATCACCTCATTCTTGGTGGCATAGCTCCACAATTGCGCGCCGGTTTTGGTGCTGAGCGCGTAGAGGCTGTCGTCTTTGGAACCAAAATAGACGACGCCATTCGCCACGGTGGGCGGCGAGCCCAATTCGCCCGGGATATCGGCACTGTTCCAGATCAATGCGCCGGTCGTGGCGTTGAAGGCGTCGCATTGGTAGTTGCCGCTGCCGCCCGTGACGACATAGACGACGCCGTCGTCCACCGCCTGCGAGCCCCACAGGTCGCCATTCGTCGTTTCCATCCAGTTCTGCGTGCCCGTGCTGGCGTCGAACGAATATTCGTTGGCATTCGTCGACCCGACATAGACGGCGCCTTTGTAGAGGGAGGGCGTGGAATAGATCGCGCCGCCGGGGTTTGCTTGCCACACCTGGCTTCCGGTGCTCGAATCGACCGCGAGTACCGCGCCGCTCAGCGTGCCAATATAGACCATCCCTCCCGCGACCGCCGGCGAAGCATCGATCTTTCCGCCAGTGGGCGTGGTCCAGACTTGTTTGCCCGTCGCCGCATCGAGCGCATAAAGATTGTCGTCTTCCGAACCGATATAGACGACGCCTTTCTGCACGGCGGGCGAAGAGCGCACGACATCGCCGGTTGTAAACGACCAGATTTGCGCGCCGGTCGAGGCATTGAAGGCATAAACATTGTCGTCCAGCGAGCCGATATAGAGCACGCCGTTTACTACCGCCGGCGAAGACATGATCGGGCCCTTCGTAGCAGCGGTCCAGACCTGTTTGCCGGTCGAGGCATCAAACGCATAGACCTTGCCGTCATAGGAGCCGACATAGGCCGTGCCGCCCACGACAGCCGCGGAAGAGTAGATGTCGCCCTTGGTCTTTGCAGCCCAGAGCTCTGTGAGTTTGGCGACGTTCTTCACGCCCAATGTCTTCTCGTGTGGGTTGACGCCGTCCTTGGCGAGCGAGTAGCGGAATTGCTCCCAGTGGGCCGAAGAGCCCGCAAGGGCCGGCAGGCCCATGAGCAGTGTCACGGCAAACACGCTCGCGGTGAACCGCCGCGCCACATTTCGTCCAATCATGTCCGACAGGTCCCGCAACTTTGTGCGGACATCACCCTAGCAGATAGGCGGGCTTCCGACCAATCCGTAGATTGGAAGGCCGCACCGTACGCCGGTATCGAATTCTCAGCGCCGAAATCCGGGGCGGCACGCCCTTTTGCATTGATACGGCGCGCTGTGGGAACGTGCTTCGAGCATCGAGGCGGAAGCGCCGACAGGTCATGAATGGCCTGTCGGCGTTGAGTGCTGCTTTGACGCGACACGAAGAACGGCCGGCGGAGGATGCGGCCGCTTGAACGATCTATCGCTTGAGCCTGAAGACTGTGCCGCAGCCGCTGCCGCCGCAGCCCGCTCCGCCACCGAATGACGCCGTGCCGTAAAGAAGTCCCTGCTGATTCAGGACCAGGCCGCTGGCCGGCTCCGCGCCATCCTTCGCGCCGGCGAAGCGATGCAGCACCTTCTCGCTGCCGCGCCCCGTAATCTCGAAGACCGTGCCGCAGCCGGACCCGCCGCACCCGGTTCCGCCGCCCAGCGATGCCGTGCCGTAGAGATTTCCCTTGCCGTCCTCGACCAGGTTGGCTTCGGGGCTGGCGCCATCATTTCCACCCTGCAAGGCATAGAGCATGGTTTCGGCGCCATCGGCCGCGACCTTGAAGACGGTGCCCATGTTGTGCGAGCCGCCCTGAAACGTCGTGCCGTAGAGATTGCCTGCGCTGTCGATGATAAGACCGGCAAACGGTTCGGAGCCGTCGCTGCTCCCACCGGAGAAGGAATGGAGTACCGTCTCGGTGCCATCGGCCGCGAGCCGGAAGACCGTGCCATCGTTGTCCGCGCCACCGTGGCTGGTCGTACCGTAGAGATTTCCGCTGCTGTCTTCGACGAGGCTGCCCTCCGGCTCGGCGCCGTCGTTTCCGCCGGTGAAGGAATAGAGCACGGTAAGCGTGCCGTCGGGCGCGAGCCTGTAGACGTCGCCGTGGTCATAAGCGCCCCCCAAAAGCGCCGTGCCATAGAGATTTCCCGCACTGTCTTCGATCACGCCCGCCTGGAGGAACTGGCCGTCGGTGCCGCCCGTGAAGGCGTAGAGCACGCTTTCGGTGCCGCCTGGCGTGAGCTTGAAGACAGCACCGGCGCCATTCGCACCGCCGACAAACGTGGTGCCATAGAGATTGCCCGCGCCGTCCATGATGGGAGCAGCACTGGGCTCGTTGCCGTCGGTCCCGTCAAAGGAATGCAGCACCGACTCGGTGCCGTCAGAGGCAATCTTGAAAACGGTGCCATGGCCGTCCGCGCCACCGAGGGAGGTCGTGCCATAGAGGTTGCCCGCGCCGTCTGCGATCATTCCGGCGAACGGTTCGGACCCGTCGCTCCCGCCCGTGAAGGAATAAAGCACCTTGTCGTTTTTTGCCTGGGCACCATGGAGCGGCGCGAACAGCGCCAGGGCCAGGCTGCCGGCCAGCATGCCTTTGCTGCAGAACTCAAAAGTTCGGATCATAAGACGTCCCCTTCGGTAGAACTTGTTCGCCGTCAGGCCGCGCCTGAGAGCTTCTTTCACCTGTCATGACGTCACGGACGCATTGATTATTCCAGCGCATGGCCAAAAAAAATCGCAGAACGGAAAATCCCCGTGCGCGCTGCAGTCCGACGCGCCGAAACGCAACCTGCCGGGCCCTGGTCGAACGATCCTTCACAAGGTTGGCAGCGTGGCGGTGCGCAACGCGTTGCGACAAGCTCGCAGCGCGCCCCGCCTTTGCATCTCCACGACCTAATAGAGCGAGCTTACACGCTGCTCGGGTGCGTAATCGTCGACGAGAACGAGGACGGAATAGCCGTCCGTCAGTTTGAGCCGGCCGTCGGCGTCGTGAACCAGCAGGCCTTCGCTGCTGACCTGGCTCTCGCCATCGAGATAGGCGAGCTTCGGCACCGGTCCTCGGAAACCCGAGCGGACGAGATCGAAAAGCGTGTGCGCGTTTTCGAGCGACAGCCGGATGCAGCCCGCGCTCGCACGGCTGCCCAGCGCATTGTCATTGTCTTCCGGCGTTCCGTGAATGGCGAGGCCCGTATCATGGCCGCCGGGCTTCCAGCTGAAGAACATCGCATAAGGCATTGCTTCGTCCCATTGCGACGAGGTGTGATCCACATACATGCGCTTCGGATCGAGTTCGAAGAAACCGCGCGGCGTGACCGTGGACTGCGCCTCGCCATGCGGATCGGTTTCGTCGCCCTCCCGCCCGGTCGAAACGGGCCAGTCGTAAAGCGGCGCAAGATCGCCCGAATCCATTTTCTCGAATACATACATGCGCTGCGCGAACGGCCCGTCCTGCGCTTTGTCGACATAGATAAACAGGTTGAAATTTGCCAGCGTATCCGCCGACAGGCTGTCATACAGATGCTGCTTCGCGGTATCGATATTCCCATCGCTCTGCTGTTCCTGGGACTGCGCGAAGACGCAGCCTCCGAGCGGAGCTGCAGCGAGGCAGAACGCGACAAGCAGAGACCGCAGGGTCTGTTTGCTAGGAAGACAGCTTCGCACGGGCTCTTAACTCATCATAAGACGGGACATTCGGTAGGGTAATGCGCGCTGCCAGCGCCGGGTTCCGCGTGGCAACCATGCCGTTAACAATTGAGACGACAAGCGGAGGCGCCAAGCGCACGACGCTTGTCATGGTTCCCAGATTCGAATCCTGGCGCCGGTCAGAGGGCCTTAGGGTGCAAGGATATGCCGCCGTAACTTTTCCGCTGTTGTACCGTTCAAGCGCAACATGCGCAGACTTGTCGCACCGTCCCGTTTGGAGAGTTTTCGTCCGTTCTCGTCCAGGATCAGCCGGTGATGGGCATAGCGCGGCGCGGGTAATCTGAGCAGCTCCTGCAATACGCGTTGTATGTGCGCAGCACGCAGCAAATCTCGCCCGCGCGTTACGAGTGTTACGCCCTGTTCTGCATCATCTACGACGACCGCCAAGTGATAGGACGCTGGCACGTCCTTTCTGGCCAGGACCACATCCCCGAAGAGGAGCGGATCGACTGTGACTTGGTTACCAGTCGTCTCTGTTTCAAGCGTGGCTTCCACGAATGTCAGTTGCGGAAGACGCGCGGCTGCCTTGCGGGAATCGAGGCGCAACGCATACGGCGTGCCCGACTCGATGCGCGCCCGGCGCTCTGCGGCACTCAGTGTCCTGCACGTGCCGGGATAGAGTGCGCCGTCGGGCCCGTGTGGTGCTTCTGCAGATCGGGCAATCTCGGCGGCGATATCGGCGCGCGTACAAAAGCAGGGATAAAGCACGCCCTGCTCTTCCAGGAGGTCGAGCGCTTTGCGATAGGCGGGAAAACGCGCGGATTGCCGCAGCACCGGTTCCTCCCAGCGAAGTCCCAGCCAGCCCAGATCTTCGAAGATCGCCTCGACAAATTCCTCGCGGCTGCGCCCGCGATCGATATCTTCGATCCGCAACAAAAAACGGCCGGCGCGAGCGGCGTCGGATGCGATGAGCGCCGAAAAGGCGTGCCCCAGGTGCAGATAACCTGTTGGACTGGGCGCGAAGCGGGTGACAATCATCGGATTGGATTGCGAGCGGAGAAACGGTCTTGGTTTTCGGTCAGCGTCAGCTCAACGGTCCCCGCGTCCCGGCCGCGAGGGGCCGCGCGACCCATCTCATGGTCCTCTGCCATGGTTACGGTGCAGACGGAAATGATCTCATCGGGCTTGCGCCTCATCTGCAGCAATTCCTTCCGACCGTGGCCTTTGTGGCGCCGAATGCGCCGGAGCGCTGTCCAGGCGCCGGCTATCAATGGTTTCCAATTGCGCGCATCGATCCGCATGAGGCCGAACGCGGCGTGGCTTCCGCGGCGCCTGTCCTCGAAGATTTCCTCGATTCCGAGCTGAAGCGCATGGCGCTGCCCACCGACCGGTTGATTCTGTGCGGATTCAGCCAGGGCACCATGATGTCGCTGCATGTGGGCTTGCGGCGAAGCCCAAAGCCCGTCGCAATCCTCGGCTTTTCCGGGATGCTGACCGGGCCCGAATCCCTGCCTCCGCTAGGGGCAGATGCGCCGCCGATTCTGCTCACCCATGGCGATGCAGACACCATGATCCCGCCCCAGGCGATGTTTCTGGCCGCAGGCGCCTTGGGGCGGGCCGGCGCGCCTGTCCAGTGGCATCTGTCCCGGGGTGCGGGGCACACAATCGACTCTGACGCTCTGCTGCTTGGCGCGACTTTCCTTTCCCTGGCAGTTCGCGGTTCCCTGCGGCCAACCGGCGCGGTCAGCTGCACGGTGCGCTGAAACCTGTCGCAATCCTGTCATTCCGAATCGGATAGATTGCCTGGACAGGCGCAGGCTTGTTGGCATTTGCGGACGTTGCCCCTAATCTCCGCGCGCATTTGGCAAGGAGGCTGTTTTCAAAGGAGTGTCTGGTGTTAGGCGCCGCGCGCGTCCCCGATAACTGTCCGGCGCTGGTCCTGAACGCGGACTATCGTCCGCTCAGCTACTTTCCGCTTTCCCTGTGGTCCTGGCAGGACGCCATCAAGGCCGTCTTCCTGGAGCGGGTGAATATTCTTGCCGAATACGAGCGCATCGTGCGCTCGCCCAGCTTCGAAATGAAGCTGCCTTCGGTCGTGTCGCTCAAGACTTATGTAAGGCCCGCACGGCAGCCGGCCTTTACCCGGTTCAACGTATTCCTACGTGACCGGTTCGAATGCCAGTATTGCGGCGCCGCGGAGGATCTGACGTTCGATCACCTCGTTCCGCGTTCGCGAGGTGGCCGTACGACCTGGGACAACGTGGTCACGGCTTGCGCGCCCTGCAACCTTTTGAAAGGCGGCCGGCTTGCGCATCATATCGGGATGCATCCACGGAATTATCCGCGCAAGCCGACGATCAACGAACTCAGGAATAACGGCCGGCTGTTTCCGCCGAACTACTTGCACGAATCCTGGGCCGACTATCTCTATTGGGACAGCGTGCTGGAGCCCTGAACCCGCTCAGATCTTCTCCGACAGGCGGATGGCGAGCCGACAGCCCGTCTTGATCGTCTCGCTGAGGAGCCGGTAGGCGGGCGCCTCTTCGGCCCCGTAGGCAAGCGCCTCGTCGCGGTGGGCGCGTTCGTCTTCGCGAAATTCGCTTACGGCATCGCGCAATTCCGGGTCGCCTCCGAGGCGCTCGATCTGGTGAGCATAATGTTCGTCGATGACCTCTTCGACCGCGGCGGTGCAGGCCATGGCAGCGCGCGTGCCGAGGAGTGCCGTACCTGCGCCCAGTGCAAATCCCGCGACCTGCCAGAGCGGCGAGAGCGCGGTGGGACGCACTTTGCGTTCGTTCACCAGCCGATCGAAACGCTCCAGATGCCGCGATTCCTGCTCGGCCATGCGGCGGATCGCCGCCAGGGCCTTACGGTCTCGCGAGCGGGCCTCGAGAACGGCGAGCTGGCCTTCGTAAATCCGCAGCGCGCCATACTCGCCGGCGTGATCCACCCGGATCATTTCGGCCACTTCCTGTGCCGCAGGTGTTCCGGGAGGGAAGGGGCGGCGGCCGCGGCGCGCGCTCACGATCGTTTTCCGCTGCGAGCGAGCAGGAAGGCACCCGTTCCCGCAATCGCGAACGAAACGAGCGCGTTGTAACCGGCGAGCGAAAGCCCGAAGAGCCGCCACGCGGCCATGTCGCACAGCACAACCGCCGCGTTCAGGTCGAGCGGTCCGCCCGTATACCGGAACGCTGGTCCGGAGCAGGATTGCGGTCCAGGCCACCAATGCCATTCGACGCCGGCATGATAGACCCCGATCGCGCCTGAGACAGCGATCAATAGCGCTGCCAAGCCCGCTACGGCCCTGGCCGCGCTTCGTTCGAGCAGCCCCGCCCGGATCAGAAGCGGTCCGCCATAGCCCACAACGACGGCGCCCACATGGGGCCAGCGTTGCCACAGGCAAAGTTCGCAGGGTTGCAGCCGTCCGATATACTGGAAGCCCAGCACGGCGAGCAGGAGAAGCAGGGACGCGGTGCCAAGCGCAATGGCAATATTTTGCGGCCGGATCATCTCGCAAACACCATCGAGTCCTCGGCGAAGGCCTTGATCTCGAGGGCATTTCCACTCGGATCTTCGAAAAACATGGTTGCCTGCTCGCCCGGTTGGCCCCGGAACCGGAGCGTGGGTTCAATCAGAAATTTTACGCTGTTTCCGCGCAGCTTTTCTGCCATTTCCCGCCATTCCGGCAGGGAAAGAATGACGCCAAAGTGACGCACCGGAACCAGCTCACCATCTACGCGATTTTGGCACTTGTGAGGGTCGGAAGGGGGGCTTAAATGCGCCACGATCTGGTGCCCGAAGAAGTCGAAATCGACCCAGTCATCCGCGGAACGACCCTCCCGACAGCCGAGCAGATCGCCATAAAAAGCGCGGGCTTCTGCGAGGTCCCGGACGGGAAAGGCGAGGTGAAAGCGGGGCCGCTGGGTCATGTCGGATCGGCTCTTAAGACGGGTTGCGAGAGAAGCAAGCCGGGTCGATAAAGGGAAGACCATGCGCAAGCCAACGCCCACACCCCGCTCCCATCCGCGCCGCGAATTGCTGCGCATTGAGGGGCGCCCGGTGGAGGTGACCGTCCGGCTCAACCCGCGCGCGCGGCGCCTGATCGTGAAAGTCCATCCCTCGACAGGCGAAGTGAGCGTCGTGGCTCCGTCGCGTCGCTCGCTCGACCATGCGATGGAATTTGCCCGCTCGGAATCAAGCTGGATTGCGCGGCGGCTGGCCCATGTACCCGAGCCTGTCGATCTTGAGCCGGGCGCCAGCATTCCGTTCCGCGGCGAACTGCATGCGATCCACCCAGCGGCAAGCGGGCGGGCGCCGGTGTGGATCGAACGCGGGACGAAGGTGATCCGCATTTCCGGACACAAGGAGCATGCACCGCGGCGGCTGCTCGATTTTTTGAAACGCGAGGCGCGCAAGACATTCGAAGCCCGCGTGTTTCATTACGCGGAGCGCGTCGGGGTGCAGCCCAAGCGGATCACGGTGCGCGATACGGCGAGCCGCTGGGGCTCTTGCTCGACCACGCGTTCGCTGTCCTTCTCCTGGCGTCTCATTCTCGCGCCATCATTCGTGCTCGACTATGTGGTCGCCCATGAGGTTGCGCATCTGAAACACATGAACCACGGCAGCCGTTTCTGGAGTCTCGTCCGCGAGCTGGTGGGCGATGTCGAAACGCCACAGTCCTGGCTCAGCAAGAACGGCCCGTTCCTGCACCGCTACGCCCCCCGCGCGCTGCAGTAATTAGCTCGTACCTGTACACCCGAAGAACGGGCACGCGGAGCGCAGGGTTATTTCACCACAAGGATCACGAAGGGCCCAAAGCACGAACCGCGCGCGTCGGCGCAATCTCAATTGTGCCTTCGTGTGCTTTGCAGTTGAGTTCACTCCCGCGACTCCGCGTCTCCGCGCGAATCACCTGCCCGAAACGGCCGACGAATGATGACGATGGAGGCTGGTCTACTGTCCGATCTTCACATCGGCCATGCCTTCATTGTCGAGATGGCCGCGATAGGATTTGAGCTTCACGCTGCCCGAGCCGACCGCATCGATATGCGGATCGACCGCCACGCCGCCGAAGACGAAATTGCCCGCACCCATGATCTCCAGATGGAGCGGATCGGCCGTTCCATCCGCAATCTTCACCGAACCGGATCCCGCGATATCCACCTTCGTCGGCCCGTTGACACTCGCCGCCGACACATCGCCCGATCCCGCGATATCGAGCGAGAGGCCGCCCGCAATTGCTCCGAACTCGGCGTCGCCCGAACCCGCGATGTCGGCATGCACGCTTTGCGTCGGCCCGACGGTTACTTTTCCCGACCCGCCGACCTCGAGATGCAGCGGCCCGTCCACCTGGGCGATATCGACGCGCCCCGCGCCGCCGAGCGAAATCCGTGCCGGTCCCACGCGTCCGATTCGGGCCTTGGTTGCTGCCGCCTCGAAATGGAGTTCGCCCTGCGTGTCCCCGATGGTGGCGTTGCCGACGAGATCGTTCACGTCCAACCGCGTGCCTTTCGGCACCGTGACCTTGACGACGAGATTGTCGGCGTGCGGCTCGAAATCGCCCGAGAAATTGAACCAGTTGCGCCAGTTCCAGACGGATTCGTTGTCGTTGGCGCTGGAGCCGTCGATGATCACCTTGCCGTCTTCGTCGTGGAGCGAAACACCGTTGACCCGTTCCTTCACGCCGGCCACTTCCACCAAAACCGGGCCGCCATTGCGCACATTCACCGTCAGATTGCCGACCATGTCCTCCACTTGGACAGTGTCGGCGCTGAAGCTTCTGGCAGGCCAGGTGATCCAGTCCCCCGAGGCTGCAGCCGGCAGAATGAGAAGCGCAGCGACGGCCGCACCTCCGAGAAATGACCGCATTTTCCTGTTCATCGTGAACTTGCCCTGAAAACGCCGAACCTCACATAGGCCGGCTTGTTTGGTGCGCACAGAACGCAAGAAAAGCGACACCGCCATGCCGGCGCCGCATGACCCCAGAATAGTGCCGCGCCCTGGCCGCCGTCTCAAGCGACCAACCTGTAGCCGCCGCTTTCGGTGACCAGGATTTGGGCCGCGCCGGGATTGGTTTCGATCTTCTGTCGCAGCCGGTAAATGTGGGTTTCGAGTGTGTGGGTAGTGACAGCGGGGTTGTAGCCCCAAACCTCGTGAAGCAGCGTTTCGCGCGCCACCGTGGTCCCGGACCGGTGCAGGTGCTTGAGAATGTTGGTTTCCTTCTCCGTCAGCCGGATCTTCTTACCCTTGGGATCGAGGAGCAGCTTGGCGCTCGGCCGAAACGTGTAAGGGCCGATGCGATAGACGGCCTCTTCGCTCTGCTCATGGCTTCTGAGATGGGCGTGGATGCGGGCGGCAAGCACTGCGAATCGGAAAGGCTTGGCGACATGATCGTTCGCGCCGGATTGAAGTCCTTCGATCACATCGGTATCGGAGTCCCGGGCGGTCAAAAGGATGATGGGGCATGTGATGCCCTGTTCGCGAAATTCGCGACACAAAATGCGTCCGTCGCCGTCCGGCAAACCCACATCCAGGATCATGAATTCATAAAGACCTTCGTGCGCCTTCGCGCGGGCTTCGGCACAGGTGCCCGCTTCAACGGGTGCGAAACCGTCTTCCTGCTCAAGCTGCTCGGCAAGCGATTCCCGCAGCATCACGTCGTCATCGACCAGCAGAACGCGCCTGATGCCTGGCATGCGCAGCTCCTCGAACCTTTGCGGGCAGACTCTACCCCGTTTCGGGCATGAGGTGTATGTGGGGGGCATGGCTCTGATG
>DATJUM010000043.1:0-3837 GCA_035502355.1 Rhizomicrobium sp. | reverse complement strand
GAGGACGTTCTGCGAGTATGCGCGACCCTTCGTCCCGGCCTCCTTGCGGCGTCACCAGATTGACTGCGCCTTCAAGGCGGTTGCGGTCGACCGCGATTTCGATGAGATCGCCGTCCAGCACCTTTCCAATAGGTCCGCCCGCGAGCGCTTCGGGCGAAATGTGGCCGATGCAGGCTCCCGTGGAAACGCCGCTGAATCGCGCGTCCGTGAGCACCGCAACGTGCTTGCCGAAATCGAGATGTTTCAGCGCCGAGGTGATCTGGTACGTCTCTTCCATGCCCGAACCCATCGGTCCGCGGCAGATCAATACGAGAACGTCACCGGCTCGAATCTGTCCGCTCTTGATGGCCGCCACGGCCGCGGGCTCGGTCAGGAACACGCGCGCAGGGCCGGTCTTACGGTAGACGCCGTCGGCATCGACGACGGATGGATCGATGGCCGTGCTCTTGATCACCGATCCGGCGGGAGCGAGGTTGCCGTGGGGAAAGCAGACTGTGGAGGTCAGCCCGTGCGAAGCCGCGGTTTGCGGATCGAGGATAACATCGTCTGGATCGACGTGATCCCGCGATTGGAGTTGCGCGCGCAATTGTGTGCGGCGTTCGGATGTTTCCCACCAGTCGAGCATCGCGCCGAGAGTTTCGCCGGATGCAGTCAACGCATCGGTCTGGAGCAGGCCGGCGCGCCGCAGGTGCAGCATCACCTCGGGGACCGCGCCCGCGAGAAAGACCTGAACGGTCGGGTGATTTTTCGGACCGTTGGGCAGGCAATCGACAATGCGCGGAACCTTGCGGTTAATACGCGCCCAGTCGTCCGCGGTGGGCGCTCGCAGGCCGGCGGCGCGTGCGACAGCGGCCAGATGCAGGATCAGATTGGTCGACCCGCCGAACGCGGCATGAACGATCATGGCGTTTTGGACGGCAGCTTCCGTGACGATGTCGCGCATGCGTATGCCGCGCGATTCCAGCGCCAGCAGAGCGCGGGCCGAGCGCCGCGCCATGTCGAGCCAGATGGGATGCCCGGAAGGCGCGAGCGCGGAATGCGTCAGGCTCATGCCCAGCGCCTCGCCAACGACTTGCGACGTCGCCGCCGTCCCCAGAAACTGGCAACCGCCGCCGGGTGAGGCGCAAGCCCGGCATCCCATGTCGGCGGCGTAGTCGAGCGTGATGAGGTGATGGGAGAAACGCGCGCCGATAGTTTGCACTCGCCCGGCATCCTCGCCATCTTCGGCGAGCAGCGTGACGCCGCCTGGCACTAGAATGCAGGGCAGATCGGGAGTGCCCGCGAGCGCCATCATCATCGCGGGCAGTCCTTTGTCGCAAGTGGCGACGCCCATCACGCCGCGGCGCGTCGGCAGCGATCGGATCAGACGGCGAAAGATGATAGCGGCATCGTTGCGATAGGGGAGACTATCGAACATGCCGGTGGTACCTTGCGTGCGGCCGTCGCAAGGATCGGTGCAATAGGCGGCGAATGGCACGGCTCCCGCGGATTTCAACTCTTCGGCGGCGGATTGCATCAGCAGTCCGACCTCCCAATGACCGGTGTGATAGCCGAGCGCGATGGGCGATCCGTCCGCTGCGCGGATGCCTCCGTGGGTGCTGAGAATCAGGAACTCGCGCCCATTGAGTTTTGCGGGGTCCCAGCCCATGCCGGCGTCCTGTGTGAGGCCGAAGAGGTCGCCGGAGGGGCGGGTCAACAGCATTTCGGGCGTGAGCGGCAGCGATCCGGGTGGTCCGGGAACGCGCGTTCGGATGTCGTACAACTCGGGCCGGCCGGAGTCGAGGATCGCCGCTAATTCAGGACTCACAAACCCAGCATGCCAGACTTTGTAGGGCAGACGCCCTCGTCTGCGGGCGAAGCCCTGTACCAGGTTGCGGAAGTTCGGGTAACCGCTTCCGACGCCGTTGCTGAGCCGCGCGCGCAAGCAAGCGGTTTCCTAGGCTGATCTATGTAAGTAGCTACTGGAGCCCGGCCAGGGTTCTGCCTACCGGGGCCGCGAGCTGCCAGTGGGCTGTTTGGGGATTGGCTGCAGAGCCTGTTTCTTCACCTTCGCGACGACGTTGACGTACGGATCTACGATCTCGGCGATGTCGTAGCGCATGGATGTTCCGAGCACGGCAGCGATCTCGGCCGGATTCAAGCCGTAGTCGCGCGCCAACCAGCGCGACAGCCCGGTGGTAGCGCCTTTCAAGGCATCGTTCAACGAGCCGGCAATCCCCATGGCCATGATGTACTCGCTGTTCTCAAGCCGCGGAAAGCTTTGGCCTTGGGCTCCGCCGGGGATCAGGTTCACCGTGAACTCCACGTCCATCGATGTCTCCAGCGCATCGCCCGTGAGCTCGCCATCGCCTTGAGCGGCGTGTCCGTCGCCGATGAACAACAGGGCGCCCGGCTGCGAGACGGGAAGATACAGGGTCACGCCCTCGCGCATTTCGTTGTAATCCATGTTGCCGCCGAAGCCGCCGAGAAAACCGGAGCGATAAACCATGTCGCCGCCGGGGGCTACGCCGATGCAGCCCATCATGGGACGCAGCGGAATCGTGTAGTCCTTCAGCTTGGCGGTGGGCTCTTTCAGATGGGCGACGCCGCGCTCGCGATCGAGCGTCCAGTCGGCATTGAAATCCTTTACCTTCTCGAGATCGGCGAAGTAGTAGGCATCGAGAGCGTTGGCGGCCAAGCTTCCGTCGCTAATCGCCGAATCGCGATTGAGGTGAACGCGGTTCAGCGTGATCGCGAGCGCGTCTCCCGGGATTGCGCCGTCGATATAAAAAGGACCGGTTTCCGGATTGCCGCCATTCGAGCGCCGTTTGCCGGACGAGTCCCAGCCGCCGGCGTCGACAGTCCAGGTTTTAATGGTGTCGCCGGGATTGATGTGCAACACGGGCGCAATGGCTCCCGAGAACAAACGATAGAAGTGCTCGGGCTCGAAAGTGCGGGTTTGCGGGGCGGCGTGAGGCGCTTCGCGATATGCCAGCAGTTGCTGTTCTCCGTCACTGGAGCTGGCGATGCCGTGAATCTCGCGTCCGTCGAACGTGGCCGTGACCTTCACTGTCTGATCGCCGGGTTTGGCTTCACACTCGAGCTTATCGCCGTGAACGGTTCCGGTGAGTGTGACGCCGCGGCCTTTCCCTGTGAGATCGGTTCCGTTTTGGGTCAGACTCATGCGCTGATAATTCTTCTGGTCGAAGCGGCTGAGCACGAAGACCCAATCTCCGGACAGCGTTGTTTGAGCGTGCAGGCATGCCAGGAAGGCGAGGGTCGAGAGAGCTGCGAGGATGCGCATATGTCTTTGACATACGGAACCTGCGGAAGTTAGGTTCCTGTAACCGGCGGCGCGGCGTCGGTGTCCATAGTGCGCATGCAAGCCATTCAATCCAAGGAACTGGAGACCTTTCGTGACGAGAAAGGCACGGTGGCCGTGATCGTCGAGACCCCGAAGGGGAGCCGCAACAAGATTTCCTATAAAGAAGGCGTGTTTCAGCTCTCCGGCGTGTTGCCGGAGGGATCCATTTTTCCGTACGATTTCGGCTTTCTGCCGTCGACAAACGGGGATGACGGCGACCCGCTGGACGTGCTGGTGCTGCTGGACGAATCGGTTCCGATGGGCTGCATGGTGGAGGCGCGCTTAATCGGCGTGATCGAGGCGGAGCAGAAAGAACCGGGACACGAGACGGAGCGGAACGACCGTCTGATCGCGGTGGCGACGCACGCGCACACGCACCAGCACGTGCACAAGCTGGAGGATCTGCGGCCTGGCCTGATCGATGAGATCGAGCACTTTTTTGTCGGCTACAACGAGGTGAAGGGCAAGCAATTTCGACCCGTCGGAAGGGGCGG
>DATJUM010000042.1:0-3171 GCA_035502355.1 Rhizomicrobium sp. | reverse complement strand
GGTGGGCGGCATCGGGCTCACAATGCTCGCTGGCATTGGTCTCATGGCGCTTTCGAGCGTCGTGATGCTGCGCGTGACCGCGGCGGCCGATCCGCTCGCGCGCGAGGATTTGGCCTTCGCGCTCTCCATCGTGCTGCTGGGATTGCTGATGATGGTGTCGCGCCGCAACGCCGTCAGCCAGGTGATCGGCTTCATGTCGCTGGAAAACGGACTTGTTCTCGCCGCGACTGGCGCGAAGGGGATGCCGCTCGTCGTTGAGATCAGCGTAGCGTTCTCCGTGCTGATCGCCTTCATCGTCATCGGCATCTTTCTTTTCCGTATCCGCGAGCGCTTCGACACCGTCGAGATCGGCGCGCTCGACCGCGTGCGGGAGCAACGCCGATGAGCGCGCTGGCGTCCCACGCCGTCGATCTGGTGCTGCTGATCCCGCTCGGCGCGGCGGGACTCCTTGCAATGCTTCCCTCCTATCGCTGGGCGGCGCGGCTCAACGTGGCAGCGAGCTTTCTCACATTCGTTGCAGCGATCCTCCTGCTTTTTCAGCGCCCGGCGCCGACGCCGTTTACGCAGATCGACGACCTCAACATCGTGTTTGTCGTGCTCAATACTTTTGTCGCGCTGACGACCGGCCTGTTCAGCGCGAGCTACATCGCGCACGAAGTGGAGATTGGGCGCCTCACGCCGCGCTACCTCAGGTTCTATCACGCAATGTTCCAGTTCATGATGTTCGGCATGAATCTGGCGCTCGTCGCCAACAATATCGGGCTGATGTGGGTGGCGATCGAACTCGCGACGCTGACCACGATCCTGATGGTCGGCATCTACCGCACATCCGAGGCGCTGGAAGCGGCCTGGAAATATTTTATCCTGGGCAGCGTCGGCATCGCGCTTGCCCTGTTCGGCACCATTCTTGTTTACACCGCGGCGCGGCCGGTGATCGGCGCGGGCCTCGGCGCGATGGCGTGGACGGAGCTGATCCGCCGCGTCGCCGATTTCGATCCAGCGCTGCTCAATCTCGCCTTCGTGTTTCTTCTACTGGGCTACGGCACGAAGGTGGGGCTGGTTCCGCTGCATGCCTGGCTGCCGGATGCCCATGCCGAGGGTCCGACGCCGATATCCGCCGTGCTTTCCGGGCTTCTTCTCAACGTGGCGCTCTATGCCGTGCTGCGCTTTAAGATCCTGCTCGCCGGCAATCCGCACACACTGGCGGCCGGTCCGCTGATGGTGGCGATGGGACTTGTTTCGCTGCTGTTTGCGGCATTGATGCTGTACCGCCGCCGCGACATCAAACGCCTGTTCGCCTACTCCTCGATCGAGCATATGGGGATCATCGCATTCGCCTTTGGAATAGGTGGCCCGCTGGCAAATTTCGCCGGGCTGCTGCACATGACGATGCACAGCCTGACGAAATCCGCGATCTTCTTTTCGGTGGGCCATATCTCCCAGGTCAAGGGAACGCAAAGGATTGCCGATATTGGCGGGCTCAGCGTTACCCATCCCGTTCTCGGCTGGACGCTGGTCATCGGCGTCGCCGCCATTGCGGGGCTCCCGCCGTCCGGAATTTTCATGAGCGAGTTCCTGGTTGTGAGCTCCACCTTCGCGCGCGCGCCACTGCTCGCCGTTCCGCTCGTCATCGGGCTCCTGATCGCCATCGGCGCGCTGTTCCTGCAGCTCGGCAGCATTGTGTTCGGCGAGCCGCGTGGCAGCACGGCGCACGACCGGGCCTCTTACGCGCCCTTCCTTGCGCATCTCTCGCTCGTGATCATCGCCGGCTTCTACCTGCCTGGTCCGATCGTCAACTGGTTCCAGAACGTGGCGCGGCTTTTGGGATGAGCATCCTCGGCTGCTTCCACGACGCGAAACCGGTGGCGACGCACCGGCCGTGGACGCGCGTGATTGTAGGAACCACGGACTGGGCCAATGCCATTTCCGAACTCGCAAAAGGCCGGCACGATCTCGTCGCGTTCTGGGGCGAGCCGACAGCCGTGCATCTTGCGCTGCGAAACAGAAGTAATAACGATCTCGCGACACTGACATTCGACTGTACAGGCGGCGGGTTTCCGTCTGTTGCGGCAAGTCATCCGCCCGCGCTGCGCCTGGAACGCGCCATTCGCGATCTTTATGGACTCGAGCCGGGAGGGCTTGCGGATACGCGGCCCTGGCTCGATCATGGCCGATGGGGTGTGAAACATCCCCTGGCCGCATGCGAACCCGCCGAAGCCGGTGGAACGACTTACGCATTCCTGCCGGCGATCGGTGAAAGCCTGCACCGGATCGGTGTCGGACCTGTTCACGCCGGAATCATCGAACCCGGATTTTTTCTGTTTCAGGCCGGCGGCGAAACGGTCGTGCGCCTCGAAGAACGGCTTGGTTACGTCCACAGGGGCATTGAAAGCCTGATGGCCAATGCCGGTTTGGACCACGCCATCAAACTTGCGGGGCGCGTTTCCGGCGACAGCACCGTCGCCTATGCCTATGCTTTCGCCCGCGCCTGCGAGGCAGCGCTCGAAATCGAAGTGCCGGCGCGCGCGGCCTGGCTCCGCGCGCTGGCGGCTGAAATGGAACGGATCGCAAATCATCTCGGCGATTTCGGTGCGATCTGCAACGACGCGTCCTTCGCCATCATGCAGGCGCAATGCGCGATCCTGCGCGAGACGGTTCTGCGTTGCTGCGCGAACTGTTTCGGCCACCGCATGATGCGGGATTTCGTTTCGGTCGGCGGCGTGACTACCGACATCGGCGATCACCACATGGACCTGTTGTCGCGGCTCGTGTTGGATGTGGCGCGCCGGTTGCCACGGCTTGCCGAACTCTACGACAAGACGGCCTCGCTCCAGGACCGCACTGTCGGCACCGGATTCCTCAAGGCGGAACTCGCGCAGCAATATGCGTGCGGCGGTTTCATCGGCCGCGCATCCGGCCGCCGCTTCGATGCGCGCAAAGCACACGCTTTCGCGCCTTACGACCGGCTCGCCTTCGAAGCATCGGTGCTCGAAACAGGCGATGTCAATGCGCGCGTCTGGATCCGAATCCGGGAGATCGAGCAGAGTCTTTCGATCATTCGCCAGATACTCGACCGCTTGCCGGCGGGACCGACGGCATCTGCGCCATTCATGCGAGGCGCGCCGCGCGAAGGCGCTGCGCTGGTAGAAGGATTCCGCGGCGATATTTTCG
>DATJUM010000041.1:0-36111 GCA_035502355.1 Rhizomicrobium sp. | reverse complement strand
CAGCAAGCTGGCCGGCATTGACGATACCCATATCCATGCCGGATTTGATGGCATGATAGAGAAAGACGGAATGCATCGCCTCGCGCACCGTCTCGTTGCCGCGGAATGCGAATGATACATTCGAAAGCCCGCCCGAGACATGTACATAGGGAAGCTCGGCGCGGATGCGGTGTGCCGCATCGATATAGGCGCGGGCGTAACCATTGTGTTCCTCGATCCCCGTGGCCACGGCGAAGATATTGGGATCGAAGATGATGTCCTCGGGCGGAAAGCCGACTTTGTTTACCAGAATATCGTAAGCCCGTTTGCAGATCGCGAATTTCCGTTCCGCCGTTTCCGCCTGCCCTTGCTCGTCAAACGCCATCACCACGACGGCCGCGCCATAAAGGAGAATTTTCCGCGCGTGCTCGGCGAACGGCTCCTCGCCTTCCTTGAGACTGATCGAATTGACGACAGACTTGCCCTGCACGACTTTCAATCCGGCCTCGATCACGCTCCATTTGGAGGAATCGATCATCACCGGCACGCGCGCGATATCGGGCTCGGCGGCGATGAGCGACAGGAAACGCCGCATCGCCGCTTCGGAGTTGATCAACCCCTCGTCCATGTTGATGTCGATGATCTGCGCGCCGTTCACCACCTGGTTGCGCGCGACTTCCAGCGCGGCTTCGTAATCATTTGCCGCGATCAGCTTGCGGAACTTCGCCGAACCCGTGATGTTGGTGCGTTCGCCGATATTGACGAAATTTGTTTCCGGCGTGAGCGTGAAAGGCTCGAGGCCGGAGAGGCGCAAGTAACGCGGCTTTTCCGGGATTGAACGCGGTTCGACGCCGCGCACCGCTTCGCCGAATGCCCGGATATGGGCGGGCGTCGTGCCGCAGCAGCCACCGAGGATATTGACAAGCCCTGAGCGCGCGAATTCGCCCATGGTCGCGGCCATGCTTTCGGGCCCGTCGTCATAACCGCCGAAAGCATTGGGAAGCCCGGCATTGGGATGCGCGCTCACCAGCGTATCGGCGACCTGCGAAAGCTCATCGACATAGGGCCTAAGTTCCTTCGCGCCGAGCGCGCAATTGAGCCCGACCGCGAAGGGCTTTGCGTGGCGGATGGAATGCCAGAAGGCTTCCGCGGTCTGGCCCGTCAGCATGCGTCCGGAAAGATCGGTGATGGTACCGGAAATCCACAGCGGCAGATGTTCGCCGGTCAGTTCGAACGCTTCCTCGGCTGCAAAGATCGCCGCCTTGGCATTCAGCGTATCGAACACGGTTTCGATCAGGATGAGATCGGCGCCGCCCCTGATCAGCCCCAGCACGCAATCGCGATAGGTGCCGCGCAATTCGTCGAAACTGATATTGCGAAACCCCGGGTCATTGACGTCCGGCGACAGCGACGCGGTGCGATTGGTGGGCCCCAGCACGCCTGCGACCAGTCGCGGCCGTTCCGATGTCGAAATTTCATCGCAGATCTCGCGCGCGAGCGCAGCACCCACCTCATTCAGTTCCGGGACCAGGTGCGAAAGCCCGTAATCGGCCTGCGACACTGCAGTCGCGTTAAACGTATTCGTTTCGATGATGTCGGCGCCCGCGGCGAGATAATCGCGGCAGATCTCGCGAACGATGTCCGGCCGCGTGAGCGTCAGAAGATCATTGTTGCCTTTGAGATCGTGGCCATGGTCGCGGAAGCGCTGCCCGCGAAACTCCGTTTCGCCCAGGCCGTAACCCTGGATCACCACCCCCCAGGCGCCATCCAGCAGCAGAATGCGATTCTTGGCCTCCTGCTTCAGCCATTCGATCCGCGCTGCACGCTTGTTACTCATCCAAACCTCTTTGTGCACGCGGAAACGCGGAGACGCGGGACTGTTTCACCGCCAAGGGCACGAAGGAAGCAAAGCGCGCTTCGCGCGCAATATTTCTTTGTGCTCCCGGTGGTGAACTTTTCTGTTCCGCGCCTTCGCGACTCCGCGTGAAAATCAGGCATCAGCTCCTGCCTCCCTTAGGCCGAGCAGGCGGCACGCGGCGTAAGTAAGATCGGCCTGGTTTAGTGTGTAGAAATGAAACTGCTCGAAGCCTTCGCGTCGCAGCTGCCCGACCTGTTCGGCCAGCACCGCCGCGGCAATCGCCTTGCGGCTCTCCATATCTTCATCGAGCCCATCATAGAGACGCGCGAGCCAGGCGGGAATCTTCGCGCCGCAGCGCGCTGCCATGCGCATTACCCCATTGAAATTTGTGCTCGGCATCAGACCCGGAACCAGTGGAACGGAAACGCCACCAGCGCACGCCAGATCCCGGAAGCGGACGATTGCCTCGGTATCGAACGCGAACTGACCGATCGCGCGCACGGCGCCAGCTTCGACCTTGGCCTTCAGCAGGTCGATATCGTCGTCGAGCGAACGTGAATCGGGATGACGTTCGGGATAAGTGCTGACGCTGATCTCGAACGGTGCGATCTGGCGGATCGCGGCGACGAGTTCCGGCGTCGATTGGTAGCCGCCGGGATGTGCGCGGTATGGTGCGCCCTGTTCCGGCATATCGCCGCGCAGGGCCACGATATGGCGCACGCCCGCCGCCCAGTAATTTCTCACCACTTCGTCTACCTCCGCGCGCGTCGCCGCGACGCAGGTGAGATGCGCAGCAGGTATCAGCTCTGTCTCTGCAATGATGCGCTTGACGGTGGCATGGGTGCGATCGCGCGTTGAACCACCGGCGCCATAGGTCACTGAAACAAAGGCGGGTGCCAGCGGTTCGAGACGCCGGATCGCACGCCAGAGTTGGTCCTCCATCGCGGGCGTTCGCGGCGGGAAAAACTCGAACGACACTTTGGGCGGCGTGTCCTGCGAGCAAAGGCGCTGAAGGCTCATGCCGCCGCCTTCGCCGTCCGCGTCACCGGCAGCGCCGCCATGGCGCCGAGCCAGAGCTTGACGGTCAGCTTCCCGCTTCCCTCTGCGGTGATGGATCGCGAAGCGGCAGGTCTGAGTCCGGCAGCTTCGAACCAGTTCCGCACTTCCTGGTCGGAAAAACCGAGTCGGCGATGGGCGAGCTCGCTGCGACAGAATTCAAGGTCATGCGGTGCGAAGTCGATGATCAGCACGCTGCCGCGAGGATCAAGGACGCGCGCCGCCTCCATCACGGCGGATTGCGGATCCTCCAGATAATGCAGCACCTGATGAAAGATCGCGAGATCGAAGCCGCGATCCGCGGTACCGCCCGCAAAGGGCAAATGGTGAATGTCACCAAGCCGCACCTGACAATGTTGCGCGTGGATGCGTTCGAGGCGGTCGCGGGCGACGGCGAGCATCTCGGGACTATTATCGACGCCCGTGCCCTGCCGGATATGCGGCGCGAGCAGCTCCAGCATGCGACCCGTACCGGTGCCAGCGTCGAGAACAGCGGAATGCGGCAGCGTTTCGGCCAGCGCGAGAATCGCCGCTTCAACTTCCTGGTCTGGCGCGTGCAGCGAGCGGATGCGTTCCCAATCCGCGGCATTGGCCTTGAAGAAATCCGCCGCCGCCGCCTGTCGAGCCTGCCTTACCGCGTCAAGCCTGCGACGGTCCGCTTCCAGGGGCGCAGGAACCTTATTGGCAAGCTCTGCAAGCAGATCTGCAAACTGGGCGCAGTCCCCGTGAGCGGCCGATCTGTAAAAGACCCAGCTGCCTTCCTTGAAACGCTGGAGAAGGCCGGCTTCGCAAAGCAGCTTCAGATGCCGCGAAACTCGGGGCTGGCTCTGGCCAAGAATCTGGGTCAGCTCGGAAACCGTCAGTTCGGCCTCGCGCAGAAGCAGGATCAGGCGAAGTCTTGTCGGGTCGCCCGCCGCGCGCAGCATGGCCAGTACCTCGTCCATGGCACATATAAATATATCTTTATGTCTTTATGCAAGCTGAAAACCAATGCGGCCAATTCGTCCCGAGCGCGTTTTTATGCGGGAATGGCTTAAGGCCGTGCCGCAAACCGCCACGAACTTGCCATATACAGCCAAGAGCATCGGGTTACCGGCGAAGGACAAATCTTATGAAAAGCTGTTTCACGGTACGTCATGCTTTCGGCTGGGGAACCGCGCTTCTGGCGGTCTCGCTGGCATTCGCCGCCGTAGCGGTCTCTATGCCACAGCCAGCAGCTGCCCAAGCGTCGCCAGGGCTTGCGGGGGCCGAGAATTATGTCAGCGCCAACGTTCAGCGCGGACTGACGATCCTCAACAATCGCGGCCTTTCTGAAGAGCAGCGCCGCGCCCAATTCCGCGATTTTCTTACCTCGCTGACCGACATCAGGCGCATTGCCGTCTTCACGCTCGGAGCAGCGCGCCGCACGGCTTCCCCGGCCCAGATCGATGCATTTGTCGATGCGTTCCGCAATTACGCTGTGGCCGTCTATCAATCCCGGCTCAGGGCCTATGCGGGACAATATCTGAAGGTCGTCGGGGGCAGGGTTCACGGACCCGGCGATTATATTGTGCAAACCATCCTGGTCGATCCGACCGGACGGACTGAGCAGCAGGGCGAGCCGATCGAAGTGGATTTCCGTGTCGACGGCGCCGACGGTCATTTCGTGGTCATCGATGTCGCCATTGCCGGAGTCTGGCTGGCGCTCGAGGAGCGCGACCAGTTCACGGCATTCCTCGAAGAGAATAACGGCAATCTTACCGCACTGATCAATCATCTGAACGAACTGGCGGCGCGCCTCAACGGCGGCGGTCCGGGAACGCCGACGCAGTGATACGGTGTCGAACTCCGCACGCAGCGCCGGCCGCCCGACAGTAGAACTGGAACCCTTTCGCTACCGGCAGCCCCAGGCGTGAACGAGCGCGTTGCGGATCATATATCCGGTCGGGTTGCCCGGATGGCCGGCGCGGAAGCGCAGCCAGTTCTGTACAGTGGTCGCGATCTGCCTGTCCGTCGGTCGTTTCCGCGGACACATCTGGCCGGATGCAGCAAGCGCGTCATAGAAGCCGAGAAGAAATCCGTGACAGAAGGGGCTATCGAGCAACGCGCGCGGCGGCCCGTTTCCGCATTGCTGTGAAAATTCCATGCCGGTATAAGCGCTGGCCGGTGCCGCGAGTGCGAAACTTGCCACAATCAAGCAGCACGCAGGGGCGAACTTCATCGGGTTCCTCACAGATCAGGCAAGCATTGCACGATGGAGGGCGCCTCCATATGGCAACTCGCCGGCCAAGCAATTCGCCCGGCTGCAGAGTACCGCACTTCCTCGGCCAGCGCCTGCCGGCGAAACCGGCAGCGCCAGGACTGTCGCCGGCGCGGCCGCCGAAAGTAGGGCTGAGAAACGTCTCAAGTGTTTCCCTCCAACCTATTTGCCGTGCAGGCACTGACCCGCACTCCCGCCTCAAGAACACGCGGACGGAGCGACCAACCGCTCACGCCCGCGCAAAACGCTTGTACTTGATCCGGTGCGGCTGCTCGGCGCCGATGCCGAGGCGGCGCTTCTTGTCGGCTTCGTAATCCTGGTAATTGCCTTCGAACCATTCGACATGGCTGTCGCCCTCGAAGGCGAGCATGTGGGTCGCCACGCGGTCGAGGAACCAGCGGTCGTGGCTGATGATCATCGCGCAGCCGGCGAAATCCTCGAGCGCGGCTTCGAGCGCGCGCAGCGTATCGACGTCGAGATCATTGGTCGGTTCGTCGAGCAGCAACAGATTGGCGCCGGATTTCAGCATCTTGGCGAGATGCACGCGGTTCCTCTCGCCGCCCGAGAGCTGCCCGACTTTCTTCTGCTGGTCGCCGCCCTTGAAGTTGAAGGCGCCGACATAGGCGCGGCTCGGCATCGTGCGCTTGCCGAGTTCGAGGATATCGAGGCCGCCGGAGATTTCTTCCCACACCGTTTTATTTGCATTGAGCGCATCGCGCGACTGGTCGACATAACCGAGCACGACCGTGTCGCCGACCTTCATCGCGCCCGCATCGGGATTTTCCTGGCCGGTGAGAATGCGGAACAACGTTGTCTTACCCGCACCGTTGGGACCGATCACGCCGACAATGCCGCCCGGCGGCAAGGTGAAATCGAGATTTTCGAACAGCAACCGGTCGCCATAGGCTTTGCCGAGTCCAGACGCCTCGACCACAACGGAACCGAGGCGCGGGCCCGCGGGTATGACAATCTGCGCCGTCGCCGTTCGCTGATCCTGAGACGTCGCCAGCAATTCCTCATAGGCCTTGATGCGCGCCCTGGATTTCGCCTGGCGGGCGCGCGGGCTTTGCTTGATCCATTCGCGTTCGCGGGCGAGCGTGCGCTCGCGCGCCTGTTCGCTCTCGCCTTCCTGCAGGAGGCGCTTGTCCTGCATCTCGAGGAAGGTCGTATAATTTCCTTCGTGCGGAATGCCCTTGCCGCGGTCGAGTTCGAGAATCCAGCCCGTGACATTGTCGAGGAAATAACGGTCATGCGTCACCAGCACCACGGTGCCCTTGAACTCGCGCAGCGTGTGCTCGAGCCACGCGACCGACTCGGCGTCCAGATGATTGGTCGGCTCGTCGAGCATCAGGAGATCGGGCGCTTCGAGCAACAGTTTGCAAAGCGCCACGCGGCGCTTCTCGCCGCCGGACAGCTTTGTTACATCGGCATCGGGCTCCGGGCAGCGCAGCGCGTCCATTGCCATCTCGACCTGGGAATCGAGGTCCCATAACCCTTGCGCCTCGATCTTGTCCTGAAGTGCCGCCATCTCGTCGGCCGTCTCGTCGGAATAATTCGCCGCGATCTCGTTGAAGCGGTCGAGCAGCGCCTTCTTCGCCGCCACGCCCGCCATGACATTGCCGCGAACATCCGTCGACGGATCGAGCTCCGGCTCCTGCGGCAGGAATCCGACCCGCACACCGTCCGCCGCCCAGGCCTCGCCGGTGAACGCCTTGTCCTGCCCCGCCATGATCCGCAGGAGCGTGGATTTGCCTGCGCCGTTCAGGCCGATCACGCCGATCTTCGCGCCCGGCAGAAAGCTCAGCCAGATGTCTTTCAACACCTGTTTGCCGCCCGGCCAGGTCTTGGACAGGCCTTTCATCACGTAAACATACTGCTGCGCCATTTCGGCCTCTGGCTCCTCGGGTAGCGGAAAGTTCGGGCGGACCCTGCCGCCGCGGCGCTGCTCTTAGCGTGTGCAGCGAGACGCGGCAATCCGGCGCCGCCTCCTCCGCCCCGTAGGAGGCATAACAGCGATTTTAACAGCGATTATCAGCGAATTGGGGTGCGGCCGGCGCAACAAAAACAAATCGCCACCTTTTTCGGGCGACGGGCGCAGAATGTTCATGCTCTCAGAAACGACAGCACGTTGATCAGACACGGCCAGCCGGCCCGCTTGCCCGTCGCGCATCGCGGCTGCGTGAACATAATGTCTCATGACCACGCTTCCGTCTTCTCCATCCCATCCACCCAGCACGAAATAACACGCAAATTCTCGTCGAGGGCGACGAGATCGGCGCGGGCGTTGGCGGTGAGCATGCCGCGCTCATGGTCGAGGCCGAGGAATTTGGCCGGGGTGCGGGTGGCGGCGCACAGCGCGTCTCCGGGCGGGATGCCGCAAACTGTCACCGTATTGCGGACCGCGGAAGCCAGATCGAGATGGGCGCCGGCCAGCGTGCCGTCTTCCGTCACGAGCCGCTTGTCGCGCAGGAGAACTTTCCGGCCCGCAAGTTCGAACTCCGTCCTGTCGGAGCCGACGCTCGGCATCGCGTCGGTGATCAGAGCGATCCCCTCGGCGCCCTTGGCATGAAACGCCGCGCGCACCGAAACAGGATCGACGTGAATTCCATCGACGATCAGGCCGGCTGTCAGTCCGCGCTCGGCGAATGCCGTTCCGACAAGGCCGGGCGCGCGACCCTGGAACGGCGGCATGGCGTTGAACAAATGCGTGACGCCCGTGAGGCCTTCGGCCATCGCGCGTGAGACAATTTCGGCCGAAGCCTCGCTGTGCCCGGCTGCAACATGGATGCCTGCAGCGACAAGCGCGCGGATGAATCCCTCCGGTACACATTCCGGCGCCAGCGTGATCATCGAATGCCCCGCCTGCCCGAGCGTCCGCAGCCATTCGAGATCGGCCATTTCGGCCACGGCAATGCGCGCTGGGTCGTGAACGCCGGCGCGCGCGGGATTGAGGAACGGCCCTTCGAGATGCAGGCCGATAACGCCGCCCTGGCCGGCTATCGCGCGTGCGGATGCAATGGCGGCGCGCGCCTTGTCGCGTGTGTCGGAAATCAGTGTCGGCAGAAGTGCCGCCGTGCCGAGGCGCCGATGCGCGCGCGCGATTGCGTGCATCGCGCCCGGAGAGGGATCGTCATTGAGCAGCACGCCGCCGCCGCCATTCACCTGAAGGTCGATGAAGCCGGGGGCGAGAATGGCGCCGGGAGCGACGTGCCTTGCCTCGCAGCCGCGCGGAATTTCCGAAACGGCAACCATGTCCCGGATACGCTGCTCCGCGATGAGCACCGCCGCATCCCGGTGCCAATGCCGTCCGTCGAAAATGCGTTCGGCGCAAATGGCCGTGATTTCGTTATCGATTGGCAGGTGCATGGGCCATCGCTCCGGCGGTCGCCCATTATAATGAGTGAGCCATGGAAATATCGACGCGGACCTTGTTCATCGGGATCGACGGCGGCGGCTCCGGCTGCCGCGCCCGCCTTGCCGATGTGGATGGGCGCATCCTCGGCCACGGCGAGGCGGGATCTGCGGCTGTACGCCTTGGCGTGGAACACGCCCTCGCTGCTGTCGACGCGGCCGCGCGCGCGGCATTGCGCGATGCGGGTTTTTCGCCGGACGCGCTCGCGCGGACCCATGCCGTGGCGGGCCTTGCGGGCATCGGCCGCAAATCCGTGCTCGCCGAACTCGAAGCGCATCGCACTGCGTTTGCCTCGGTGGCGTGGTTCAACGATGCGATCATTGCCTGCGTCGGTGCGCATGGCGACCGCGATGGCGGCATTGTCATCGCGGGCACGGGGAGCGTCGGGCTCGCGCTTCAGGGCGGCCGCGAAATCCGCGTCGGCGGCTACGGTTTCCCGATTTCGGACGAAGGCAGCGGTGCCGATCTCGGCCTGCGCGCCATCCGCTCGGCGCTGCGCGCTCATGACGGGCGGATCGCCGCGACCAATCTCACCCGCGCGGTGATGGCGCGTTTCGGCGGTGATCCGTTCGAAGCCGTCGCCTTCGCGGACAACGCAACTGCAACGGATTACGCGAAATTCGCGCCGCTCGTCATGGACCATGCCGAAGCCGGCGATCCGGTCGCCTGCATGGCCGTGGCCCATGCGGCGGCGGAGATCGAATCGCTGGCGACCCGGCTCGCGGCGCGTGGAGTCCGTCGCATCGCGCTGTTGGGCGGGCTCGCGACCCGACTCACCGCATGGCTCTCCGGCGACATGCAGCATCTCTTCGTGCCGGCCGAAGGGGACGCGATCGACGGCGCGCTCGCTCTCGCCCGCCGGTATGCGAGTGAATTTTGCACGCGGAGACGCGGAGGCGCGGAGTGAATTGTTTCATCGAAGATCACAAAGTACTAGAAAGATTTCGTGCTGCGCGCATGAGAATTCCTTCGTATTCTCCGTGAACTTTGTGGCGAATCATCTCTGCGACTCCGCGTCTCGGCGCGTCCTTTTTTCTGCGCAAGTGCTCTGAATGAAAACTGTTCGCACTGACACCGAAGCCGTCGATCCGCGCTATGCGGAACTCGATGCATGGCCCACCGGCGATGTGCTCGCGGCGATGTTTGAGGGACAGCTTGCGGCGGTGGAAGCGGTGCAGGCCGCGCTGCCAGCGCTTGCGCGAGCAGTCGATCATGCGGCCCAAGCGCTCCGCGAAAGCGGCCGGCTGGTTTATGTCGGTGCAGGCACATCGGGCCGTATCGGCGTGCAGGACGGTGCGGAGCTTGTGCCGACCTTCAACTGGCCATCCGAACGCCTTCTGTTTCTGATCGCAGGCGGCGAGACCGCACTCATGAGAAGCATCGAAGGCGCCGAAGACGATGAAGCGGACGCTGTGCGCGCGATCGCCGGGGCGAGGATCGGACCGCACGATGTCGTTATCGGCATCGCCGCGAGCGGCACGACGCCTTACACCGTTGCCGCGTTCCGCGCCGCGCGGGAAGCCGGCGCCGTCACTATCGGCGTTGCCAACAATGCGGGTTCGCCGCTGCTCGCGACAGCTGCTCACCAGATATTCGTCGAAACCGGCAGTGAAATGATCGCGGGGTCCACGCGCATGAAGGCGGGCACGGCACAAAAAGTGGTGCTGAATCTTCTTTCGACCGCGCTGATGGTGAAGCTCGGCCGTGTCTATCGCGGCATGATGGTGCAGATGCGCGCCACGAATGCGAAGCTCAGGCGCCGCGCGGCGGCGATCGTGCGCGCGGTTTCCGGCTGCCCGGACGACGCGGCGGCGGACTATGTCGAAGCCGCAAAGGGCGACGTGAAACTCGCGATCCTGCTCGCACACGGATTGCCCATCGCCAAGGCCGCGCAATTGCTTGATGAACATCACGGCAATCTGCGCGCGGTCATTGCTGCGCTCGGTACCGGAGCATGTTGACGTTGGGTGAAATAATTCCATGCCCCCCTTTCGTCATCCCCGCGAAAGCGGGGACCCAGCAGCGCGTTTTATCCGTAAAGGATGGCGGTCCCCGCTTTCGCGGGGATGACAAATTTGAATTAATACCCATTGCAAATTGCGCCGGTCGCCATGGCTGAGGCCTCCGCCATGGCGCGCGAAACTGCGGAGATTCCGGCGGCGGCGCAACGTCAGCTCGCGCGCAGCGAGGCGTTGCAGCACGCCGTGCAAAGGATCCGCGCCTTGGCTCCGCGGGTGATGGTGTTCTGCGGGCGCGGCAGTTCCGGTCAGGTGGGCGTGTTGCTGCGCTATCTGTTCGAAGCGCGGCTTGGCATGCTGGTCGCGGCCGCGGCGCCGTCGCTCGTCACCGCCTATGACGCGCGGCCCGATATGCGCGGCGCGCTGTTTATCGTGATCTCGCAATCGGGACGGAGCCCCGATCTCCTCGCAGCGACAACGCGCGCACGCCAATCCGGCGCGCTGACGCTTGCGATCGTCAATGATGCAAGCGCGCCCGTGCCACAGGCCGCAGAAATCGTTCTCCCGATCGAAGCCGGACCCGAACGTTCCGTAGCCGCGACCAAATCGGTGGTGCTTTCCCTGCTGATGGGCGCGCGCCTGGTGACCACACTCGCGGACGATCTGAATCTTGCAGACGCCATTTCAAGATTGCCCGCGCGCTTTGCGGCTGCGCTTGCCTGCGACTGGTCGCCATGGACAGACGCCCTCGCCGCAGCGCCGGCGGCTTTTGTTACGGCGCGGGGCTATGCGCTCGCCGCCGCGCGCGAGATCGCGCTCAAGCTGACGGAGGTGCTGCGCCTGCCTTCACTTGCCTATAGCGCGGCCGAATTGCGCCATGGGCCGCGCGCCGCCGTCACGGCAAAAACACCGGTGCTCGTACTTCGGCCGGATGACGAAACGGCGGCGTCGGTGGACGAACTCGTATGTGATTTGCGGGGGAGCGGCGCAAATTTGTTTGTTGCGGGCGGCGCTCATGCCACGCTGCCGTGGATCTGCGCCGACCATCCCGTCTGCGATTCGATCGCAATGCTCCTGCCCGCCTATCGCGCAATCGAATCCGCCGCCCACCGCCTGGGCCTCGACCCCGATCACCCACCGCACCTCGCCAAGGTCACCCAGACGCTGTGACCGACGGACGCAAACAATATCGCCGGTCCCTGCAGCGGCATCCCGCGTGACGCATGACGTTCGGGCCTGCCGCAGTCTCGTTTCAATTGGTGTTCACTTTCACGGCCCTGTCGGGCTGCCCGGCGCGCGGTGTACCGATCGGACCGCCGCTTGCCAGCGACCGCGCCAGGGGCGCCCGCAGGAACAGATCGCCGCCTTCCGCGAAAGCGCGGGGCCCGACATCGCGCAAAAGATGGTCCCGGATGTGCCCTGGAATATCGGGCGCCTCCCAGATCAGGACTTTTTCCTTGAGCTGCCGATAATACTTGTCGTCGGCGGCCGGATCGCCGGTCAGATTGCTTTCCCGTTCGAGCACGCAGGCGCCGGCGCACGGCGTTTGCGGGCCATCCTTTGCGATCGCCATGATTAAGCCGTCCATCATTTCGACCTGGGGCATGTTCACGCCATTCAACAGAACGAACAGAATGGAGTCGTCGCTTTCATCCACCAGGATGCCGTGCAACTGCCCCGAGATGAGCAGCAAAGGCCCTTCGCATTCATAGGTCGAATTTCCCCATCGCGCATTGAGAAGGCCGCCTTCCTGTCGAATGATTACGATGTCGTGGCAGAATTCTCCGGGACGCGTGAACGCGACGCGTGTCGTGTTCCAGATGCCTTCAAACCTCGATCCGCGACGGACCGTTTCGTGGCGCGCCGTTTCGAGCATGCGCGCAAAGACCGCGTCGGCCGGACCGGCGGCCACTTCGTCTTTCTTCACCAGGGCTGCATCGACCCCGAGTTTTGCCGCGAGAGATTCCATGCCGGTTTCCCAGTCGAGCATGGTGAAACCGGGATATTTCTGGGCGATCAGATTTGTCAGATTTGCCAGGTTGTGGGCTGACGGACGGACCGTACCGGCGACCCAACGGCCGACAAGGGATTTGTCGACGCGCAATTCCGCCGCAAGCCGCCCCCGGCTCATCGAAAGCGCCTTGAGGACCAGATCCAGTCTGGCGCCGAAATCCGAAACAGCCATCGCCGCTTCCCCAAGCACCCGCGGCCATTCTGATGGAAATGCAACCCCGCATGCAACATTGCAAGCACTGTTGCAGGCTTGACCGCGCCTGCCGCCGCCCGTTGCTGCACCTGCGAGAAAGGGCTTCCGCGAAGCACATGCACGCCGTCAAGGCCGTCTCGGTAAGCGAGCCCGGGGGCATTGTCCGGAGCGGGGTGTGATATGATGAAAGACTTTTTTATTGGAGCCGTCGTGGGAGCGGCCTTGGTCATCGGCAGCGATCCGATAGCGGCAGGCGAACCGCATGGAGCCGGTGCCGCACAAGAACTGGGCGCACCAGCAGCCGGTCGGATGATCGTGGAAATCGGAAATCTGGCGCGCGACGCCTTCGCCAATCCGCAATCATCTGCTCCACGTGGAAAAATCCGATGAAAATCCGGATCGTGATGGCAGCACTTTGGATCCTGCTCTGCGGCCGTGCGGGGGCGCAGCCTTTTTCCTACGGCCTGCCTGGCGGTAACGGCGCGCCCGGCACGATCATCGCCGAAGAACCAATGCAGGGACCGGTGGGAGCCGATGCCTGGCGCGTGCTTTATCGGTCGACGGACCCGCGCGGCGCGCCGATTGCCGTGTCCGGCATTGTAATTATTCCGCTCGGAAAAGCACCGCCGGGCGGCAGAGCGATCGTCGCCTGGGCGCATCCGACCTCCGGTGTCGTGCCCAAATGCGCGCCGTCGCTTGCCCGTTACTTCTTCCGGCAGGTTCAGGGTCTGCAGGACATGATCGGCCGCGGCTACATCGTCGCCGCGACGGATTATCCCGGCCTCGGAACACCTGGACCGCACCCTTACATGATCGGCATCAGCGAAGCGCATGCGGTGATCGACAGCGTGCGCGCCGCGCGCGCATTGGCCGGCGCGAGTGCAGGCAATCGGTTCGCGGTGTGGGGACATTCCCAGGGTGGCCAGGCGGCGCTGTTCACCGGACTGATCGCAAGGAGCTATGCGCCCGAACTGGGTCTCGTTGGCATTGCCGCTGCAGCGCCCCCCACGGATTTAAGGGCGCTCATCGCCGACGATATCGACACTAATGGCGGCCGCAACCTGACCGCCATGACATTCTATTCCTGGTCGCGGCTTTACGATTTGTCGCTGCAGGGAATTGTCGAGCCGCAGGCCATGCCGGCCGTCGCTGCCCTGTCGAACGAGTGTATCGAATCGATCTTCGACATCATTGAACGCCGCATTTCACAGCGGCCTCTGAAGCGGGTCTTTCTCGCCAATGGCAACTTCGAAAATATCGCCCCGTGGAGCAGCCTGATCGCCGCCAACTCGGCCGGCCCGCTTCCGCCCAACATTCCGGTGTTTCTGGCCCAGGGCACCGCCGATGGCCTGGTACGTCCCGATATCACGACCGCCTATTTCTGGAAGCTGTGCCGGGGCGAAAGTTCCGTTCGCTATCTCCTGCTGCCCGGCGTCAATCATGCGTGGGCGGCGAAAAAAAGCGCGCCCGACGCCATTCAATGGATTGCCGATCGCTTCGCCGGCGCAACTCCGCCAAGCGATTGCCGGTAGCGTGGCGGAGTTATGAACAATTTCGCTGCCGCGTTCGACCAAACCTCTCGGGACCGGAGGCGCAATGCGCATTGTTCTTTTCACGTTGTGTGTCTTTGCCTGGGGCGCGGCCCATGCAGACGAGGCCACGCAATGCCGGGCCAATGACGGCACCTATCTCACCGGCCGCGTAACGGGCGGTCCAACGTTTGCGCGCGGGCGGCACCCGCTGCGCGGGATCGAACTGTCGCACACGCATCTGACGCTTCTGTCCGATCAGGACGGCCAGTCCTGGGACATCGCCGTCGATGATGTTTTCGCGGCGGGATACGACGCCGCGGGAGACAGCGTTCCCGCGCCGCTTTCGACTCTTCGGCCGGGCGATCGCCTCGAAGTCTGCGGCAGGCCCTATAACGATTATGGCCGCCAGGGCATCGATTGGGTCCATACCAATTGCGGCGCTACGCCATCCACCGCCAAGCCGAATGGCTGGCTCAAACGACTTGGCCCCGGCGGCAAGCCGGGCCCCAATCTCGAAGCGTCACAGAAATACTGTTACCTGTGGCGATAGAAACGCGCCAATCGACGCCGCGTCACTCTATTATAAACAGTCGCATTATATGCTGCCGTCATCACCCGGACGCGCTGTTCCACGCGCCGGGTGATGACAACGTCGCGAAAGTATCTACGACCCATCACGAGATTTGCCGGCGCATTCATATCGCAAAAATGTGATTTGCATAGCGCCGGCCTTTTCCGCGACCGTCTCTTCGTCCGAGAGGGGAGGACCGCGATGAGACGGGCGGAATTCGGGTATTTTGCAGCATTCGGCGCTGTTCTGTTTTGTGCGTCTCTCGCACGCGCCGCGGATTATCCCGCAATGGCGCCCATTGATCAGTACATGATGGACCGCTCCGCCGAGATCGCGATGGCGAAGAGCGCGGCGCCGCCTTCCGTCGCGGACAAGGCGACCATATTGGTGCTGACGCGCCACGGCTACGAAACAGCGATCAAGGGCAGCAACGGTTTCGTCTGCGTGGTGGATCGCTCGTGGATGTCGCAATACGACTTTCCGGAATTCTGGAACCCGCATATGCGCGGGCCGCAATGCTACAATCCTCCAGCCGTGCGCTCCGTTTTGCCCTACACGATCCGGCGCACGGAGCTTGTTCTTGCAGGCCGCTCCAAACCGGAAATCGCCGCGGCGATCAAACAGGCCATCGAATCCAATGCCGTGCCGCCGCTCGAAGCCGGCGCGATGAGCTACATGATGTCGAAGCAGGGCTATCTCAATGACGAGGGGCGCAACTGGGTGCCGCATCTGATGTTCTTTTTCCCCCGCGCCGATGGCGCGAACTGGGGCGCCGATCTCCCCGGAGCACCTCCGATGTTCAACCCCCAGTTTCAGAATTCGGCGGAAGCGATCAGCGTGATCATGGTGCCGGTAACGCATTGGTCCGACGGAACGCCCGCGCCCAAAATGCGGTAGGCCAGCCATGCCGCCCGCGCGGCTGGTGGAAGAGGCTGCTGCGTCAGAGGCAATCGGTACGGCAGGAACTACGGATTCCGGACCATTTGCCTGACATTTGTCCTGGCGACTGTGCTCACCTGGCCTTCACTCCGCGCCGGATCAGCTCTTTCCTCAGCTCTGCCATCGCTTCGCGCCGCGCGGCGCAGGCGCGGGCTTTGGCCCCTTTTTCGCCATGGACCGATATAAAGAATCTGCGGCTGTGCCGTTTGCCATCGGCATCCTGCCAGGACGCCTCCCAGACCGGATGCCGGCTGGCCTGATATTGCACCTCGTAGCGGCCGACACCGATGATGCCGCTCGAACTCGGGCGGGAGCGTTTCTGCCGGCGCCACAGCACGTAATCGACGTCCGATGCCGATTTCAGGACCTTATCGCGCCAGGCCTTCGCCGCACTCAGCGCCTTGGCTTTTCCGCCGCATTTGCTGTCGGCAAAATGCTTGTACATGGATTTGCCGCGGCGCACGATGCCGACCCTCCAGCCTGCCGCGGCTTTCGGGCTCTTTTCCAGCCGCGAAATGCTCCTCAGACCCAGGCGCGTGCCCGCGCCTGAAGCTTTTTTTTTGCCTTTCGGGCTGGGGGCAGCCCGCCGCTTTTTTCCACTACGGGAGGATTTGGTTCTCATTGTCCTGACGTATTTAGACCTCGGGTTTCGCGAATCAGATCCAGACAAAATAGTTGATGTCTGGCGCAAAGCTAGTTGGGAAATTTGCATTGAGCAAGTATGCGGTTGCTTTCCGTCCCCGCCCGGGATGCCCTCCCCCCCATCCACCCGCCGGATCAAGCCTGCCGGGATTGAAAGGCCGCACCCGAGCGATACCGGCCGGCGCCGGGATTTCGAGCCTGGCGTGTCCGCGGCCAGCGGCGGGTTGGATTTCGGAAGCTGCCGCAGCAGGATCGGGAACGCGACGGCGGCGGGGTGCTCAACCTCTTGGGCATGGGCGGAAAGGGGCCAGGAAGGCGGAATGGCAACCGAGCGATTCGCGGGAATGGGCACTGTCTTTCTTCAACGGACTCGTCTGTTTGGCCCCCATCGGCTATTGAACATTTCACGCGTATTGCGTCGTTCCCCTGGTACAGATTTCGTTTCCAACCGCCTCTACTCCATCGATGATGAGGCCGGCGGACGGGAAGATGGACTTGAGAAGGTTCAGCCCCTTCTCGATATCGGGCCACGACCTGCATAATTCGCTTTGATCGGTGGGCGAAACGTAACCGGCCGCTTTGTACCGCCGCGCCTCCTCCGCCAGCGTGTGAACATCGGCTTCGGATGTAATCTTATGCATCATGGTGCGATCTCCTGCGACGAGGGACATTCGACGCCTTTGTCCCGACGGTTCCAAACCGGATTCGTCAGGCTCGTGTGACGAGTGTGGCCGGTCGGAAATCTCCACCCTCGGGATATTGCGGTCATCCGGCCATGCTAGCGGAGTTCTCCGCTTGCGCAGCGTGACGGCCATCACGGGTGCCGTGCCGCACGCCACCCATTCCGTGGGGGTGCATCGCCGCTTCGGGGTGAACAATTTGCAGTATTCTGTTCACGGCGAGCAGCGGGAAATCACGCCCCGGGAGCGCGGTGCTGAGAAAATGCGAGGCCGGCACGACGGGCCCACTATCCGCCGTCGCCAACAGCGCGACTGTAAAGGCGGGAGCTGAATACGGCGCAATTCCAACAACGCCAATTGTCAGTGAGCGCACAATCGTAACGGCGGAATATTGCGCGGTGCGGGCTGAGGTCTAATTACTCAGGCAGCAATGCTTTTTGTCGCTAAAACAAAGTGCATGTTGCGAAACCCGATCTGTCCGCGTTGATCGATCTTGAAGCCGACGCCCTCGAGCAATTGAACGATTTCGCCAAGCTCGACGTGCCCGCGCCTGTGAAAGTGGCGAAGAGGCCCATGGCCGCCAATCGACGCACCGAACTCGATCACGAGGAAGCGACCGCTCGGCTTCAGCACTCTTAGGACTTCGGTTGCGCATTCACCTCGGCTCTTGCGTGACAAATGATGCATCATCACTGTCGCCGTCGCACAGTCGAATAGTCGGTCCGGGAAAGGGAGCGACTGCACGGGCGCCTGCTTGAATTCGACGCTTTCGCGCGCCTTGCGCGCCTTCTTTTCTGCTCTCGCGAGCATTTCGGCCGAGGCATCGACGCCGCTCACACGGCCCAATGCTCCGGCACGCCGTTTTGCGACGATGGCCAGGCTGCCGGTTCCGCATCCTACGTCCAGAATGGCTTCCCCCGACGAAACACGCGCACGATCCAGAAGCGCTTCGCGGAAATGACGCTCGCGGCCGAGGGTCATCAGCCATACCGTCAAATCGTAGAAGGCCGCGTTGTGAAGCACTAAGCCGACTTTGTTCAATCGCTGACTGTCATCGGTTGTGCTCACGCTAAGGTCCTCCTCTTTTGTTCCCGCCTGTCGGCCTCGCGCAAACAAAAGCCATTCGTTCTACAGCAATGAGCGAAAGGCCGATCATGCGGAAGGATCAAGCAACCCAAGAATGCTAACGACTCCGATTATGCCAGCTCCAAGGAATTGCTCGGCGACGACATGGCGGCGCAACCGCCGTAGCCACAACGCCGGATTGCCGATAGGAGCGCCGTTAGCCAAGCGCGGCGTAATCCAAAGGCGGTTGCCGGCAGCCAAGCCAAGCATCAACCCAAGCAGACCCAGCTTGAACAGCAACATAAGACCGTAAGTGGTGCCGAATAATCTCGACAGCGATCCGACAAGAAACCAGCTATTGACCACACCCGTCAGCAACAGGGCTGCAACCGCCGCCTCGCCGATCCATGAGAACCGCGTCAATACCTTGCCTATCGCGAGCGGTGTGAGCGCGGGCGATTTTTCGCCGCTCAAATAGCCGATTGGCCATAGTGCGCCGAGCCACGCGCCGGCAGCGAGAAGATGCACGGCATCAGCCGTAGTGTGCCATAGCGAGTGCGGACCGGTTGGCGTCTCGGCGTGGCCGGTACGCGCAAGACTGGCAAGCGCAAGCGCCGCCAACCCGGGACAAAGCCAAGCACGTTGCGAAGCAGGCCTGCGGCAAAGAAACAGGGTCAAGGCAACAAGAACGGCAAACCGCACAGCCCACAATTTGCCGAATTCCATCGACTGAAAGACACTCCGAAGGATGGCAGGATCAAACATGGCTTGAGCATCGTTCGCCATGCTCGCTACTGTGAACAAAAACCATCCAACCAGACTGACGAGGGCCAGTGTGACGGACACCCGTAACAATCGACCGGTCTTGTCGATCAGCGGCTCGGCCATCGCAAGAGTCGTTATGTCGGGAAAGGCGTAAAGCGGAAAAAGCGACGCGCCAAACAGCAGCATCAGCGACGCATAGTGAACAAAGCGGGATACGATCAGCCCCGCCTCAATTGTCACGGAGCGACCTGAAAGCTGTAATGGCCGCTCACCTGATGCGTGTCGTCGCCGACCGCGTGCCATTTGACCGCGTAAGTGCCCGGACCGAGTTTGCCGGTCAGCGGGAGGACCATTTCTTTTGCATCGCCCGGATCGGCCGATGCGCTTCCTGCCGGCATTGCCTGGCCTTGCGCATTGTCGACTTCCATACCCGAAAAAGCCGGGACAAAGCCTTCGCTAAATCCGATGCGGATTTCCGTCGGGCTCGATCTAAGAACGGCATTTGGTGCCGGGCTCGCGCTTTTGGGCAGAGGATGGGCGAGTGCAGATGCCGGACAAAGCAATGATGCGAGCGCAACGGCCGGCATAAATCGGTCGAATTGCATCACAGTCGTCTCCTTGGGTTGCGTCAGAACCAAAGCCGGATACCGGCCCTGAGAGTAAGTTCGTCGGGCGGTTCGTTGTTGATGCGATCGTAGCTTGCCGTGTTGGCAAACGCCTTCGACCACACGAGATCAATATAGGGCGCGAATTTTCGCGTCACTTCGTAGCGTGTCTGCAAGCCAAGCTCGATATCCGAAACCCCCGAACCGACGCGTTCATCCGGGACGTTTTGAATAGCAAGATCGACCTGACCGTGCGGCTCGACGAACAAGTGTTGGGTCACCGGAAGATCGATCCATTGCTTGATGCGCGCCGAAACGTCGCCGCGATCACTGATGAAGGCATGCGCCTGAGTCTCGAAGAAGTACGGAGCCAACCCCTCGAAACCGAAGACCGCGTAAGTGCGGCCGGTCGGCGCAAAATCTTCCCCCACTCCCGCTTGAAAATCCCAATAGTCGGCGATGTTGCGGCTCCACAGCGCCTCGGTCTCGCCGTCATCGAGCGCGTTGCCGCGCAGAAGACCTTGCGTCGAGAGCCACAGCTTGTTGGTGTCACCGCCGTACCAGCCTTCGGCGTCCCAATTGAAGAGGCCGAGGCCATGGGACTGCGTGCCATCGAGATCGGCTTTTACCATGCTGAAAGTCTCTGGGGCATCGGCCCCAAAGCCCGATTGCGTCTCATCGGCCCAAGCCGGAAGTGCGACCGGGAGAAGGAGCGCGGCGATGCCTGCTATACGCCGCTTCATGGCGTCTTCTCCGGCGTCACGACAAGCTCCGTCATCATGCCGGACGCCATGTGATAGAGCAGATGGCAATGGAAAGCCCAGGCGCCCGGCTCATTGGCCGTGAGCAACGCGGACACGGTTTGCCCCGGCGGCACGTTGACGATGTGTTTCTTCGGCAAACGGTCGGGCGGCTGGCCGTTGAGCACTTCGAGGAGCATCCCGTGAAGATGCATGGGGTGCGCCATCATCGTCTCGTTGACGAAGGTGATTTTTACGCGCTCACCGTAGCGGACGACGATGGGATCAGCCTCATCCATCGGCTTGCCGTCGATGGTCCAGATATAACGCTGCATGTTACCGATCAGGTGAAGCACGATTTCCCGGCTCGGCGGGCGTGCATCGCTGTTAGGCGTCAATGATTTGAGATCGGCATAGCTCAAAACTTTCTCGCCGGCCGGATAGCCGCTTCCCCAACCGGTCGCCTGTGTCGCGCCCATGTCCATGCCCGACATGTCGTCCATGGTCATGCCGGGCATCGGCTGATCCATGCCGGGCATGCCTTTCATGTCGTCGTGGAGGGACGGTTTGCTCTCGGGCGGGTCCATGACCATGCCCGGCATGACGCTCATGTCCATGCCAGCCACATCACCGCCCATACCCATATCCGCCATCGTCAGCAACGCGCGCGGATACATGGGGGGTATCGGCGCTTCCATGCCGTCATGCGGCGCAAGCGTCGCCCGCGCATAGCCCATGCGATCGAGCGACTGCGCGAACAGCGTGTAGGCTTTCGCACCTTTCGGCTCCACGATCACGTCGTAGATTTCGGCGGGCGAAATCCGTAGCTCATCGACGCTCACCGGTACGACATCCTGGCCGTCCGCCGCGACGACCGACATCTTGAGGCCCGGTATCTTCATGTCGAAATACGTCATCGACGCGCCGTTGATGATGCGAAGGCGCACGCGCTCGCCGGGTTTGAAGAGAAATGTCTCGTCCGCTTCAGGCGGCTTGCCGTTGACGAGGAAGGTGTAGCCGGACACGTCCGAGAGATCGGTGGGGTCCATCCGCATCTTGCCCCACATGAGTCTATCCGAGATCGTCTCGCCGACCCCCTTTGTCGCTGCATCATGAAAGAAGTCACCGACCGTGCGTCGCGACCAGTTGTAATAGTCGGAATTGGCCTTGAGATTCGCGAGGATGCGGGTCGCCTGCTCCGGCGGAAAATCCGAAAGCATCACCACATAGTCGCGATTCGCTTGCACGGGATCTGGTTGTTTCGGATCAATGACGATGGGGCCGTAAAGGCCCATCTGTTCCTGCAAGCCAGAGTGGGCATGATACCAGTAGGTGCCGCTTTGACGCACAGTGAATCGATACGTGAAGGTTTCGCCGGGCTTGATGCCGGGAAAGCCGTTGAGGCCCGGCACGCCGTCCATGGCGGCGGGCACAAACATCCCGTGCCAATGGATCGAGCTTGTCGTCTTGAGCGTGTTGGTGACGTGGACGACTACGTCCTCTCCCTCGCGGAAGCGAAGTGTCGGCCCCGGTATCTGCCCGTTGACGGCAATCGCCTCGACCGTGTGGCCGTCGATTTCGACCGGCTTGTCGCCGATCGTCAGGTTGTATTCGCCCGCTTCGGCTGCGAACGGCGCAGCCGCAAGAAAGAGCGCGAACAACGCAATGCGAAACGCGATCGATGCAGCCATTTGGCTCACCCATTGAACCGGACTTGCGCTGGTCGGAATCGAGTCCTACATTACCCCTGTAGGGTATTGCAAGGAATTCTTAATGGCACAAGCCAACGCATCACTTCTCGGCCGCCTCTCGCGCATCGAAGGGCAAGTGCGTGGTATCGCCAAGATGATGGAAGAAGATCGTTATTGCATCGACATCTTGAACCAGATCGCGGCGGTCAAGGCCGCGCTTCGCCGGGTCGAGGTCGAAGTGCTGAAGGGACATGCGGCGCATTGTGTCGCGCACGCGATCAAGAGCGGAAACACAAGGGTCCAGACCGACAAATTCAACGAGCTTGTCGAGCTGTTCAGCAAATATGGAAGCTAAAGCGCCATCCCACATTCACGATCCGGTATGCGGCATGGCTGTCGGTCCCGAGACCGGCGAGCATCACGAGTTGTTTCAGGGCGAGACCTATTACTTTTGTTCGTCGACGTGTCATGCGAAGTTCGCAAAGGCTCCGCAGGCGTTCGCGGCCCATTTGCATCAGCACCACGATCAGGCCGCGCACATCGATGAAATTCCAGCGGGCACAATTTACACCTGCCCCATGCATCCCGAAGTCCGGCAGGACCGTCCGGGCAATTGCCCCATCTGCGGGATGGCACTCGAGCCGGTCATTGCGACCGGTGGGCATGTCCACAATCTCGAACTTGCCGATATGTCGAGACGCTTTTGGATCGGCCTTGTTCTCTCGGTTCCCGTTGTGTTGCTCGGCATGGCCGCCGAGCCTCTCGGCCTCAATCGCATCATTCCTGCGACGGCTTCGCAGTGGATTCAGTTCGGCTTCGCCACTCCGGTTGTGGGGTGGGCGGGCTGGCCATTCTTCAGGCGCGCCTGGGCCTCGCTCGTCTCGCGACATCTGAATATGTTCACGCTGATCTCGCTCGGAACGGGCGTCGCGTGGGTCTATAGCGTCGTCGCGACCGTCTTCCCGCATCTCTTTCCCGCTGCGTTTCGAAGCATGGAGGGGACTGTGCCCGTCTATTACGAAGCGGCGGCCGTTATCACCGTGCTCGTTCTGCTCGGACAGGTGCTTGAGTTGCGGGCCCGCGAACATACATCCGGCGCGATCCGTGCCCTCCTCGATCTTGCCCCCAAAACGGCGAGGCGTGTTGAGGGCAATCGCGAAGAAGAAGTGCCGCTAAGCGCCATCGTCATCGGCGACAGTGTGCGCGTGCGGCCGGGCGAAAAGGTCGCCGTCGACGGCGAGGTGCTCGAAGGACGTTCGGCCGTCGACGAATCCATGGTTACAGGCGAGTCAATGCCCATCACCAAGGGGGTCGGCAGCAAGGTCATCGGCGGCACGCTCAATCGTTCCGGCACGCTCGTGATCCGCGCGGAGAAAGTCGGCAGCGATTCCATGCTGTCGCGCATCGTGCGGATGGTGGCCGAGGCCCAGCGCAGCCGCGCGCCGATCCAGCGCATGGCGGATCGCGTTTCCGGCTGGTTCGTTCCTGCCGTGGTTGCGGCCGCGCTTCTTGCCTTTGCCGTATGGATGTTCTTCGGTCCCGAACCACGCTTTCCGTTCGCGCTTGTCTCCGCTGTAGCCGTGCTGATTATCGCTTGCCCCTGTGCCCTTGGGCTCGCCACGCCGATGTCGATCATGGTGGGCGTGGGGCGCGGCGCGCAGGCCGGCGTGCTCGTCAAGAATGCTGAAGCCCTCGAAACCATGGAGCGCATCGATACGCTCGTCGTCGATAAAACGGGCACGCTCACCGAAGGCAAGCCCGCCGTGACGGCAATCGTCACGATACAAGGTGTAGAAGAAAACGAATTGCTCCGCCTTGCCGCCGGGGTCGAACGTGGGAGCGAACATCCGCTTGCCGCCGCCATCGTGGCCGCGGCGGAGAGCCGCAAACTTGCCATTCCTCAGGTGGACGAATTCGATTCCCCGTCCGGCAAGGGCGCGCTCGGCCTCGTCGAGGGCAAGAAAGTTCTGCTCGGCAATTTGCCCTTCATGAGCGAACAAGGTGTCGCCACGGATGCGCTCGCTGCGAAGGCGGATGCGCAGCGAAAGGAAGGCGCGACGGCGATCTACGCCGCCATAGATGGCAGGCTCGCGGGCGTTTTTGCGATAGCCGATCCCATCAAGCAAACCACGCCTGCCGCGCTCAGGGCCTTGCGCGAGGATGGCGTCCGGATCGTGATGCTAACGGGAGACAATCGTACCACTGCCCTGGCCGTGGCCAAGAAGCTCGGCATTGATGACATCGAGGCGGAGATCCTGCCCGACCAAAAGAGCGCCGTCGTCGCGAAACTCAAGCAGGAAGGTCGCATCGTCGCCATGGCCGGAGACGGCGTCAACGACGCTCCCGCGCTTGCCGCCGCCGACGTTGGCATCGCCATGGGTTCGGGCACCGATGTCGCCATGGAAAGCGCAGGCGTAACGCTTCTCAAAGGTGATTTGCAGGGCATCGTGCGGGCGCGTCTTTTATCGCGGGCCACCATGCGCAATATCCGCCAGAATCTGTTCTTCGCTTTTGCGTATAACGCCGTGGGCGTGCCGGTTGCGGCGGGCGCTCTCTATCCGGCCTTCGGCATCCTTCTTTCCCCCGTCATCGCGGCCGCCGCGATGGCGCTTTCCTCCGTGAGCGTGGTGGGCAATGCGCTCAGATTGCGCTGGGCAGCCTTCAGGTAATGCGAGTTCCAGTGAACTCCAAGCTCTCCGAGCCAAATTCCTCTCTTCGTCCCCTATGGCGCTTGCGTAGATTGCCGTCGTCTCGATACGGGCGTGGCCCAACCAACGCTGTACGATGTTGAGAGGAATTCCCTTTTGACCAGCTTCGACAGCAAAAGCAAGACGTAATGCCTTTGGCTTGCAAAGACTTTCGGCAATACCGGCCTGACGCATCACGGCCTTGACGACCTTCCATGCATTTGTACGGCTCCAAGGCCAGGGGTGTCCATCTTTTCCTGCGCCATACAGCGTAAGAAGCGGCGCTAATGCCCGGGGCACTGGTACAGCTCGAAACACGTGCTTCTTCCGTTGCTTCAGCGTCTCAATAATGATCGCCTCGTCCGTTGCGTCAACGCGAGCGGCAGTGAGAGCCAGAACCTCGGGAATTCGAGCGCCGATAAATGCCAGAGTGAGGAAAAAGGCCGGGACAGCTTCGCTTTCCTTTGAGGCGGCATAGACGAATGCGAGCCGCTCTCTGGCAACGAGATATTTGCGATTGCCGCGCTGATCGAAAAGAACCGGTGTCATGGGCCAAAACGTCTCGCTTGCCATCGCAAAATTCGAGGCCAAGCGATTGACGCGGGAAAAGAGCCGTGAACAGCATTCTGTTCACCGATATCGTGGTTGTTAGCGATCTGTGACCCGTGCGTCTCAGTAGCCGCGTGACCGTGGTGATATTTTGAGATGGCGCGACGCGCTCTGCTCAGAAATTGATCTTCGCACGCGACAGTACCGTCACGCCGTTGGCGCCGGTTTGGCCTTCGGCGTTCATCTGGTAGCCGGCATTGGCCTGCAGGGCGAAGGCGCCGTCGAGAAAGGTGGTGACGTAGCCGAGCTGCAGATCGGTTTCGGAGCTCTGGCCGCCCAGGATGGGATGGGTGTTGGCAGAAATGAAACCGTCGAAGGGATCGACGGGCGCGGTGCCAAGGCCGATGTCGTTCGGACCGAGATTGAGCGGCCGTGAGACGGCAATGCCAAGTGAGTCGTCGCCGAACAGCCCGTGCTTGGCCACGGCGACACCGTAGGAACGGCTGCGCATGCTGTCGGTCGCGAACGCATTGAAGCCGGGCCTGAGGTCGAGCTGCGTGACCCCCTGATTGTAGGAGAAGCTCGTCACCCAGCCCTTGCCGAGCGCGACACGGGCGGACGCGCCGATCGTGTCGGAGGACCCCTTTGCGAGCCCGGCATAGCCAGGGACCAACGCGCCTGCCGAGTTTCCCGCAAAGCCGGCACGTGCGGCGTCATGCTCGGCCGAAAGGTCCATGCCGGCCCAGGGAGCGAATTTCCAGTCGACGCCCGCCAGCACCGTATCGGCCTGCTCCTGGCCGAAACCCAAGCCGGCATCGGGTACGGGATAGGGCGCCAGTGACGGCTCGAACAGGCTGCGGTCAGAGCCGGATTCGGAACCGCCGAAATTGAGGCTCACGCCATTGCCAAGACCGAGTGATGCGCCGGCATGAACGCCGCTTTCGCCGAAACCGGAATAGTTGAAGTCTGCGGGCGAGAGAAAGACGCCGCCCAAGGCGGGATCGGCGCGGACATCGGTCGGATTGAAGCGCCGGCCCTGGTCGAAATCATAACCGAGGTCGAATGCGAAGCCGCCGGCGAACCTGTCAACGAGATCGAAATTGCGCAGCGCGTGATAAGCCGCCGGGCCGCCGGTGAGCTGAGGCGCCCAAAGCGCGGTGCTGTTGCCTGACACGGAAAGCAGACCGGCCGGCGATGCAGCCGAAAATGCGAAGGGCGAATTGATTGCTGCTTCGGGACTACCCGGCGTGAGGCCCACAGCGCCCACAACGAAAGGCAGGTTGGGCGCCGCCAAATTGTCATGATAGGTGTCGGCCGTCTGGAGCCAGGTATCCGATCCTGCCGTCATGGCGCGCAAAGGCATGCCGCCCCCAAGGAGGGCAGCACAAACCACCGCCGCCGCCATAATCACCTTCACGCGCACGGAACCCCCGTTCTCGCGGGAGCCGGAGAGACCAGAGGAAACCCTCCGCTCCCGATCAAAAGTCTATCAGAGATGGCCCTGTGCTCCAATGAATTCCATGCCATTTCTGTGGCCGCTCCGCCACAGAATGCCGCGACAATGCAATCATGCTGAACGAGCCGCTGATGGCGCCGATGTCATTCTCAGCTCCGCGCGTTCTCCTGCAGGATGGGCATAACAGGCATGTGGGGAAACGCGCTGCGATCGACAATTGCAGCCTTGCCCGCCAGACCGGAACTATCGCAACTTCCAGGCGTTGGTTAAATCTCGGCTGCGCCTCCCGGGCGCGCCGTTTCAGGCTGGGTTGGCCCAAGGGGCGCCATGTCAGATCATCTTGACAAACTTTGTATCGACACGATCCGCACTCTCGCGATGGATGCGGTGGAAAAGGCGAATTCCGGGCACCCGGGCACGCCGATGGCGCTTGCGCCGGTGATGTACGCGCTGTGGCAGAACCATCTGCGATACGATCCGCAAAATCCGCTATGGCCGGCACGTGATCGCTTCATTCTTTCGGCCGGCCATGCCTCGATGCTGCTCTATGCGACGCTGCATCTTGCCGGCGTGCGGGATGTCGATGCGAACGGCAATCCGACTGGCAGGGACGCGGTCACCCTCGAAGACATCGAACAGTTCCGCCAGCTTGGCAGCAAGACTCCGGGCCATCCCGAATATGGGTTGACGACGGGCGTGGAAGTGACAACCGGGCCGCTGGGCCAGGGCGTCGGCATGAGCGTCGGCCATGCGATCGCCGCCAAATGGCGCGCCGCGCATTTCAACAAGACCGGTCTCGACCTTTTCGACTATCGCGTCTGGGTGATCTGCAGCGACGGCGACATGATGGAAGGCATCAGCCACGAGGCAGCCTCGATCGCCGGCCATCTCAAACTTTCGAATCTGGTTTGGATCTACGACCAGAACCACATCACGATCGAAGGCGACACCGCGATCACCTTCGACGAGGATATCGCCACGCGCTTCGAGGCCTATGGCTGGAGCGTTCTGCACGTGGCCGACGCGAACGATACCGCCGCCATCGACGAGGCGCTGAGCGTCGCCGCCGCCACCAAGAGCCAGCCCACCTTCATCATCGTGCGCAGCCATATCGGCTATGGCGCGCCGCACAGGCAGGACACGAAGGAAGCGCATGGCGAGGCGCTTGGCGAGGAGGAAGTGCGTGGCGCCAAGCGGGCCTATGGTTGGCCGGAGGACAAGACCTTCTATGTGCCCGATGGCGTGAAGGAGCGTTTTGCCGAACGCCTGGGCGCACGCGGCGCGAAGCTCTTTCAGGAGTGGCAGGATCTCTCGGCGCGCTATCGCGATCAGTTTCCCGACCTCGCGCGTGAACTCGAACAGATGCGGGCGCGCAAGCTGCCGGCCGGATGGGACGAAGGCATCGAGAGTTTTCCAGCCGACGACAAGGGCATTGCCACGCGCGACAGCGGCGGCAAGGTGCTGAATGCGATTGCGAGCAAAGTGCCATGGCTGATGGGCGGCGCGGGCGATCTCTGGCCCTCCACCAAGACGCTGCTGAAGGACAACCGCGATTTCGAGCCGGATAATTACTCCGGCCGCAATTTCCATTTTGGCATACGCGAACATGTGATGGGCGCGATCGTCAACGGCATGACGCTGTCGGGCATCCGCGCCTTCGGCGCCACCTTCTTCATCTTCAGCGATTACATGCGGCCGGCGATGCGGCTTTCCGCGATCATGGAGATCCCCTGCATCTTTGTCTTCACCCACGATTCCATCGGACTGGGCGAAGACGGCACCACGCATCAGTCGATCGAACAGCTGATGAGTCTCAGGGCCATGCCGCACATGATGGTGCTCAGGCCCTGCGACGCGAACGAAGTTGCCGAATGCTGGCGGGTGATCATGGAGTTGCGGGACCGTCCGGCCTGCCTGGTCCTGACGCGCCAGAAGGTTCCGACCTTCGATCGCAAGAAATTTGCTCCGGCGAGTGGTGCTGCAAAGGGCGCCTATGTGCTCGCCGATCCCGGCGGTGCCGCGCCGCAGGCGATCGTCATCGCAACCGGCAGCGAAGTGCAGATCGCGGTTGCGGCGCGCGAGTCTCTCGCCAAGGCGGGTATCCGGGTGCGCGTCGTCTCCATGCCGAGCTGGGAATTGTTCGAGGCGCAGACCGAGGCCTATCGCGACAGCGTGCTGCCGCCGGAGATCGCCGCGCGCGTGTCCGTCGAAGCCGGCAGCACGCTTGGCTGGGAGCGCTATGTCGGCCGCGCGGGCGCGCGCATCGGGATGAAGAGTTTCGGCGCTTCGGCACCCGCCGCCGATCTCTACAAACATTTCGGAATCACCGCCGAAGCCGTCGAACAGGCGGTGCGCGCCCAAATCGCGGCGGCCGGGAGTGGCAGATGAACAGGCTCAAGCAACTTGAAGACTACGGCCAGTCGGTATGGCTCGATTTCCTGAGCCGCGAATTCCTGGCGAGCAACCAGTTCCGCCGCATGATCGCGGAGGACGGCCTCAAGGGAATGACATCCAATCCCTCCATCTTTGAAAAGGCGTTCAGCCACGGCACGGAATACGATGGCGACATCGCCGCACTCGCGGCGGACGGTTATAGTGTGGCGACGATCTTCCGGCGCCTCAGCGTGGGCGATATCCAGACGGCGACCGATGCGCTGCGCCCGATCTATGACTCGACACGCGGCAAAGACGGCTATGTGAGCATCGAGGTTTCGCCCTATCTCGCCTACAACACCGAAGCCTCGATCGCCGAAGCGCGCGCGCTGTGGACCGAGATCGGCCGACCCAATCTGATGATCAAGATTCCCGGCACGCGTGAAGGCCTGCCCGCGATTCGTACGCTGCTCGGTGAAGGCATCAACGTCAACATTACGCTGCTCTTTGCCCAGGCGCGCTATGAAGACGTGGTCGAAGCCTATCTCTCGGGACTCGAAGATCTGGCGCGCAAGCAGGAGCTCGATTTCATCGCCAGCGTGGCGAGCTTCTTCGTCAGCCGGATCGATACGAAAGCGGATAGCGAACTTGACAAAAAATTTGCCCAGGCCGACGCGAATTCGCGCGCCGTCATCGAATCGCTGAAGGGCAAGACGGCGATTGCCAACGCGAAGCTTGCCTATCAATATTACAAACAGGCTTTCTCGGGCGAGCGCTGGGAGAAGCTCAAAAAGCTTGGCGCCCGGCCGCAGCGGCTGTTGTGGGCCTCGACGAGCACGAAGAACAAAGCCTATTCCGACACGCTCTATGTCGATTCGTTGATCGGCCAGGATACCGTCAATACCATACCGCTCGAGACGCTCGATGCCTTCCGTGATCATGGCCATCCCGCCGCGACGCTGGATGCGGATGTGGACGAAGCGCGCAAAACCCTCGCCGGTCTCGAAAAGGTCGGCGTGTCGCTCGACAAGATCACGGACGAGCTGGTGACCGAAGGCGTCGATCTGTTCGCGAAAGCCGCCGATCAGCTTTACGGCGCGCTGGCGGCCAAGCGGGCGAAAATTCTCGGCGCAAGAGTGCTGCGCCTGGAGAGCACGCTCGGAGCGGCACAAGACACCATCGAAAACGAGGTCGCGCAATGGGCGAACGGCGGAAAAATCCGCCGCCTCTGGGCGCGCGACAAATCACTCTGGACGAATGCCGACGAAGATCACTGGCTCGGCTGGATGGATATAACAGCACGCGAACTCGCCGATACGGCACAGCTCGAGCAACTAGCCAAAGCGGTGAAGGACGAACGCACGGAGCATTTGGTCCTGCTCGGCATGGGCGGATCGAGCCTCGGCGCCCAGGTTCTTGGCGATACGTTCGGCCATTCCCCGGATTGGCCCGCGTTGCATGTGCTCGATTCCACCGATCCCGAGCAAATCCTGTCCGTTCAACATGCAATCAACGCCGGCAAGACGTTGTTCCTCGTCAGCTCGAAATCGGGAACGACCCTCGAACCCAATATCCTGCGCGACCATTTCATGCAGGTCACGCGCGAAGCGGTTCCGAACGCGCCGCCAGCGCAGCATTTCGTCGCCATCACCGATCCCGGAACGGCTCTCGATCAGGAAGCCAAACGCGACGGCTTCAAGGCAATATTCCATGGCGATCCGGCGATCGGCGGCCGTTATTCGGTGCTTTCGGATTTCGGGCTCGTCCCCGCCGCCGCCACGGGCATCGACTTCCGGCGCCTGCTCAAGGAAGCCGAAACTGCCCGTCAGAGCTGCGCGGACATGGTTCCGCCTGCGGCCAATCCGGGCGTGCAGCTCGGTGCTGCGCTCGGCGTGCTGGCGCGCGATTTTGGCCGCGATAAAATTACCATCATCGCCTCGCCTGCCATTGCGAGCCTCGGTACCTGGCTTGAACAGCTGATAGCCGAATCCACCGGCAAAAAGGGCAAGGGCCTGATCCCGATCGACAAGGAACGACTCGCAGGCCCCGGCGCCTACGGCTCGGACCGGGTGTTCGTGCATCTCGAGCTTGAGGGCCGCGACGAATATGGCCCGAAGCTACAGGCGCTCGCGGCAAGCGGGCATCCGGTGCTGCGCCTCGTCATCGACGACACCTATCAGATCGCCCAGATGTTCTTCGTCTGGGAGATGGCGATTGCGGTCGCAGGCGCGGTAATTGGCATCAATCCCTTCGATCAGCCCGATGTGGAAGCCAGCAAGAAGCGGACGCGCGAGTTGACCGACCAGATGGAACGCGAAGATGCGCCGCCGCGCCAGCGGCCGGACTATGTGCATGATGGGGTCGCCGTGTTCGCCGATGCGGCGATCCGGAAGGATTGCGCGGAAGCACGTTCGCTCGCCGATTGCCTGCGCGCCCATCTCTCGCGAATCCACGACAAGGATTACTTCGCGCTCCTTGCCTATCTGCCGCCGACGCCAGAGCATGCATCGGCACTGGAGGCTTTGCGGCTTGACGTGCGCAACCGGAAACGGATTGCAACCTGCCTCGAATTCGGCCCGCGCTATCTGCATTCGACCGGCCAGGCCTATAAGGGCGGCCCCAACAGCGGCGTGTTTCTCACGCTCACCTGCGATCACGCGGAGGACGTACCGCTGGAGAATCGCAAGCTTAGCTTCGGTTCCGTCCAGCTCGCGCAGGCGCAGGGCGATTTTGAAGTGCTGAACGAGCGCAAGCGCCGAGCCGTGCGGCTGCACCTGCATGATCTTCCGCGCGGACTGACCGCGCTCAAAGCCGCCTTCGGGCAGGCGCTGGGGTAGCGGTGCTCGCGGTCCCTTCCCCCTATTCGTCGTCGTCCGCTTTATGCGGGCGATCCGATGTCCGACAAGATTGGATCGCCCGGACGAGCCGGGCGATGACGAGCAAGTAATGACATCTACTCACCAGAGGGCATTATGCAGATTGCGATCATCGGACTGGGGCGGATGGGCGGCAATATCGCCCGCCGCCTGATGCAACATGGCCATGAGGTGATCGCTTTCGATCGCGATCCACAGGCGGTGAAAACACTCGAAAGCGAACATGCCAAAGGCGCGCACGCGCTTGCCGACATTCCCAAACTGCTGGCATCGCCGCGCGCGGCCTGGGTGATGCTGCCCGCCGGCAAACCGACCGAGGACACCGTCGCCGAACTCGGCAAATTGTTTGAAAATGGCGACACGATCATCGACGGCGGCAACACCTTCTATCGCGACGATATAAGCCGGGCCCAGGCGCTCAAGCCGAATGGTATCCACTACGTTGATGTCGGCACGTCGGGCGGCGTATGGGGCGCCGAACGCGGCTATTGCATGATGATCGGCGGCGAGAAGGACGTCGTCGACCGGCTCGATCCGATATTTGCCGCGCTCGCGCCCGGGCTCGGCGACATCAGCCGCACGCCGAAACGCGAAGGCCGCGATCCGCGGCCCGAACAAGGCTATCTGCATGCGGGTCCCGTCGGCTCGGGCCATTTCGTGAAGATGGTCCACAACGGAATCGAGTATGGGTTGATGCAGGCCTATGCCGAAGGGTTCTCGATCCTGCGCGGCAAGGCCGAGGATGCGTCCGAAACCGAACGTTACAAGCTCAATCTGCCGGATATCGCCGAGGTCTGGCGGCGCGGCAGTGTCATTTCCTCCTGGCTGCTCGACCTTGCCGCTATCGCGCTGGCGGCCAATCCCGATCTCTCCGAATTCTCTGGCTTTGTCGACGATTCCGGCGAGGGACGCTGGACAATCAATGCCGCGATCGAGGAGGCCATACCGGCGCCGGTTCTGTCGGCAGCGCTGTATGCCCGTTTCCGTTCGCGACTCGATCACGATTTCGGGGACAGACTGCTGTCCGCGCTGCGCAACCAATTCGGGGGACATATTGAGGGTCAGCTCGAAAAAGGCGCGGCGCATCCCGGTTCTGCGTCATGAAGGCGGAGCGCGCCCAGCCCTGCGCCATGGTGATTTTTGGCGCGAATGGCGATCTGACCAAGCGCCTGATCATCCCGGCGCTCTACAATCTTTCCCGTTCCGGCCTACTTCCGCAGCCCTTCGCGCTGATCGGCGTCGATCACAACGATATCGGCGCGGAGGCGTGGCGCACGCAGCTGCACGATTTTCTGGAAGACACGGTGAAACAGGGCGGCGGCGAGTTCGAAGCCACCGCCATCGACGAAGACACCTGGAATACGCTCGGTTCGGCCATGTCGTATGTCGCAGGGGACTTCAACGACCCCGGAACGTTCGAGAAGCTCAAGAAGCATCTCGACGACCGCGACAACAAGGAGCATCTGCAGGGCTGCGCGCTGTTCTATCTCGCGGTGCCGGACCGGTTCTTTGGGCCGCTGGTCGAGTCGGTTTCCGGAGTCGGCCTGACGAATGAAACAAATGGCTGGCGGCGCGTAGTGATCGAAAAGCCGTTCGGGCACGATCTTGAATCCGCGATGGCGCTGAATGCGCGCGTGCTCAAATGCCTCAAGGAAAGCCAGATCTTCCGCATCGATCATTTTCTCGGCAAGGAAACGGTGCAGAACATCATGGCGCTGCGCTTCGCCAATGGCCTGTTTGAGCCGATCTGGAACCGCGACCGCATCGACCATGTGCAGATCACGGTGTCGGAAACGATCGGCATCGAGGACCGCGGCAAATTCTACGAAGCGACCGGCGCGCTGCGCGACATGGTGCCGAACCATCTCTTCCAGCTCGTCGCGATGACGGCGATGGAACCGCCCGCCTCCTTCGACGCCGATGCGGTGCGAAGCAAGAAAGCCGAACTGTTCCAGGCGGTCCATACGCTCGCACCGGATAACGCGGCGCGCGGCCAATACGGCGCCGGCAGTATCGATGGCAAAGCCGTGCGCGGCTATCGCGAAGAGCCGAACGTTGCCCCCAATTCCATTGTCGAAACCTATGCCGCCCTGCGGCTCTGTATCGACAATTGGCGTTGGGCGGGTGTGCCGTTCTATCTGCGCACCGGAAAGAGGATGCCGAAGCGCAGTTCCGAGATCGCGATCCGTTTCAAGGACGCCCCGCTGATGCTGTTCCGCGACACGCCGACCGACGAGTTGCACGACAATTGGCTGATCCTGCAAATCCAGCCCGACGAGGGCATCCGGCTGCGGTTCAATGCCAAGCGGCCGGGACCGGAAATGCTTCTCGACAGCGTCGCCATGGATTTCCACTATTCGGACTGGTTCAAACAATCGCCCGCGGTCGGCTACGAGACACTGCTATATGATTGCATCCAGGGCGACGCGACGCTGTTTCAGCGCGCCGATCAGGTCGAAGCCTCCTGGCGCGTGGTCGATCCGCTGCTCAAAGCGTGGAGCGCGCCGCCGACAGAAGCATTTCCAAATTATGCAGCGGGCAGCGCCGGCCCCGCCGCGGCGGACAAACTGCTCGCACGCGACGGCCGGACTTGGCGCGCCATCCGGTGATGCGATGACGGGAAACATGAGCGGGCGCCTCGACGTAGCCGACGATGTTCATGCGTTGTCGCGGCGCGTGGCGGAATGGTTTGTCGACACCGTTGGGCCCGCCCCGGGGCTCGTTCGTATTTCGCTCTCCGGCGGATCGACACCGAAGGAGCTTTACTCGCTGCTGGCGAGTGACGCATTCCGCGCCCGGGTGCCCTGGGACCGGCTCGAGCTCTTCTGGGGCGATGAGCGCTTTGTTCCTTACGACGACCCCGCCAGCAACTACCGCATGACCAAAGAAGCGATGCTGTCGCGCGTGCCTGTGCCGTCGGCGCACATTCATCCCATGCCGGTGGACGGAACGCCGGGAGACGCGGCGGTGCGCTATGAGACATTGCTGAAACGGATTTATGGCGCCGACGAATTCGATCCCGCCCGGCCGCTGTTTGACATCATGCTTCTGGGACTGGGCGGCGATGGACACACGGCGTCGCTCATTCCGGGGCAGCCCGTGCTTGAAGAACGGCGGCGCTGGGTGGCGGCGGTCACAGGCGGTCGCGCCGAGATGCGCATCACGCTCACCTATCCCGCGATCGAATCGAGCCGTATCATCGCATTCCTCGCTGCCGGCCCCGAAAAGACGTCGGCCGTCCGGGCGGTGCGAAGCGGAGACGAAAGCCTTCCCGCGGCGCGCATAAGGCCCCATGGCGAGGTGATCTGGTTTCTCGACCGCGCCGCGGCCGGCCAGGGCTGAATGGCCGGGCGCATCGAAGATTATGCGCTGATCGGCGACATGCGCACCGCGGCGCTTATTGGCCGCGACGGTTCGATCGACTGGCTCTGCCTGCCGCGTTTCGACTCGGCCGCCTGCTTCGCAGCCCTGCTCGGCGACTCACGCCATGGGCGCTGGCAGATCGCGCCGCGCGACAAATATAAGGTCGAACGCCGCTACCGCGACGGCACGCTCATCCTCGAAACACATTTCAAGACGTCCAAGGGCGAGGCACAGGTGATCGATTTCATGCCGATCGGCACCGATCACAGTTGCATCGTGAGACTGGTGATGGGAGCGCGCGGGGCCGTCGATTTCGACACCGAACTCGTCATCCGGTTTGATTACGGCCTCACTGTGCCCTGGGTCACGCGCGTCGACGAACGGACGCTTTCCGCCGTGGCCGGCCCGGATCTGCTCACCTTGCGCACCTTCGCGCCGCTCTATGGCGAGGACATGCGCACCAAGGCACGGTTCACGGTGCGCGCCGGCGAAACGGTTTCGTTTGTTCTCATGCATTCGCCCTCCCATCTGCCCATACCGTTTCTGCCGAGCCTCGAGACCATGCTCGATGAAACGGAGAAATACTGGACGGAGTGGAGCAAGCGCTGCGTGCTGGACGGACGCTGGGGCAAGGACATCCGCCGCTCGCTGATCACGCTCAAGGCGCTGAGCTATCGGCCCACGGGCGGCATCGTCGCAGCGGTGACGACCTCGCTGCCCGAGAAGATCGGCGGCGCGCGCAACTGGGATTACCGTTTCTGCTGGTTGCGCGACGCCACGTTCACGCTGCTCGCCTTCATGAATGCCGGCTACATGGAAGAAGCCATTGCCTGGCAGAACTGGCTGATCCGCGCCATCGCCGGCAGCCC
>DATJUM010000040.1:0-32687 GCA_035502355.1 Rhizomicrobium sp. | reverse complement strand
GCGACCTACAATCTCGCGATTTCCTGCGGTCCCATTCACAAAACCAGCCGCTGCCGGAACAAACGCGCGGACTCCGGACACGAGATTGTCAAGAACCACGATATTCTCGCCGCGATCGGCAAGCGCGTGCGCCGTGTGGCTGCCAATATAGCCGGCACCTCCGGTCACCAGTATCGACATCGTTGTTGTCCTCCGCGACTGCTCGACATTCGCCACGATGACCCTGTCGATTTCCAGCCGGCCGCGACTCTTGTTGCGGTCGTATGATATCGTGTCACGATCGATTCTCCCAAAGGTAGGAGAGCCAGTTCCTGCAAAGGGCGATCGCGGCTACCGCGACCTGGCGTCACTTCATTCCAATTATTTTTTGGCAGCTTCTATCAGGGCGAGAATCTCCTCCGGAGATTCGATCACGAGAAGGGGCTCATTTTCGGCTCCCGTGAATCCGATGGCGGTGCGCTCTGCGGTTCTGCCTCTGCGCTCCGCCATGGCGCGCTTCAGGCTGATCGCGCGATCCATGTTGACGTAGATCGGTCTGTTCTGAATATCGGTCAGCGTGATCCATGTCGCAAAGGGATCGCTACGGCGGCTGGCGGTCTCCGCCGATGGAAGCGTAATCCGTTCGATAGCGCGCTTTGAAACGGCTACAAAGGTGCCATCTGAACATTCAACCGGAAGAAAGCCCCGCTCGTCGTTCAGCACGTCGCTCAGACGCGCCTGATCGGGCACATAAACATTGCCGGAGAGACTTGCCCCGCTGGCGAGCGAAATATCGACCATCAGCTTCCTTGTCGGGATCTGGAGGGCCTGGTGCGTCTGCATATGCGCCTGAAGCAGGTTTTCCGAACCAGCCGCTCTAAGGCAGTCCCGGTTAAGGATTGGTCACGGGCCGTTATCCCGGCCACTGAACGGAGTGGGAGACACTGCCGCTGTCATGGTATTTGCCATTGTGATCGCAACGCGGGACGGCCGTGAACGCAGGGCCGCGAAAGCAGCATTCCATGCCGACAAACGTCCGGCGCTTCCTGTGGCTGTGGTGGGCGGCGTTCGTGATCGGCGCGGCGGAGATTCCGCTGACCCCGCCGAATTCGACATTGCTGAACTTTGGCGCGACGCGATCTGTCCAGACCGCGCTCGCCGCGGGCGGAACGGCGCTCTCGCTTGCGACACTCCTGCCCTTTCTGTGGTTCGCGGTGCGGCGGCGCAAGAACTGGGCGCGATGGGTATTGCTGGTATCGTTTATTATATCATTGCCGCTCGAATTTCTTGATCCGTCCGTCTGGTCCGGGGACCAGCTTCCCCTGACCGGCATGGCGCTTCTCTCCGTCCTTGCAGAGGCGGCTTCGTTCTATTTCCTGTTTACGGGCGATGCGCGGCCCTGGTTCGCGGAGCAGCCGATGGACCGGAACGCTGCGGGCACCGGTTCGTGACCGGCTTCACCTATACCCTCGTAGCCGGATACGTGGCATGGACGCGCCAGGTGCAAAGCTGCAAAGCTTCATGCGCCGCCTTTTCGGGGAACCAATGGCATGATGGATCATCGCTGGACCGCCATCGTCTCGCTGCTGGCGCTGCTGATGTATTTCTGGATGAGCCTCAAGGTGGCGCGCACACGCGGCAAAAGCGGCATCGAACCGCCCGCCATGACCGGCGACCCGCTGCTGGAGCGCGCGATCCGGGTGCAATCCAACACGCTCGAATGGCTGCCGATTTTCCTGGTGAGCCTCTGGCTTTTCGCGATCTACTGGAACGAGCGGGTCGCCGCCGGCCTCGGCGTTGTCTGGATCATCGGGCGGCTCGTCTACTCCGCCGGCTACATGGCCGATCCGGCCAAACGCAGCACGGGCTTCCTGATCCAGCTGCTGGCCAGCGCCGTCCTCCTGCTCGGCGCACTTGGCAGGATCGCCTGGAGCCTGGCGACGGGCGAGAATTGATTGCGGGATTCCCGGGCGACAAGCAGCCAGGGCGACAAGCAGATAGTTCGCAGGGCGAATTCTCAGGCCGCTTTTGCGGCGCGCGCACGGATGTCGACGCCGAGACGTTTCCGCACGACGCCAAGAATTGTGGTCATAAGACTGAGGGGCGTGCCTTCCCGTCACCGGTGACATGAGCGGCTGTCCCCGAACTTTATGCCGACATTATTTTTTGAGCTTGAAGACCGTGCCGGCACTATAGGTACCACCATATTGGGTTGTGCCATAGAGGTCGCCATTTTCCCCCGGCGAGCCCTGACTGACGTCATTGACGTCAACGCCAACGGCACCGTCCGTGGTTGTGAAGGAATAAAGCACTGTCTCGATACCACCATCCGCAGGCAATTTGAAGACGGTGCCGCAGCCGTCGATGCAACCCGGCCCGGTGCCACCCTCGGTGGTTGTGCCATAGAGATTGCCCGCCTTGTCTTCGACCAGACCGGATTCGGGATAGCCGCCATCGCTGCAATTGGGCTGGCTGCAGAAAAGATAAAGTACCGACTCGGTACCGTCTGGAGCGAGCTGGAACACGGTGCCGCAACCATTGCCGCAGCCCGTTCCGCCGCCCATATAGGTCGTGCCGTAGAGATTTCCCGCCTTGCCCTCGACCACGCCGGCTTCCGGGATCTTGCCGTCGCCTTCCGCTCCGAAGGAATGCAGCACGGTTTCGGTGCCGGACGGCGCAACCTTGAAAACAACGCCTTCGCCATAGGCACCGCCACCAACAGTCGTGCCATAGAGATTGCCCGCCTTGTCTTTGACGAGCCGCCCGGAAAAGGCAGGACCATCGCCGTCGCCTCCCCCGGTGAAGGTGTAGAGCACCGTCTCGGTGCCATCCTTGCCAAGCTTGTAGACAAGGCCGCAGCAGCCGCCGGCTGCCGTGCCATAGAAATCTCCGTTCCTGTCCCTCATCACGCCCGAGCGGGGGCTTTCGTTCGTGAAGGAATGGATCACGGTTTCGGTGCCGTCCGGCGCCAGCTCGAACACGAGACCTGTACCATCGGCGCCGCCCGCGAGGGCCGTGCCATAGACATTCCCCGCCTCGTCCAGCACCAAATCATATTCGGGGTCGCCGCCATCGCTTCCGTTCGTGAATTGGTGGAGCACGGTTTCGGTGCCGTCCGGCGCGACCTTGTACACGAGCCCCGGAGTGGACACACCGTAGCCGTAAAACGTCATGCCGTAGAGGTTGCCGGCGCTGTCCCTCACCACGCCGTCCACCGGAAACGCGCCGCCGCTCCCGCTCTGGTTGTTGAAGTTATAGAGTACCTTGAATCCGCCACCGCCCGCAGCCGCGCCCAAAATACCGTATGTCATGAGGACAGCCACGCAAAGCGGCAGCGCGGCGACCGATCGCAGGCGTGCCCGGGGATTTCGTGTTTTCCGTTGAGACATGATGCTTCCTTGAGATGAATTCGAACGCCTGCCCGGCTAACGCGCCCCCTGGCCTTCAGGGACGCGGCGTTCCGATTCGCTTGCTTCAGTGTAGCGTGAATAAGCCGCACGCCGCTAAGGGCCCACGCACGGCTACGGCAGTCATGAACATTTGCGGCTTGTGGCGCGTGGCTCGGGGCGATTCGCTTCGTGGGCAGGGGGCGGAAGCTCCCTTACCCGTGGCGCGGGGCGTCAGCCGCGCAGCTGCATGATATGCTCGTCCGAGGCGCCGCGAACACCGGTCGGGCGAATTCCCTGATCGAACGTCCCCAACCGGCCGCGATGTTTCACTGCAAGTGCGATCAGATAACGATCCGTGATCTGCTTGGGACCGAGGATGGCCTGACGATCGAAGGCGGATGCGTCCAGCAAACTCACATCGTCCGGCCAGAATTCGTGCGGCCCGGACCGCGCCGCCTTGCCCAGTCGCGAAACGACTTCAGCGACGGGGACGGGATTGGGATAACCGGGACTGGACATCAGCCGCGCGGTTCCGTTCTCGGTGATCGGGCATGACGCCCAGCCATATTCGGCGTGGGCACGATACCAGGCCGTTGCCGCAGCGTGGCTGACGTGATCGCGATCCAGAAGCGCGATGAGCACATTGACATCGAACAGCGCCCGCGCGGCCCTGTTCCGCTCAATAGGCATCCTGTTCTCTGAGCCGGTCGATCAGCGCATTTGTTACAACGCCGCCCCGCTTTTCGAACGGCTCGAACCCGCCTACCGCGGCTTCCACCCTGCGCTTTCGCGCCCCACGCGGCGCCTCCGTCAAGGCCCGCCTCGCCAGCTCCGACAGCACGGCCCCGGCCGTCCTGTTGGTGCGCCGCCCCAGCACCTTGGCCGCCTCCAGCACATCGTCATCGATATCGAGCGTGGTCCGCATGGGGGGGATTACTGCATCTGATGCGGTGCATCAAGTGCGACCCAGCCGCGCGCACATTCGCGCTGGACTCCGCCCGCATTCTGTTCTCGTATCGTTCCCATGGCCAGGGACCAATGGTCCCGATTGGGCCGCGGCGATTGCGAGGGGTATGGGGACCCGGTCGGCGGCGGCGATGTGCGCTTTCATGCGAGCGGCGTGCGCGACGCCGAGGGCAATTATCCTTGGACCTCCGCCATCAACGGCCGCTGCTCTAAAACCCACGCGACCAGGGAAGAGGGCATGGCGCGTATCGAGTTCGAGCTGCGCTAGGCGGGCGAGCAATTCGTGGCTGAATATGAGAGCTACAAGGCGAACCGGCACCGGAACAGATTTTCGCAGGCCGTGGACGCCACGCGCCATGCGGAGGCGTAAGCCCGACGGCCCGCTTCTCACGCTCGCCGACGCCTGCGACGCCGATTATCTCGTAATCCTGACCTGTGCCCGTTGCGGCCGGCAAAAGCAGATGCACCCGTATCATCTTATCTGCGGTACCGCGATATAGCGCAGAAAATAAACTATCTTAGCTAAAGGTACGTTGTTCGAATTGAACGTCTCTCGGCCGAGTCCAACCGTGCTCTGTCAGGAAGTCTTTCGTGGCAAAGCGGAGAGGGCCAGCGCGAACCCCTCATGATGCGCTGGGGGCTCCTGCCCGTCTGGTCGAAGGACGACGGGGGGCGCCCAAGGGCATCAATGCCAAGGCCGAGATGGTGGCCGCCAAGGGGCATGCTGCCTTCAGACTGACTCGCCGTTGGTGCTGGTCGCATTGGACGAGATTAAGCCGCTTTCCGAATGTGGTCTTTGAGCCCACGAGACTATTTCTTCAAACGTCATTCTGTGCCCGACGATATCCAGAACCAGCGCCTCCAGCGCATCGTTGGCTCTGGCGTTCGAGTCAAAATAGAAATCTTATCGCTATTTATAACCAACAAAGACAGCATCAGGATTGCCGTCCGTTTATTGCCGTCGACAAATCCGTGATTCTTAGCGAGCGACTCCAGCAGGGCCGCGCCCTTGCGCTCAATTGAACGGTAATATCCCGAATAAGGCCGCGCCAGCGCCGATTCGAGACCGTTCCGATTCAAAATACCCTGACGGCCCCCGAAATGCTCGATAACGATATCATGCGCGAGAAGCGCCTCGTCCAGCGACACCCGGTAGTGACGCTTGCCTATCGGTCGGCAAGGCGGCTGAGCGCCTTGTGAAAACGATCCGTCGTTTCTTGCATCACGCGCCGTGATTTCGCGCTGACTTTTCCCGTCGTGCCGGATCGCTTGTCGGACAGGGAACCGGCCAAGCGCTTCCCGGCACTCGTCCGAAGGGGTTTGCCTGCTGGTTTGCGGACGGTCATGGCCAGAATTTGGGCGGTATTCCTTTAGCGGTCAATATGACCCGATGATATCTTAGTTTATTGTCTGCTGACTCCTCGCAATCCACCCCCATGTGCGGACGCTTCACCAACCGGTTCACCTGGCGCGAGCTTGTCGAGCTTTACGGGATCACCGAGCCTTACATCGGGCCGGTCTCGAATCCCGAGCCGCGGTACATTTCGCGCCGCTACGGTGGCAGGTCATGATCCGGCTCGACGCGGAGGGCCGGCGCCAGGCCGCGATGATGCGCTGGGGACTCGTGCCCCTTTGGTCGAAGGACGAGAAGGGCGTCGGGCATCAACGCCAAGGCCGAGACGGTGGCCGCCAAGCCAAGCTTTCGCGCGGCCTTCAATGCACGGCCCTGCCTCGTGCCCGGGGACGGGTTCTACGAATGGGCGAAGCTGCCGGACGGCGGCAAGCAGCCTTATTTTATGATTGGGTGACAACTGTCCCCAAGCGTTTGTAACACCGCGCGTCCGGATTTTGAATCCCTGTCTCGGCGAAGCAGCGCAGGGTGGTGGGCCCGGCAGGACTCGAACCTGCGACCAGACCGTTATGAGCGGCCAGCTCTAACCAACTGAGCTACAGGCCCTTTGGGGGGAGGGTTTCTTTACAGGGCGGGTTGCGCGGGAACAATCCGTCTTCGCCAAGGCTTCGACGGACGCGGCGGGCTGGCTGGCCAGGTCACGCACGGCCACGGGGGAGGGGGGAAGGCTGGGTGGCGGGGTCGGGATTATGCCCGCGCGGGCCGTGACAAGGAGGGGAGTGCGGGCGAGGACGCCCGCGGTCCCAGGGGAATCATGCCGCAGAAAGGCCGTAGTCGGGGGTGAGGTTTTGGCCTCGGGGTTGAAGGAGATGGCGGATGCGCCTCTCGCAGGGTTTTCTCGGAATCGCGATTGTGGGGCTCGCGCTGGCCGCGCCGGCGGCGCCGGGGCTGGCGCAGAACGCGCTGCCCATCCCGCGGACCATCACCGTGTCCGGAACGGGCCAGGCCAAGGCGGCGCCAGACGAGGCGCATCTACGCGCCGGCGTCGTCACTTCGGCGCGCAAGGCGGCCGACGCGCTCGCCGCCAACAGCCGCGCGATGAACCAGGTGTTCGCCGCGCTCCGGCGGCTCGGCATTCCCGACAAATCGATCCAGACGTCGGATTTCAGCGTGTCGCCGCAATACAAAACCGACCGCAATGGCGATTCCACGCAAGAAATTTCCGGCTATCAGGTTTCGAACGAAGTGGTGGTGACGGTCGACGATCTGGCAAAGCTCGGCCCCGCGCTCGATGCGCTGGTCGCCTCGGGCGCCAACAATCTCGGCAGCATGGATTTCTCCATCCGCGATCCCAAGCCGCTGATGGCTGAAGCGCGGGCGGCGGCGATGAAGGATGCGCAGGCCAGCGCGGAGACCTATGCCGATGCGGGCGGGTTCAAGCTCGGGCCGATCCTTGCCGTCAGCGAAAGCGGCGCGGAAACGCCGTCGCCGATCATGGCGAGACCGATGATGCGCATGGCCGCGGCCGTTCCCGTGGCCGGCGGCGAAAACAGCGTCAGCGCCACTGTGAATGTGACATACGAAATCCGCTGAGGGGTTTCGCGGGGCGAGCGGCTTGCTTTCCCGGCGCGGACACCCATTCTGAGAGGGAACCTTTCGTCCGAGAGTCCGAGCGATGATCCTTCGCCCCAGGGCCTTTGCCCTTGTGCTCGCGCTGGCCGCGCTGCCCGCCATGGCTGCCCCCCATGCGCCGACGCTTGCGGTCGCGAGCCTGTCCGATCTCACCACCGTGCCCGACCATCCCTATGACGAGAACGCCAATGCCGATCAGGCAGTGGACGCGGCCTTTGCCAAGGCCAGGGCCGAGCACAAGCGCGTGATGCTCGATCTCGGCGGCAATTGGTGCGGAGATTGCCGCGTGCTCGCCGGTATCATGGATCTGCCCAAGATGCGGCGCTTCCTTGAGGCGCATTACGTGCTGGTCAGTGTCGATGTCGGCCGGTTCAACAAGAATCTGCAGGTGCCGGCGCGGTTCGGCATCACCGAGCGGCTGGTGGGCGTGCCGAGCGTGCTGGTCGCCGATCCCGACGGCAAGCTCGTCAACCGGAACGACATTTTCGCGCTCGCCGATGCGCGCAGCATGACACCGCAGGCGATCGCCGACTGGCTCGCGCAATGGGCGAGTTAGTCCGTACGCGGATGGGTCCGCCGGACTTATCTGATCAAAGCTGGTAACATGGATGGCATGTCGGCGAGTTGTACCCGGCTCTCCGGACGGAGCGGCCGGGTTTTTGTTTGGCCACGCGTTCGCTGGTAAAATCGCTGATATGTTGGAAGACCGCGCCTGGTTCGTCGCGCGGTTTTTTCAGGCTTCCATCGTGGAAGACGGATTGCCGATCACGCTCAAAAACTCGCGCCGCGTCAGCGGATTGGTCCGGAATTCGCCCAGCATCGTCGATGTCACCATGCTGACGCCGGGCTTGTGAACGCCGCGCGTCGTCATGCATTGATGCTCGGCCTGGATCACCACGGCCACGCCTTTCGGCTCCAGCACTTTCTGGATGCAGCGCGCGATCTGCGCGTTCATCTTCTCCTGCACCTGGAGCCGCCTAGCATAGGCCTCGACGACCCGCGCGAGCTTGGAAATTCCAACGACCTTGTTGGTTGGCAGGTAGCCCACATGGGCGCGCCCGATGATCGGCGCCAGATGATGCTCGCAATGGGATTCGAAACGGATGTCGCGCAGCACGACCATGTCGTCATAACCTTCGACCTCCTCGAAGGTGCGCCGGAGATAATCTTCCGGATCGACGCGATAGCCGGAGAACCAATCCTCGAAGGCGCGCGCGACGCGCGCCGGTGTTTCGCGCAGGCCCTCACGCCCGGGATCGTCACCCGCCCATTTCAGAAGGGTGCGGATCGCCTGTTCGGCGTCTTCACGCGAGGGACGGCCTTCGGGCGCGGCCAAACCCGCGCGCAGCGACAATTTCGACGATGACGGCATTGCACTTTCCCGAGACGCCCCAGCACCCACGCCTCAGTGGATCTGGCGGCGCTCGTAGGGACTTTCAAGGAGGAACATGGGGATGTGCGCCTCGAAGTTCTCGCCCGAGGCCAAACGCAGCTGATAACGCCCGACCATGGCGCCGGACGGCGTGGGCAGCGGACAGCCGCTGGAATATTCGAAGGCCTGACCCGGCTCGAGAACAGGCTGCTCGCCGACGACGCCCGGTCCGCGCACTTCCTGCACATGGCCGCGCGCATCGGTGATATGCCAGTAGCGCGAAATCAGCTGCACCGTTTCGCTGCCGAGATTTTCGATCGTCACCGCATAGGCCCACACATAGCGGCTTTCCGACGGATCGGACTGGTCGTCGAGATAAGTGGGCTTCACCGCCACGCGGATATTCTCCGTCGTCCGCTCATAAACATAAGCGTGTTTGCGCGGCGGCGGCGCGGGGCGGTTGGATTCATGCTGTTCCATCGGGCGGACTATCGCCCGGCGGGGCCACCGAACGCAAGCTTTTCCGGAATGTTCCGTTAACAGCTTGCTTCAAAACCTGGGCTCCACGCGGACATCTGTCCGCACGGAATTGGCAATGAAGCAGTCAGCATGCGCGTGGTGATGGAGTTCCACGAGTTCCGCGGCGCTGACTTCGACACCTTCGGAAAAGCGGACAAACGGACGCAGTGTGACATGCCCCATCCACAACTTCCCGTCCGGGCGCTTCTCCAAAGTTCCGCTCGCCGCGTCCTCATAAGAATCGACTGGCAGGCGCTTGCGCGCACAGATGGCGAGAAAGGTCAGCATGTGGCATCCGGAAAGCGAGGCTACAAAGGCCTCTTCGGGATCGACGCGTTCGGGATCGCCGCGGAACTCCGGCGCAGAGGACGAAGGCAGGACGATCGCGCCGTCCTTGAACAGGACGTCATGCGCGCGGTTGTAGCTCTGATAGGTGAAATCCGCGCTGGTCCGTTTCCAGCGAAGCTGTGCGCGGTGTTCGGACATGGCGTCCTCCTCTTTCAAATATGTGCGATGGCCTGCGCGATGTCGTCGCACAAATCTCTAACATCCTCGAGCCCGACCGAAAGACGCAGCATTCCGTCGCCAATTCCGAGCGCCGCACGCGCCTCCGGCTGAAGCCGCTGATGCGTGGTCGTGGCGGGATGGGTGATCAGGCTTTTCGCATCGCCGAGATTGTTGGAAATGTCGATCAGCTTCAGCGCGTTCACGAAGCGGAAGGCCTCCGCCTTTCCGCCTTCGATCTCGAACGCAACGACGCCGCCACCGCCCGACATCTGGCTGCGGGCGAGCGCAGCTTGCGGATGGCCGCGGTGAAACGGATAAAGTACGCGGGCAACGCCGCGCTGCGCGGCGAGAAAGTCCGCAACGGCGTCGGCGTTCGCGCAATGCGCCGCCATGCGGAGCTCGAGCGTCTCAAGGCTCTTCAGATGCAGCCACGCATTGAACGGGCTCATCGACGGGCCGGTGTGGCGGAGAAATATCTGCAGATGCCGGTCGAGGAATTCTTCGTCGCAGAGAACGACACCCCCCAGCGCGCGCCCCTGCCCGTCGATATATTTGGTCGAGGAATGCACGACGATGTCGGCTCCGAACTCCATCGGCCGCTGCAGCGCGGGCGTCGCAAACGCATTGTCGACGATCACTTTCGCACCGGCTCTCTTCGCGAGATTGGCGACTGCCCGGAGATCTACGATGGAAAGCGTGGGATTTGCCGGCGTCTCGAGGAAGAACATCCGCGTTTCGGGCCTGAGCGCGGCCTCCCATTGCGCGATGTCCTCGCCATCGATCAGCGTGTGCGCGATGCCGAAACGCGCCAGCACCTCTTCGATCACATAGCGGCAGGAACCGAACATCGCGCGCGCGGCAATCACGTGATCGCCATGCCGGAGATAACAAAGAAGCGAAGCGGTGACGGCCGCCATGCCGCTCGCCGTGGCCCGCGCGGCGGCAGCGCCCTCGAACGCGGCCATGCGCGCTTCAAACATTGCGATGGTAGGATTGCCATAGCGGCTGTAGATGAAACCCTCGGCGCCCTTGAAGCGCGCTTCCGCCTCCTCGGCGGTCTCGTAAGCATAGCCCGACGTCAGAAACAGCGGTTCCGCTGTTTCCTGAAACAGTGTGCGCGTCTGTCCGCCGCGCACCGCAACCGTGCGCGGATGCCAGCCGGACCGGTCCTTCTCCAATGCCAATTCCACGTTCCTCCCTGGGCGGGGGCTTGGTGGAGCGCCTTGCCCGCTCCGGTCAAGCCGCATTAAGGTCGCGCGAATTCGAGGGTTTCATGAACGCCATCAGTCATCACGCCGCGCTCGTCTATGTGATGGTCGTCGTCTCGGCTTCCGACGGTAACATGAGCGAAAGCGAGTTGCGCACTATCGGCGATATCGTCCGTACACTACCGGTATTCCGGGGCTTCGATCATCACCGGCTGTTATCGGTGTCGCGCGAATGCGCGGAGATTCTTCAGGAGGAGGACGGGCTTGACGCCGTTCTGGGCCTGGTTCGCGATGCGCTGCCGGAGACTTTGCGCGAAACCGCCTACTGGCTGGCGCTCGAAGTGGCGCTCACCGATGCGAAGGTGAGGCTTGAGGAAGTTCGCATCGTGGAGCTGCTCCGCCGCAACCTTTCCATAGACCGTCTGGTCGCTGCCGCGCTCGAACGTGCGGCCGAAGCGCGCTACCGGGCGGGATGACGTGACGCGGCGTCTCCTCATCCTCCGGCACGCGAAAGCCGGGCCGCACGACGAGAAGCACGACAAGGAGCGCCATCTGGTCGATCGCGGCTGCAGCGATTCCGCCCTGATGGGTCACGTGATGCGCGAGAAGGGTTATGTGCCGGACCTCGTTCTCTGCTCGAGCGCCGCACGCACGCGCGAGACCTGGGAGCATACCGGCCCCGAACTGCACGCAAGGCCGGAAACAAAATTTCTTGACGCACTTTACGATGCGGCTGAAGGCACGATCCTGAAATGCGTGCAGGAGACGGACGATGCTGTGGAGCGCGTACTCTATATCGGGCACAATCCGGGTTTGGAACGGCTGGCGCGGATGTTGATCCGCGAACCGCGGACGGCAGCTGAAAAGCAACACGCAGCGTCGCTGATGTCCAAATACCCGACCGCGGCGCTGGCCGTGATCGACTTCAAGATCGAATATTGGGCCGAGGCCGCACCGGGTGAGGGCATTCTGGCCGATTTCGTCACGCCCTCGGATATCAAGAACAAATAGGGCCGTCAGCGCGCAGCGCTTCGCTCCACGAGTGCGAGTTTGCGCCAGCCGAAAGCCGCTTCAGGTACGGCATCGCCCATCATGTGCTGCACGCGCTCGGCGATCAGCCGTCCGCCCATCGCTTCATAGAAAAAACGCGCCGGATTGCGGGCATGCGCCCAAACCATGCAGGACGAAAACCCGCGCGCGCGAAGATTTGCAAACCCGCTGCGCAACAGCGCCCGGCCGGCGCCCCGGCCCAGGAAGCCCGGGTCAACATAAAGCGTGTAAACTTCGCCATCATAGCCGAGCGCGGCGTCGCGGCTGGGGCCAAGGCTCGACATGCCGACCACTCCGTGCCGGCTGCTTTCGGCGACCAGAACCTGTTCGCGCCGGTTGGCGGCGATGGCCGCGCGCCAGCGCGCGGTCTGTCCTTGCGGCGTCATGGCGCAGAGAAGCCGCTTCGGAAGGATCGCCGCATAGGTGTCATGCCACGATTCCACATACACGCGGGCGACCGCGGCGGCATCGTCGGGCCGCGCTGCGCGTATCCTGACAGCGGTCTCGTCCATGGCCGAAGCTTGGCCGAATTCGGGCAGGCGGGGCAAGCGGTCGGCCGGCAAATCAAAGCATCTCGGTCGCAATCCCGCGCGGCAATTTTTCCACAAGAATTGTCCCGATTGTGATCGCGAAAGAATTCGAAACCACCTCTTCGACCGGAATAAAGTTTGCATTGCCTCTTTGGGATCGGAAGAAAAGCAGTTACAATGGCTTACTGATCGTCGTTGACTTGCCCGAAACAGGCTCGAGATCGCGACGGCCGGACGGTGTCGGAAAATGGTGTTTGTGAGGGAGACTCGTGCAGCCGGCGCGTGCGGAATGTTGCGTGCGCGAAGGCGCCCGAAAACGGAACGAACAGCAAAGGTTAGGGATTATTTCACGGGGCAGTGAGAGAATGCAGGGAGGGCTGCAGAAACTGCCCTGAAGGCGGAAGTATCACGTGTCTTGTCATGTCCGCGGAGGACCACGACATTTATCGTGGAGGGCGTGCGTGACGTACAAGGAGTAACTGTGATGAGCACGCTGGATGTCTTCGACGTTTTTTCCCGCGACTATGCGCGCGAACGCCTGGAGACGATGAGTCTCAGGGACTGGCTGTTGGCCGCGCGGGACGATCGCATGCTGTATGCGAGCCCCTCCGAAAGAATGGTCGCAGCGATCGGCGAGCCCAGTCTGGTCGATACCTCGCAGGACTCCCGGCTGGGCCGCATCTTTTTCAATCGCACTATCAAGATTTACGGCGCCTTCGATGGCTTCTTCGGCATGGAGGACACAGTCGAGCGGATCGTGGGCTATTTCAAACATGCCGCCCAGGGGCTCGAGGAGAAGCGCCAGATTCTGTATCTGCTCGGACCCGTCGGTGGCGGCAAATCGTCGCTCGCCGAGCGTCTCAAGGATCTGATGGAGAAGAATCCCATCTATGTCCTCAAGGCCGGTGAACAGATCAGTCCGGTATTTGAATCGCCGCTCGGGCTGTTCCGTTCCGCCGAACTCGCGTCGCTGCTCGCCGACCGTTACGGCATCGAACGCCATCGGCTCACCGGCGTGATCAGCCCCTGGGCGGTCAAGCGCCTCGACGAATTCGGCGGCGACATCTCCAAATTCGAAGTCGCGCGCATCTTCCCCTCCAAGCTCCGCCAGTTCGCGATCGCCAAGACCGAACCCGGAGACGAGAACAACCAGGACATCTCCTCGCTCGTCGGCAAGGTGGACATCCGCAAGCTCGAACATTTCAGCCAGAACGATCCTGACGCCTATTCCTTCTCGGGCGGCCTGTGCCGCTCCAATCAGGGCCTGCTCGAATTCGTCGAAATGTTCAAGGCGCCGATCAAGGTCCTGCACCCGCTGCTCACCGCGACGCAGGAAGGAAATTACATCGGCACCGAGACGCTGGGACCGATTCCGTTTAACGGCGTTATCCTTGCCCATTCCAACGAGGCGGAATGGCAGCTTTTCAAGTCGAACCGCAACAATGAGGCATTCCTCGACCGCATCTGCGTGGTGACGGTGCCGTATGTGCTGCGGGTGACGGAAGAGACGGAGATCTATCGCAAGCTCCTGCGCGGGAGCGAGTTGCAGGGCACGCCCTGCTCGCCCGAGACACTGGAGATTCTCGCCAAATTCTGCGTGATGACCCGCCTCAAGGAGCACGAGAATTCCAACCTCGTCTCCAAGATGCGCGTCTATGACGGCGAGAAACTCAAGGACACCGATCCCAAGGCGAAGACGCTCCAGGAATATCGCGACGCCGCGGGCGTTGACGAGGGGATGACGGGCATCTCGACCCGCTTTGCCTACAAGACGCTGTCCGAAACATTCAATTACGACGTGTCGGAGGTCGCGGCAGACCCGGTTCATCTTATCTATGTGCTGGAGCAGGCAATCCGGCGCGAGCAGTTCCCCGACGATGTCGAGAAGAAATATCTCGAATTCATCAAGGGGGATCTGGCACCGCGCTACGCCGAGTTCATCGGCAAGGAAATCCAGAAAGCCTATCTCGAATCCTATGGCGAGTACGGCCAGAACGTATTCGACCGTTATATCGCCTATGCCGATGCCTGGATCGAGGACCAGGACTATAAGGACGCCGATACCGGCCAGCTGCTCGACCGCGCAGCGTTGGACAGCGAGCTGTCGAAGATCGAGAAGCCGGCGGGAATCGCGAACCCCAAGGATTTCCGCAACGAGGTGGTGAAATTCGCGCTGCGCTACCGCGCTGCCAATGACGGCCAGAATCCGGCCTGGACGGCCTATGAGAAGATCCGCAACGTCATCGAGAAGCGGATGTTCAGCCAGGTCGAGGACCTGCTCCCGGTCATCAGCTTCGAATCCAAGAAGGACTCCGATACGCAGACCAAGCACAACGAGTTCGTCAAGCGCATGCTGGCGCGCGGTTACACGTCGCGGCAGGTGCGCAGACTCGTGGAATGGTACATGCGCGTCAACAAGGCGGGATAGTTCCGCCACCATGAGTCACTTTATCGACCGGCGTCTCAATCCCAAGGGCAAGAGTCTCGCCAACCGGCAGCGCTTCCTGCGCCGCGCGCGGGCGCAGATTCGCGAAGCGGTGCAGAAATCGCTGAAAGACTCGGCGGTCGCCGATATCGCGAAGGATCGCAAGGTCAGGATTTCCACCAAAGGGACGCGCGAGCCGCGGTTCCGCCTCGATCCCCGCACCGCCGGCGAACGCGATTTTGTGCTGCCCGGCAACAAGGAGTTCATGCCCGGCGACGAAATCCGCAAGCCCCGCGCGGGCGAAGGCAAGGGCCGCGGCAAGGAGGCCAGCGACTCGGGCGAAGGCGAAGATGATTTTGAATTCACCATGACGCAGGAGGAGATTCTCGACATTTTCTTCGAGGATCTCGAGCTTCCCAATCTCGTCCGCACCACGCTGAAGGAAACACCGAGCCGCAACTGGAAACGCGCCGGCTTCACCACGGCGGGATCGCCGACACAGATCAACCTGGTCCGTACCATGCGCAACGCCTTCGGCCGAAGGCTTGCGCTGAGGCGGCCTCGTCCAGCCGATATCGAGGAACTTGAAGCACGGCTCGACGCAGCGGAGCGAACCGATGATGGAACCACCGACTCGGCCACGCGTATCGCGGCAATCAGGGAAGAACTGGCGCGCGCCGTGGCGCGGCGGAAATGGATCGCATTCATTGATCCCGTCGATGTGCGGTTCAACGCCTTCACCGAACAGCCTTTGCCGACCAGCCAGGCGGTCATGTTCTGCCTGATGGATGTGTCGGGCTCGATGGGCGAGCGCGAGAAGGATCTCGCCAAGCGCTTCTACATGCTGCTGCACCTGTTCCTGAAGCGGCGCTATGAGCGCGTCGACATCGTTTTCATCCGCCACACCCACGATGCCCAGGAAGTGGACGAGCAGGAATTCTTCTATTCGCGCCAGTCGGGCGGCACGATCGTGTCGACAGCGCTCGAGAAGATGCTCGACATCCAGCGCGAACGCTATGTGTCGTCCGACTGGAACATCTACGCCGCGCAGGCCTCTGACGGCTACACCCAATCCGGCGACGCACGGCACTGCGTCGAGATGCTGAACGAGCAGATCATGCCGCTGTGTCAGTACTACGCCTATATCGAGATACTGGACGAGCGCGAGATGGAAGTGTTCGCCAACGAGGATTCGGGCGCCGAATTGTGGCGCGCCTATCGCACGGTTTCGGCGCTGTGGCCGAATTTCGCCACCAAGCGCATCGCGCGGCCTTCCGACATTTTCCCCGTCTTCCGCGAGCTCTTCCGGAAGAGCGAGGCCGCGTGATGGCGGGCGCGCCACTCTTCACCGAACAGGAATGGAATTTCGAGACGCTGGATCGCGTCTATCGCGCCATCGAGGAGATTGCGCTCGGCGAACTCGGTCTCGAGGTCTATCCCAACCAGATCGAAGTCATTTCATCGGAGCAGATGCTCGACGCCTATTCCTCGCTCGGCATGCCGCTCATGTACCACCACTGGTCCTTCGGCAAGCTGTTCGCGCGCGAAGATCAGCTCTATCGCGGCGGCTATTCCGGCCTCGCCTACGAAATCGTAATCAATTCGAGTCCGTGCATCTCCTACCTGCTCGAAGACAACTCCATGACGATGCAGGCGCTGGTGATCGCCCACGCCGCCTTCGGCCATAATCATTTTTTCAAGAATAATTATCTGTTCCGGCAATGGACGAATGCCGAAGGCATTCTCGACTATCTCGCCTTCGCCAAGCGCTATATCGCGGCCTGCGACGACCGCCACGGCCGCGACGAAGTGGAAGCGATTCTCGATTCGGCGCATGCGCTGATGGATCAGGGCGTCTTCCGCTACACAAGGCCGCCGAGGCCGAACCGCGAGCGAGCGCTCGCGAAGCGCCGCCGGCGCATGGAACACGCGGAATCGTCACGCAACGAGCTGTGGCGCACCTTGCCTGCGGGCATCGAGCCGCCAGCCACGCCCCCGGTCATCGACCCCGACGAGGATTTCGGCGGCGACATGAAGCTGCCGGAAGAGAACCTTCTCTATTTCATCGAGAAATACTCCACGGTGCTGCGGCCCTGGCAGCGCGAGCTGCTGCGCATCGTCCGCAGTCTTGCGCAATATTTCTATCCCCAGCGGCAAACGAAGGTGATGAACGAAGGCTGTGCGAGCTTCGTGCATTACACGATCATGCACAGGCTTTACGAGCGCGGGCTGATCAGCGAAGGATCGCTGCTGGAATTCCTGCACAGCCACACCGGTGTCGTGTTTCAGCCGGAGTTCGACGACCGCCGCTATGGCGGCTTCAATCCCTATGCGCTCGGCTTTGGCATGATGGCCGACATAAAGCGCATCTGCGAGGCGCCGACGGAGGAGGACCGCGAATGGTTTCCACGGCTCGCAGGCTGCGGCGACTGGATCGGCGCGCTCAAGGACGCGTGGGCGAATTACCGCGACGAAAGCTTCATCGAGCAGTTCCTGAGCCCCAGGCTGATGCGCGAATTCCGCCTGTTCCAGCTCTACGACAAGGCCGACGAGTCTGCCTACCGCGTGACGGCGATTCACGACGAACAGGGTTATCGGCGGATGCGCAGCGCGCTCGCGCGGCAATACGATATCGGCGTGACCGATCCCAACATCCAGGTCACGGGCGCCGACCTCAAGGGCGACCGCACGCTATACCTCACCCATCTGATGCATCGCGGCGTCCCACTGCATGAGCCGACCCGCGAGCTCGTCTGCGCTCACGTGGAGCGGCTGTGGGGGCATGAAGTCGTCCTGGAAGAAGGCGACGCGGGCCTATAGGTGCACCAATACCTTTCGCGGCGTGTAAATATTTGTTAACGATGGCAGCCTTCAATGGCCGGGACGCGTTCTTGCGCCATTAGGCGTCGCAATCTTGCAGGAGGATTATCATGCATCTGAAGCAAGCGGTGCTGGCGGTTGCGCTGGCCCTCACCCCCCTCACCGCCGTGGAGCCCGCTTCAGCCGTCGTCGTCGGTGTCAGCGTGGGAGTACCGGCGCCGGGCCATTACTGCGGCTGGCACCATCGCTGCTGGGCCTATCGTTGGCATGGCGGCTATTACAATTATTGGTGGCACGGCCGGTACTGGCGCTCTCGCTGGCGTTGCGGCCCCCGCTGGTGTTACCGCTGAGTTGGCTTCTCGCAGGCGAAGGCCTTCCGCCTTCGCCTGCGGGCGCTTTGGGCGGCGAGCCAGATCACGCCCAATCACAGGGTCTTATGACCGGCCGCGGCTCGGACACAAGCCGCGGTATCGCTGACATCGCAATCCCGCAGGTAACTTAAACAGTTATTCAGGTCCGGGTGCGAAAGTCCGATCCCAGCCTGACAGGGAGCCGGATGATCCATTCTGCTTGGCATCTCGACTGGCGTCTGCTGCCGGTTCTTGATCCTGTGGGCTCCGCCAGGGCCTATTCGGGGATCTATTCAGTCGGCCTGGTGGCGACGTCGGTCTTCATTGCAATCCTGGCTTCCTTCGTCGCGCTGTCGATTTCCGCACGCGTCGGTGCTGCAACAACCCGGCGCGGGCGCCTTGCCTGGACGGGCGCTGGCGCGATCAGCATGGGCGGCGGCATCTGGGCGATGCATTTCATCGGCATGCTGGCGTTCTCGCTGCCGTGCGGCATCAGTTACAATCCGTTCGGCACCATGCTGTCGATGCTTCCCGGCATAATCGGAAGCGGCGTTGCCCTCAACATCGTCAGCAGGCGGCGCACGCCAACTTTCGCGACAACTGCGATTGCCGCGGTGCTCATGGGCGGCGGTATCGGCGCCATGCACTATTCAGGCATGGCGGCGGTGCAGGCCAATGCTCTGCTCCGATACGATCCGGTTCTGGTCGGCGTATCGGTCGGGGTCGCCGTTGTCCTGGCCTTCCTGTCGCTTAGCATCCGTTTCTGGCTCTCGGGCTCCCGGGAGTCGAAGCTGCTCCCGACGCTTGTTGCCGCCTCCGTGATGGGCTTCGCGATCTCGGGCATGCACTACACGGCAATGCAGGCGTCGATGTTCTTCCCGCTCGACAATGCGCTGGTGCAAAGCGGAATGGTGTTCCCGCCGACGCTGCTTGCCATGCTGATTACATTGTTCGTGGGTCTGATCGCGGCATGCACCATGGTCGCGAGTTTCGCGGGACAGCAGACCGAACTCGCCCAGAGCCTGAAAGACGAAATCGCCCGCGGCGACAAGGCGCGCAAGGAGGCAGAAGCGGCCAACGCGGCAAAATCGCAGTTTCTGGCCACGATGAGCCACGAGATCCGCACGCCGATCAACGGCATCCTCGGCATCGCGAATCTGCTCGCTTCGACGCCACTCAACGAGCGACAGGAAAGACTCGTCGAAAATCTTTCGCGCTCTGGACAGGCGCTGCTCGGCGTCGTCAACGATATCCTCGATTTCTCGAAGATCGAAGCCGGCCGGTTCGAGCTGTTCGAAGTCGAATTCGACCTGCGCGAGATGATCGGCGATGTGGTCGACCTTTTCTCCGAGCGCTGCACAAGCGCTGGTCTCGAATTCGTTTATTATGTCGGAGAGGACGTCCCGTCGCTTCTGCGCGGCGATCCCGTCCGCCTGCGTCAGGTGCTCGTCAATCTGATCGGCAACGCGATCAAGTTTACCGAACGCGGCGAGATTTACCTGAAGGTAGTTCCGGAAACCAGCACGGCGGATCACGTCGTTCTTGCCTGTTCCGTCGAGGACACCGGCATTGGAATCGCCGCCGCGGATCATGACAAGGTGTTCGAATCCTTCCAGCAGCTCGACGCGTCGATGACGCGCCTGCGGGGCGGCTCGGGCCTGGGGCTCGCCATTACCAAGCAGCTCGTCGAACTCATGGGGGGGCGGATATGGTTCGAAAGCGAACCCGGCAGGGGGTCGCGCTTTCATTTCACCGCGCGCCTGGGATTGCTGGCGTCCAGCGAAGGCCGCGCGCGCGCGACCAAATTCCCCCGCAGCTTCCGCGTACTGGTCGTCGACGGCAACCCCGCCAGCGCGCGCGTGATGGCGCGATATTTTGCCAGCTGGAACATTTCTGCCGAGATTGTGACGACAACCGCCGAGGGACTGGCCAGATGGAATGAGGCTGCGGGCTCAGATACGGATTTCAGCGTGGTGATCATCGACCTCAAGGGATTGGGGAAGGCCGGCTTCGGACTGGCGAAAGAAATTAGAACCACGCGGAATGGCCGTTCGGGAAACCTGATCCTTCTCGTCGGGATGGATGCCAGCATCGCTGACGAAAGCATCGACGAGCTTGGCGCGCTTGCCACGCTGTCGAAGCCGGCGCGCCCGTCCGAACTTCATGACTGCCTTACACAGCTGGCCGCCCGAACGGAAGAGGCGACCGGCCTCGCGGCGTTTTCGCGGCGAAAGCAGGGGCGGGACAAGCGGCTATATTTCGACGGCCGGGTCCTGGTCGCCGAAGACAATTTGGTGAACCGGGACGTCGTGAGTGGAATTCTGGACTCTATGGGATTGCAGGTTGCGACAGCCGCCAACGGACGGCTCGCGGTCGATATGTTCATGCAGGACAATTTCGATGTCGTCCTGATGGATTGCGAAATGCCGGTCATAGATGGTCTGGAAGCGACAAAGCGCATCCGCGCATTCGAGACCCGGACAGGCCAGTGCGCAAACGGCAAGACCAGAACGCGGACGCCAATCATCGCCCTGACTGCGCATGCGCTGATCGAGGTGCGCGAAAAATGCCTGAGAGTGGGCATGGACGATTTCCTCACCAAGCCATTCAACGAGATGCAACTGGGCGAAGCGTTGCGCCGCTGGTTGACACCCGTCGAACGCGCGCCGCAGCAGACCCCGCAACCTCCGGAATCAGAGGCGCTTCCGCCTCCGACGGCCGTGCTCGATACCAGTGTCTTTTCAGAGATTCGTGCCTTTCAGGGTGCAAACGGCGCCGCGCGTCTTCGACAGATATTCATCCGCTTCGTGGGCGAAGCGCCGGCGCTGGTCAAAACCATTCATACGATGCATGCGGAGGGGAATTGCGACTCCGTTGTCCGCGCTGCGCACAGCCTGAAATCAAGCTCGGCGGCGCTGGGCGCGCTGCAGCTTTCAGCCCGCTGCGCCACGGTCGAACGGCTGGCGCGGGAAAAGGGGCTCGACTCGGTAAGACAGCATCTGCAGCCGCTCGACGCCGAACTCGCCTCCGCGATTGAAGCTGCGCAGGCTTTCATGGAAACCGCCGATGTTGCCGCCTGATGAAACCGAAAGCGTCTCCATCCTGGTTGTCGACGATGACGCGGTGGTGCGCGAGTTCATGTCGGCCACGCTCGAGGATGCGGGATTCCGCGTTGACGCTGTCGAAGACGGCGAGGCCGCTCTGCGCTACTGCGTGGACAATACCCCCGACCTGATCATCGCCGACGTCCTCATGCCAGGCATTGACGGATTCCAGCTTTGTGAGGAGCTGCGGAAGCGGCCCGAGACGGAATACATTCCCATCCTGGTCGCCACCGGGCTCGACGACGTGCCGTCGATCGTCAAGGCGTTCGACGCCGGCGCCACGGATTTCATCAACAAACCCATCAAATGGGTGATCCTGAACTATCGCGTGCGATATATGCTGCGCACGAGCCGCGTATCGCAGGAGCTTCGCGCAAACCAGAGCCGCCTCTTGCTGGCGAAGGAGGAGGCTGAAAGCGCGAATCGCGTGAAGACCGAATTTCTTGCCAACATGAGTCATGAATTGCGCACGCCCCTGAACGCCGTGATCGGATTTTCGGGCATCATGCGGCAGCAAGCGTTCGGCCCCATGCCCGAAAAATACGTGGAATATTCGCAATTGATCGAGGATAGCGGGACGCACCTCCTCACGATCATCAACGGCATTCTTGATCTTGCACGGGCCGAGGCGCACCGCCTGACGCTGCATGAGGAAGAAACTGAAATCCCCGACGTGGTTTCGCTGTGCGAAAGAATGATCCGGCCGATAGCGGAAAAGGCCGGAATCGATTTCTCGGTCGAGATCGACGAAGGGCTTCCGCTTGTGTTTGCCGACGCGACGAAGCTGCAGCAGATCCTGATCAACCTGTTGTCGAATGCCGTGAAGTTCACTCCCGCTCCGGGCGTGGTGCGCCTGACCATCAGACGCGACGCGACGGGCGGCCTCATGTTCCAGATCGCCGACACGGGCATCGGCATCCCGGCGGACAAGCTCGACGTCGTGCTCGCGCCCTTCGGACAGGTCGACAGCCGGCTTGCGCGGAAATACGACGGCGTCGGTCTCGGCCTGCCGCTGACCAAATGCCTCGTCGAACTCCACGGTGGAACGCTCAAGATCGAGAGCGAATGCGAGCATGGCACAGTGGTCACCGTGCTGTTCCCGAAAGAGCGCCTCTTCGCCCAGGCCCGCTTGCGCGCCGCGGGGTGACACGAGCGTCCTTTGCCGCAACTGTTTCCAAAGAGACGAAACAGGGCTTGACACAGCTGATTGCTGGAGCGGGCGATGGGAATCGAACCCACGACATACAGCTTGGGAAGCTGTCGTTCTACCACTGAACTACGCCCGCGCAGGGCGCCTGCTTAGCACGAGGCGGCGCGGCTGCGAAGATGCTCAGAGCCCTTTGGCGGGCGCATGTGCGCAAGAAGCGTCCAGCGGGCATGCCGTGCAATTCGGCGCGCTGCGCCGGCAGAGCACGCGGCCATGTTCGCGGAGCAGCATATAGGCGGCGATGGGCTGGTCGCGGTCGCCGGCGAAAGCTGCCGCGAGACGACCGATGGCGGCGCGATAGCTCGCCGCATAGGAGGCCCCGCTGCGGCCAATCCCAGGCGCACAAGAACGCGCAGGCCGTTGCAATCGAGCGCGGGTCTGACATCAAGCCCGCAGAATAGCAGGACCCTGTCCGCGCCGGGATCGCCGATGGCGGGAAAGCGCTTCAGGAGTTTTCGCGCTCCCGCAACGGGCAGGCTGCGCAGGCGCGCATCGAGATCGCCGCCACATTCGGTGAGGATGATTTCCGCGATCCGCCGCCAGCGCTCGACACGGGCCTGCGGTCGCATGCCGCCACGCCGCGCAATATCGTGCAACACGGCCTCCGGCGATTGCGCAATCTTCGCCGCATCGAGGCCCACGCGCCGCTCGAATTCGAAGAACAGTTCGTTCCGGCGCGTGTCGTCGATCAGATAGCCGATATTCTCGCGGAGAATGAGCGCAAGCGCATTCGTATCGGGCGCCTCAAATGAATAGAGGCGTGCAAGACGCTTCAAAATTTCAGACACAGAGGATAATGGCGGTGTCGCGGATTTGCGCGCCATCGTAGCGCCCTGGTTGCTGCAGGGCGCAATGTTAGCATGAGGCGCAGCCGTCGAGGCGTTACAGCGCCGAGCAGAGCATCCAGACGCCGGCAACCAGGATACTGCCGGCAAGAAAGCCGGCAACCCGCTCGCCAGCGCGCACGAAGACGTCGAGGGACTCGCCGCCCAACTCGAAATCTTCCTCGCCCAAGAGAGTTGCGCTGATGGCGAAGTGCGGGGGATCGAGCCGTAAATGGGCATCACTCCGCGAATCGACGGCCCCGTCCAGGGGGTGAAAGGTCCGGGGCCGTTGCAGTTGCGGGATCGCCATCAGCGCCTTGAGCATCGAAGATGCCTCCGTCTCAATGACTGGCATCAAACACTACTTATCCCGTAGAGTCAATAGCAGTTTGTGGCTCGCGGCGCCCGCGGTTACCCTGACCGCCTTTACCCCTCGCGGCATGCATCCGATGATGGCCTGTGGCCCCACGCCTGCTCCTTTCGTCCGGTTCGGAACGGCTCATCTTGCGGTTATCGCGCTTGCTTTCGCGCTGCCCCTTGCGCTCGCCGCGATGGTGCGCAAAACGCAAAACAGGACGTTTGCACGCATGGTGTGCGCGGTCTTTGCGGCGGAGCTGATTGCGACATGGGTGCTTTGGTACTGGCTCATTCTGTCGCAGGGCTGGGCTTCGGTTGCGACAATCCTGCCGCTGAATCTGTGCGACTGGGCAGCCATCGCCGCGTTGGTGACGCTCATTCGTCCGAACGAGCGGAGCTACGAACTCGCCTGGTTCTGGTCGTTTTCAGGGACATTGCAGGCGCTGCTGACTCCCGATCTCGCCTGTGGTTTTCCAGATCCGCGCTTCCTCGTTTTTTTCGGCTTTCACGGCGGGGTCATTGCATCGGTGCTCTATCTCACTGTCGGTCTCGGCATGCGGCCGCGGCCCCGCTCCATTCCTCGCGTGATTGCATGGTCCCTCGCCTATCTGATGTTGGCGCTTGCCACGAATGCCGTGTTTCACACCAATTTCGGTTACCTGAGCGCAAAACCCGCCAAACCTTCCCTGCTTGATTTTCTGGGGCCCTGGCCCGTCTATCTCTTCGCGCTTGTGGGCCTTGGGCTGCTGTTCATTGTTCTGCTTTATTCGCCATTTCTCCTCGGCGATCTGATCCGCGGTGCGAGACGGCGCGGCCGCGGGTGACAAGGGGCTGTCTTTTCTCCTCCTGTCCTGTTACCAGTAGCCTCCACCCTCATCCCTCGGGGCGCACCGCACACCGCATGCTTGATTTCGCACGGCTGGAAGCAGCACAGGTCACGACCGAACCCTTCGCCTTCACCATTGTCCCGGGTTTCGTTGCACCGGATTTCCGCGATGCAATTGAGACCGATTATCCCTGCATTGACCGGTCGGGAAGCTTTCCGCTTGCGTCGCTGTCCTGCGGCCCCGTATTCGCGCAATTGATCGGGGAGCTCACCGGCCCGGCGATGCGCGCAATCGTCGCGAAGAAATTTGAAATCGATCTCGAATCGCGTCCGGTGATGGTGACGGTGCGCGGCCAATGCACCTCGCGCGACGGCCATATCCACACCGACAGCGCGACGAAGCTGATTACCATGTTGCTATATACCAACCGAAACTGGGAATGCGCGAACGCGCGCCTGCGATTGCTCCGCTCGCCGGACGATCTCGAGGATTACGCGGCCGAGGTACCGCCGGAGGAAAGTACGCTTGTCATCTTCCGCAACGGACCGAGGGCCTGGCACGGATTTGCACCATTTCACGGCCAGCGTCGCGTGATCCAGGTGAACTGGGTCACCGATGCGAATGTCGTGGCGCGCGAGCAGGTGCGGCACCGCGTCAGCGCCTTCTTCAAACGGCTGATTTCCGATCGTGGCAAGGCCCATGCCGCTGCGCATTGAAACCTTCCGCAACGACAGCGGCGGCAATGCGCTCTACAAGGCGCTGTCGCATCCGCTCGCAGCCGAGCGCGCACACGCGCTGCTCGCGCGACTCGGCGCCAGCCTTCCATTTGCTATCTACGATCCCGACGGCATCGCAGAGGCGGTCGATGTCTTCTGCCCGCTGCCCACGCCCGCGCATTACTTCGTGCAGAACCTGCAGCATCTTGGTCGCAGCTTTCGCGACGTCGAAGCAGAGCCGGTTACGGCGATTTCAACGGCGCATGTGACCGCCCTGTTCGTTGCAAGCTTCGATGCCGAGAGAAGGCTCGCGCAGATCCGACATCTGCTTCCTGCAGGGCTGGAACTCGTCTCGCTCGAACCGTTCAAGTTGCCGCGTGAACTGCTGACCCAGCCCGCGCGCTATCTTTCGCCGCTGAACTTCGCGACGAATTTTGTCTTCTTCCGCGATGAACACGGTCATCACACCCGGCTCACGACCACAAATTACTGGCCGCGCTACGGCGCCGGAAAGGTCAGCCTGTGGTGCCGGCTGTTCGGAACGGACGGACAAGTACTCGCGACCTGGACACAGGATTGCGATGGCCCGGAATCCTCACTTGTCATCGACAGTCGCGAGGTGCGCGCGCGTTTCGATCTCGCCGCCTTCACCGGACAGCTTTTCGTGCATGTGGTGGGAGCGGCAGGACATGACATCGTGAAATACGCACTCGATACTTATGGCGATGCCAAAACGGTACTGTCGGCGACGCATGACGCAAATTCGTGGCCAGCCGATCTTTATGCCGGCCTGCCTGCACCGGGTGCGGACGAAGATGTCGTACTGTGGGTGCAGAACAGCCACACGACCGCGATTCCATCGCACGATATCGGATTTGCGCGCATGGGCTCGCGTGAAATTACATCGCTGGCCGGGGAAATCGCGCCATTCGCCACGCGCGCCGTGCATATGCGCGACATGCTTCCTCAGCTTTCCTGGCCCGACCAGATCGAGATTCACGCGGGCAAACATGTGGTGCGGCCGCGCTACGAAGTCATCGCGCGGAATGGCCGCTCGCGCATCGCCCATCCCAATGTCGAGCGCACGGATCTCGTAACAGATCCTGCCCTGGCGATGCTTGCTCCTTTGATGGGGAAGGGGCACATTCTGCCAGGTGCGCTCCTGCCGCCGGACAAATATCTGACGGAACTCCAGCCCACGCCCATGTCCAGCGCTCAGCAGCGCCTGCCGGTCAAGGCATCGGTTTTCGATACCGAAGGCGCATGCGTGGGGGAGCACCGCTTCGGCGACTTGCCGCGCAATCATCGCGAAGCGCTCGATGTGTCGGAGCTTGCGCGCGGCGCGGGCCATGTGGAGCTGACCTACGATTTCGAGGCCGGGACCGGCGCGGATGGCTGGCTGCACGCGCTGTTCCGCTATCGCCACCGGGCGAGCGGCCACGCGGCCGAGACGAGTTTCGGCTCGCATATGTTCAACAGCGCGCTGATTTGGCGCGGTGAGCCGCAATCCTATTCCGGGCCGCCGCCCGGGCTTTCGACCCGGCTCTTCCTGCGCATCGCGCCTCCACCGCTGCGTACCCTTTGCCACCTCATCTATCCGGTGTCGCAAAGCTGGCATGCCTATTCGACCACATCGCTTCTCCTGCGCAATACCGCCGGTGAAGAGATCGCGAGCAGTGAGCTGCGAATTCCAGCATCTGGTTCGCGGCTCTGGTACGTGCAGGATGTCTTCGACGAATCCCTGCTCGCGCAAGCCGGCCCGCATCCTTATGTGATCGTGCGCGACGAGACCTGCCGCCTCTTCGGCTACCACGGAGTCGAAGGCGACGAAGGCAGTTTCAGTCTGGACCACATGTTCGGCTTTTGAGCGTGGCCGCTTTCTCGTCCTGCTGGATCATTACGGACGGCAAGTCGGGCATGGAAAGTCAATGCCTTGGTCTCGCCGAGTCACTTGGCGTCGATCCGAAGATCGTCCGCGTTTCGCTGCGCAACCCCTGGCGCGATCTCGCGCCGCATTTGCGCGTCGGTCTCGAACACGCGTTCAGGGACGGAGCGCTTGCGCCGCCCTGGCCGGAACTCGTGATCGCCACCGGCCGCCAGAGCGTTCCCGCCTCGCTTTATGTCAAACGGAAGAACCCGCCTACGCGCCGCGTCCAGATTCAGAATCCCGGCATCTCGCCGCAGCATTTCGATCTCGTCATCGCCCCGATGCATGACAATCTCCGCGGGGCGAATGTCATTCAGACCATTGGCGCGCTCCATCGCGCAGCGCCGGAAAGATTGGCCGAAGAAGCGCGCCTGATCGAGCCGCGTATTGCAGCATTGCCGCGCCCCGTCATCGGTGTGCTGATTGGTGGCGCGAATGGCGTCTATCGCTTTGGTATCGAAGAGGCGCGCTCACTCGCGACCGAGATCGGACGCCACGCCGCAGCATCGGGCGGAAGTGCGATTGTTACGCCGTCGCGGCGCACCGGCGACGCGAACATCGCCGCGTTACGCGCGGCCCTCGGCGCAACACCAGGATTTGTCTGGGACGGAGCCGGTGCCAATCCTTACTTCGGCATACTCGCTCTTGCCGATGTAATCCTCGTGACCGGCGATTCGGTGAACATGATCACCGAAGCCTGCGCCACCGGACATCCCGTCTACATCTATGGACTGCCGGGCGGCTCGACCAAATTTCAGCGCTTCCATCAGGCGCTGGTGTTGCGTGGCTATGCACGGCGCTACGAGGGACTGCTCGACATCACGCCCATGAATCGCCTTTACGAAATGATCCGCATCGCCCGCGCCGTCGCGCAGCTTGCGCGTTAATTTTCCACGGAAGATTTAAGGCGCACAAAGAACACCAAGATGTTCTTGCGCGCTTCGCGCGCGATATTTTCTTTGCGCCCTTTGTGCTTTTTGCGGTGAAGATTACTTCGCGTGGCAATCAAGGTGGCGGTTTGCGAAGGCGCAGAGCGCTTCCGGCACGCCGTCCTGCGACAGCACCTGAATTTGCCAGCCCGAAGGCGCGCGTGTGAACAGCAGGAAACCGAATCCCGGTAGCGACAGGCCGGACGTGATTTCGAGGCCGCCGACATTGCGGCCTGAAAGATCGTGCGGCGCGGTATCGAGAAGATCGCCGCCTTCGCCGGCGAGGATCTGCGGCGGCACGCCCTTGTCGTAGTTGATGGCCTCGAAGGTATGAATGTGCCCGGCGAGCAACAGCGAGACATTTGACGGAATTCCGTTCGGCTCCTGCGCCGCCATCATCGTGCGGTTGCCGCCGGTAACGATGCCGAAAGGCAGCTGCACGATGCCCCAGATGGGGCGATGCATGGCAAGCCAGACCGGCGGCGTCATGCGGCCGACTGCCGCAAGATCGGCGTGGTAAAGCGGCACGAGATCATCTTCCACCGTCACGTCCGGCGCGTGCGCGTCGTCCATCACCGCGAGCGTCACGCCGCCAAGCGGCAGCGGCCAGGGCGCAACGTGGTCCGTGCATGGCGATTTGGGATCGACGGGCAGCGGACCCAGCAGGCGCAGCCATCCTGCGCCGGAGCGGGCACATTCCTCGTGGTTGCCACGGACAAAGACGAAAGCTGCCGTCCCCAACAGCGGTGCTGCAGGCGCGAAGAAATCGGCCGACCAGGTCGGCCAATCATCTCCTGACGGACTGCCCGCGCAGCCCGCATTGCCGGACGGACAGGTGGATTCGCGGTACAGATAGTCGCCCACATGGATAATGAGATCCGGTTGCAGTCTTGCAGCGACAGCCGCGATATGTGGGAATGGCCATTTCGCGGGATCGTTGCAGTCCTGCACCGTTCCACCCTTGATGCGGCAGCCAGTGTCCCCCAGCACCACAATCCGCTGCGGCGTCGCGACCGGCAGCGGCAGATTACGGCCGAGAAGCGAAACTTTTCGGTTTTGACGGGTGAGCGTTGCCGCGCATAGCAGATTGGAAAACGCCGGTTTTGGGGTGGCGCGCACCCGCATGGCAACGCGTTGGCCATCAATCAGAATGGCAGGACATGCCGTACCGGCAATCACCGCCCGCGCTTCCGCGAGATTGCCTGGCGCCATCTGTACCCAAGCCGAAACAAGGCTTGGTTCCGCCGCCTGCGCGGAGGCCGTCAATATGGCAAGCGCAACCAGTCCCAGAGGGATCGAGATCGCTGATCTCATGGCTGTTGGCTCCTTTCCGCCCGGCTGCGCCAACGTGCCTGCAACCTGTCGAAGAGACCCGAATGATAGGCAACGCCCATCAGCGCCGCGAGCACGATGGCTGCGCCGATTGCGAGCGTCATCGGCGCTCCGTGCCTGAGCCCTAACGCCCGCAGGATCACGCGGAAGCTGGTCCCGAGGAACAGAAGCGCGGGCGCCCAGATCAGCGCCGAGCCGATATTGGCGATCCAGAACTGCCGCCAGCGCATCTCCATGATGCCGGCCACCAGCGGAATCGCCGCCCGCACCGGCCCGAAAAACCGTCCGACAAAGACACTGGCGGTTCCGAACCGCTCGAAGAAGCGGTAGCCGCGTGGAAGCAGATCCGGATGGCGCACGAAATACCAGTGTTTTTCGAGGAGATGCCCGAAGCGCCGGCCGACCCAGAACGAGATCGCGTCTCCCATGACCGCGCCCAGAATGCCACCTATCAGGAGCGGCCAGACATCCAACACGCCGTGGGGATTGAACGGCCAGCGCACCAGTGTCCCAGCCACGATCATGATGGTGGTGCCCGGAAAAAAAAGACTAAGGCCGACGAACGATTCACCAAACGAGACCACGAACATGGCCGGGCCGGCCCAGGCGCCGTGAAGCTTGATGAAGGCGACAAAGTCGTGAACGAAGTTATGCATGGGCCGGCCTAACACGCGATCCGGCAGCGATGCCAACGCGTTCCTTGTCCCCAGAAATGCCATGAGGCGGCCGGCGCGGATCCGCGCCGTAGCCGCCTCATGCTGCCCCCTTCAATGCGGACCCTACGCGTTGCGATTTCCTACATCCCCCTCGGCAAAGAAACCGCAACAGCGGAAGTGTGCCGGGACGGCGCCGCCGTGCAATGGGCGTACGGTGTATTCCTACAAATTCCCAACGGGTGTGGATTCGCCGCAACAACGTATGTTCACCATCATTGGCGAAAATGCTTGGACAGACGCTGTCGCTAAAGCTGATAGCTGAAGCCGCGGCGTTGCCGTAAACGGCCGGCAGCGCTTCCGCGCTGTGCTCGTCGATATCGACAATCCTTCCATGTCTCCTGCCGCGCCAACTCACTTGCTGCATTGCGGAATCGCCTTGTGGATCCTCGGTTGAGCCGGTCGAGTAGCGGCCAAGGTTTTCCACGCCCATGGCCGGTGCGTCCTGTTCGAACGGGTTGATTTCAGCCTCCGTCATTCTGAAGCGAAGTATAGAGCCCGATCCGCATTCGTCATTGCGCCATTAGGCCAAAAAGCTCTTCACTTCGGCAATTGCTTCGGCGATGCCGCAACGATTTACGGGCGTCTCAGGCGGCAAGGCGCCGAGCAGGCGCGAAGGAGTTGCCGGTTCGAGGATAACAAAGCAGCCCCTGTCGGTTTGGCTGCGGATAAGACGGCCGAAAGCCTGTTTCAGCCGCAGGCGCGTCAGGAGATCATCATAGAAGCGGCCGAACCGCGCGCGCCGGGCCTTGTGCAGGATTGTCGGTCGCGGCCACGGCACCTTGTCGAAGGCGACAAGGCGAAGCGAGCGCCCCGGCACATCGACACCGTCGCGCAGCGCATCGGTGCCGAGGACGCAGGCATTCTCCTCGGCACGAAACAGATCGACGAGCGTGCCGGTGTCGAGCCGGTCGACATGCTGGGCATAGAGCGTAAGCCCGGCCTCGGCGAGCGGCGCTGCGATCCGTTCTTCGACCGAGCGCAGCATGCGTACCGATGTGAACAATCCGAGCGCGCCGCCCCCGGCCGCCAGAAACAACTCGCGATAGGCGGTGGCAAGTGCCGTGGGATCGCGGCGCTCGATGTCGCGCACGATGAAGATGCGCGCCTGCTCCGCATAGCGGAACGGCGAGCCGAAACTCGCGCGCCTGGGCGGCTCGGCCAGATGATGCGCGCCGGTGCGAACTTCGGCTGATTGCCAATCATCGGCGCCGCTTTCGGGATCGCGCAACGTCGCCGAAGTAATGAGCACGCCATGTGCCGGCGCGAGAACGTCGCTGGACAATGGAATTGTCGGATCGATCCAATGGCGTCGAAGTCCCACATCGACATCGCGTCCCTCGTCGCGCTCGATCTCGAACCAGTCGACAAACTCATTGTCGCGCGCGCCACCGAGCGAAGCGAGCATCGCGATCCAAGCCGGCAGGAGCTGTTTCGCCCGCCGTTCGAGCCCACGCGCCGCCGCTTCGAGGCGTACCCGCTCTCCTGGCTCGAGGTCCTTTGCCTCCACATCCATCTTTTTCCGCAGAGAGCCCGCCAGGACGAGTAACGGCCGCGCGATGGCTTCGAGACTTTCGCGCAGATCCTCTGCGGCCGCCTGCAATTCCTCGCCAAGTGGCTGAGTCTCCGCTTCGAGCGAATAAAGCGGATCGGCATCCGCGCTGCGCGCACGGACATGTTGCCAGATGGCAGCAAGAAACACTTCGCCCGCATTCCGCACGCCGGCATTGACGATGCGCCCGACCGCACCCTCGCCTGCCAACGCGGCCGCAGCAGCAATCGCCCGATCAAGATGTATCCGCGCTTCGGCATCGCCTGAAATCATGTCCCTGAGACGTTCTTCGAGTCCGCGATGCCGGCTGCGCGCGCGCCCCTCGGCGCCTCTGATCCAGCGGCGCAATTCGGCCATCTCGCGCCCACACAGACGAGCGGAAAAACCGGAGTCGGCAGCATCGAAAAGATGATGGCCCTCATCGAACACGTAACGCACACGCCGCTCTGCGGCCGTCTCGCCGCCCTCGCCCCCGGACCAGTCCTGCGCCGCCTGCGCGATGATCAGCGCATGATTGGCGACGACGATCGGCGCGCGGCGGGAGCGGCGAACGACGCGCTCAATAAAACAGACGCGGTAATGTGGGCAGGCCGAATAGATGCATTCGCCGCGCCGGTCGGTGATCTCGCGAACGGGAAAAGACGAGGCGAGAAAGGAAGGAAAGCCCGCACCGGACACGTCGCCATCAGCACTTGCCGCAATCCAGCGTGCGAGAAGCCCCAGCGCAACGACACGCTGCCCCGGCGCCAGCGCGTTGCGCCGCACGGCATCTTCGAAATTGAGCAGGCACAGGTAATTTTCGCGGCCCTTGCGCACGACCGCCTTCTCGTCGCGCTCGGCGGGATCTGGATAAAGCCGCGCGATCTCCTGCACGATCTGGCGCTGCAGGTTGCGCGTATAGGTGGAAAGCCACAGGCCGGGGCCGTTCTTCTCGGCCCACACGCTGGCCGGCGCCAGATAGCCGAGCGTCTTGCCGGTGCCGGTGCCCGCTTCCACCAGCGCGATGCGGGGCGCGCCAGAATCCTCGCGCGGGCCGAAGGCGTAGGTCGCCGCGTCGCTGTAGGCGAGCTGTTCGGTGCGCGGCGTTTCCACCAGCCGTTG
>DATJUM010000039.1:0-13076 GCA_035502355.1 Rhizomicrobium sp. | reverse complement strand
CGCCGGCTTGCGGACGAGATCGCGCAGAGCGACGAGCAGCTTTCGCTGAAGCAGATCGCGGCGGCCCAGAGCGCCAACAATTTTCAGCTCCAGATGGGGCAGGAAAGCCTCGACCAATGGAAGCAGAATGCGCAAGCGGAGGCCGATGCGAAGCTCAACGCCGAGCTGACTTATCTCGACAGGAAACTCGCCGCCGACCAGGGCAGCGCCGCCGCGTTTCAGAAAGACCTCGATCAAATTCGCGCGGCCTATCAGAACCATACCGACCAGCTCGCGCAGATCGATCAGCAATATGTGGAGAAGAAGCGTCAGGCCGACAGCCAGGCGCTGCAGGACAAAATCCAGTCCGACAATGCGGAGTATCAGGAAGCCGCTTCGAAACTCGACGCGGAAGTGAGGGATCACCAGACCAGCGCCGCGCAGCGCGCACAGGCGGAGATCGCTCTTGCCACGACAATCGAGCAGCAAGAGCTGGCGATGTTCGAGGCAACGCACCAGAACCTGATCGCCGGCACGACCGCCTATGAAGAGGCGATGAAGCAGCGCCAGGCGATCGCCGATGCATTCAACCATCGTGTCGAAGCGGCGGACAATCAAATAACGGCGCAGGAAACCCAGCAATGGACGACGCTGGGCAATTCGATCAAGTCGAGCTTCAATTCGGCGATCGACGAGATGGTGTTCCGCGGCAAGTCGTTCCAGACCGGCATGATCATGATCGCGGACGGCGTGATCAAGGCGTTCTTCCAGATGGCGGAGAATATCGCCGAGAACTGGATCGAGTCGCAGATCACCGCGCTGTTCACGACCAAGGCGACTCAGACCGCAACCGCGATGGGGCAGATTTCGGATGCGGCCGGCGTCGCGGGCGCGAACGCGGTCGCTGCGACGGCCGGCATTCCGATTGTCGGGCCAGCGATGGCGGGCGGAGCCGGCGCGGCCGCCGCGGCGGAAGCGATGTCGTTCTCCGGCATGCTGTCGCTCGCCGTCGGCGCGTGGGAGATGAGGAACGACGCGATTGCCCAGCTGCATCGCGGCGAAATGGTTGTGCCGCAGAGCTTCGCGGCGGGCCTGCGCGCACATGGCGGCGCAATGGGCGGCGAGGTGAACATGCATTACGCGCCAACGATCAATGCCCGCGAGCCGGCGACGCTGTCCCAGATGCTGACACGCGAGTCGGGTGAAATGCTGTCCTGGCTGAACCGCCAGTTCCGCAACGGCGCGCTGCGCGCGGCGTAACCGCAGAGGCGCGGAGGCGCGGAGATAATCCATTCTCCCCTTGCGGGAGAAGGTCCGGCAAAGCCGGGGATGAGGGGTTGCGCGCCGGAGGCGCGCGAAGCAACAAATCTGTCTATCTGCGGTAAAACAAACAAATGGGCTTTCTCCAGGCCAACACGAACGCGACGCAGCAGACGACCTATACCGGGATCGATCTGCAGACATCGGCGCAGGGCATCCCGGTTGCGATCATCTGGGGCAAGACGATCACCGCCCCGAACATCTTCTGGTACAACAACTTCCAGGCCCACAGGCAGTCCGCCAAGGGTGCGGCTGGCAAAGGCGGCAGCAAGAGCGGCAATTATACTTACACCGCCGATGTGATGATGGGTCTGTGCGAGGGGCCGATCTACGGCATCGGCGCCGGCTGGATTGATCAGACTGAGTATTACAATGACGGTGGTACCGGCATCCATGGCAGCATCCTCACCAAACTGAATCTCACGCTGTTCTATGGCACGACAAACCAGGATGTCTGGAGTGTCCTCTCCGACGATTATCCGGCGCAGGCGCTGAACTATTCCGGCCTCGCCTATGTCTGCACCGAGAATTACAAGCTCGGCGCGTCGGCGCAATTGCCGAACCACAATTTCGAAGTCGAGGGGATTTTCTGCTACGATTACGCGCAAGGCTCGACCGGCGTCGGCGATATCAACCCTGGCAACATCATCTACGACTTCCTCACCAACCCGCAATATTCCATCGGGTTGAACAGTGCCCAGATCGACACCACCAGCCTCGCCTTCTACAAGACCTATTGCACGGCGCAGGGCATCGCGTTCTCGCCGAATCTGAACGAGCAGGAGCAGATCAGCGAGACGCTGGATCGCTGGGCGAGCCTGTCGAACACCTGGATTTTCTGGAGCGGCGGCACGCTCAAATTCGTGCCGCTCGGCGACAGTGCGATCACCGCGAACGGCGTGACCTACACGCCGAACCTGACGGTCCAGTACAATCTGACTTACGACGATTTCCTCGCGACCAAGGTGAAACAGGGCTCGTCAAGCGACGACGGGGCATCCAGGACCGGCGACGGCGGACCGGTGCAGGTGACCCGCGCCGACCCGGCCGATTGTCCCAACCATGTCAAGATCGAGATGCTCGATCGCGGCAACCAGTATCAATCGACGCCGGTCGAATGGCAGGACCAGGGGCTGGTCGACCAGTTCGGGCAGATCGATTCCGATGTCACCGAGGCGCATGAAATCTGCGATCTCACCATCGCCGCGATCTGCTGCCAGCTCATCGGCCAACGCGGCGCCTATATCCGCAACACCTATGCGTTCAAGCTCGGCTATGAGTTCAGCCTGCTCGAGCCCGGCGATCTCGTCACACTGACCGATCCGCATGTCGCGCTGTCGAACTTCCCGGTGCGCATCCGCAGCATCGATGAAGACGAAAACGGCAATCTGTCGGTGGTGGCGGAGGAATTTCCCGGCGGCATCGGAACGGCCTGGTAAGCGATGCCCAACGTCCCGCCTTCCGCCAACGGCGGCAGCTATTCGCCGCTTGTCGATCCCGGCAGCGCCAATCCGCCGGCGATCTTCGAGCCGTCTCAGCCCCTCATCGCCGGTGCGCCGCCCCAGGTCTGGGTTGCGGCGAGCGGCGGCCCGAACTGGGGCGGTTGTCTTGTCTCGCTGTCGTTCGACGGCGTGAACTATGATTACATCGGCACGATCAGTTCGGCGGCGTATCAGGGTGCTCTGACATCGGCGCTTGCGGCCTATTCCGGCTCCAATCCGGACATAACGGACACGCTGGCGATCGACCTGACCGAAAGCGCCGGGTTGTTCCCGACAGCGGCGACGGATGCCGACGCCCGGAACGGCCGCACGCTGTGTTATGTCTGTCCGGCCTTCGGCTCGGCGCTGTTCACCGGCAGCATTTCCGGCACGACGCTCACCGTCTCGGCGGTGGCATCCGGCACGCTTGCCGCCGGACAGCAGATATTCGGACCCGGTGTTGCGGCCGGGACGCTCATCGAGAGCGGCTCCGGATCGTCGTGGACGATCAACAATTCGCAAGCCGTTGCCAGCACATCGATGGCGGCGCTGGGAAGCTCCGCCACATGCCCCGGGAACGGCGAATTGCTCGCCTATGGCGCGGTCAGCGCCACCGGGACCTATACGAACAATTTGACGTATCTGTATCGCGGTCTCGACGGCACGACCGGCGCCGCACATGCGACCGGCGATTTCTTCACCCGCATCGATCTTGGCGAGGTCGACACCGCGCCGAATTCCGTCCTGACCTACAATCTGCCGACGCAGTATATCGGCGCCACCGTCTATCTGAAACTGCAGAGCTTCAACGTCTTCGGCAATGCGCTGCAGGATATTTCCGACGTCACGGAATACAGCTATACACCGAGCGGTACGGGTTATGGCGGCGGCGGCGGCGGCGTGCCGGGGACACCCACCGGCCTCACCGGCCTCGCCATCAGCGGCATGGTCGCGCTGCAATGGTCACCCAACCCGTCCGGGGATCACGTCGAGTATTACAATGTGCTGCGTGCCACCGCGTCAGGCGGCCCGTACAGCGTGATCGGGACGCCGACAAACAACGCGTTCAGCGATGCCAATGTCACGCACGGCACCACCTATTACTACGAAATCGAGGCGGTGAACGCCGTCGGCACTTCGGCTGCATCTTCGCCGATCGCCGTCACGCCATGAGATGACGCATGGGCTATTTCCTCTATCCGCGCCACCTCCCCGGTTTTGCCTATTCCAAAATCCGGCGCCCGAAACACAGCGTCTCGGTGCAGACCCATCAGTCCGGCGGCGAAGTGCGGATGTCCTATTGGACCGAGCCGCTGTGGGAGTGGGACCTGACCTACGAAGTGCTGCGCGACGGCTTCCGCATGGGCCGCGCCTGGGACGAGCTGAAACAGATCGAGGGCCTGTTCCTCGCCTGCACCGGTTCCCTCACCGGTTTTCAGTTCTATGACGAGGACGATCACAGCGCGTTCTGGTCCTATGTCGGCCAATCGAACGGAACGCAGACTGCTTTCACCCTGTCGCGCTGGCGCGGCACGACTTCGGAAGGCCAGAACCTCCAGGGCTCCGAGACGATCGGCTTCCTGGATACGACGCAGCCCTTCAATCTCTATGTGGACGGCAGCACGACGCCAATCGACGTCTCCGATCCGACCTACGGCTACACGCTGAACACATCGCAGCCGAAGAACCAGCAGGTCGTGTTCAACACCGCGCCGCCCTCCGGCCACACCTTCACCTGCGATCTCTCCTGGCTCTATTACGTGCGCTTCCAGGCCGACAGCCTCGACCTCGAAAAGTTCATGCACCAGCTATGGGGCCTGCAGAAAGTCACGCTCAGCTCGCTGCGGTATTAAAAGGCATGAACCGCAGAGGCGCGGAGACGCAGATTTGTTTCTTCGCGCGCCACGGGCGCGCAACCCCTCATCGCCCGCGTTCCGCGGGCACTTCTCCCACAAGGGGAGAAGGGTTTTTCCTCTGCGGCTCCGCGCCTCTGCGGTGAAACAATCACATGCGCACCTTCATCGACGGCAATGGCGGCGGACCTGCGTTCCTGCAATCGTGCCGCGGCGGTCCGGGGCAGGTGCAGTGCTGGATAGGCGAGTTGTTCACCTACACGCTCGCGAACGGCACGGTCTATCGCTGGACATCGTTCGACCTGAGCCTCACGGTCGGGAGCGATACATGGTTGTCCGCCCGCGACGGCGCGCCGGTCATTACCCGCAACCGCTTCAGCGTGAAGAACACGGTCGAAATACCCGAGCTCGAACTGCGGCTCGGCTGCTCCGACACACTGCTCTCAAACCTGAAGAGGCAGATCCATAACGGGTTATTCGATGGCGCGCGGGCGGAGATGGACCGCGTGTTCATGCCGTCGCCGGGCGATACGCAATATGGCTATGTTGTGAAGTTCAACGGCCGGCAGTCCAGCGCGGTGATCGATGCCGAAGGCATCACGCTCACCGCCAAGGGCGACAATGTGCTGATGAACCAGCAGGCGCCACGCAATCTGTATCAGACGACCTGCCTGCACACATTCTGCGACGCCGGGTGCGGGTTGAACCCCGCGAGTTTCACTGTTGCCGGCACCGTCATCGCGGCACCCAGCGCCTCTGCGATCCAATGGTCGCCGCCATCCGGGTTGAACAATTCGCTGTTCGCGCTGGGCACCATCACGATGACAAGCGGCGCCGCGGAAGGCCAGACACGCACGATCGCCTCGGCGGAAGCCGGCACATCGTCGGTATGGATCAACCTGATCTATCCGCTCTACGAGCAGCCGGTGCCGGGCGACACGTTCAACGCGCTGATGGGCTGCGCCCGATCGCAAAACGCCTGCCAGAATCACACCGACACATCCGGCGGCACCGTGAACAACCAAAGCAATTTCCGCGGCTACCCCTACACGCCCCCGGCCTATGTCGCGGTGTGATGCTTCGACAAATTCAGCATGAGGGTGAGGCCGCGCAGCGCGCGGCCTTCATCGCCGAGGCGAAGACCTGGCTCGGCACGCCGTTCCGCGACCAGGGCGACATCAAAGGGCCGAACGGCGCCGTCGATTGCGCGATGCTGCTGGTGCGCTGCGCGGTCGATACCGGCCTCGTGCCCGCGTTCGACCCGCGCCCCTATCCGCCGCAATGGCTGTTACACCGCGACGAAGAACGATTCCTCGGCGTCGTGTCGAAGCTTGGCGCCGAAGTGCAACGGCCGCCTATCCCCGGTGATGTAATCGTGTTCAAAGTCGCGCGCTGCTTCGCGCATGGCGGCATCATCATCGAAGACAGCCGCGTGCTGCACGCCTACATCAAGCGCGGGAAGGTCTGTATCTCCGCGCTGCGCGAAACCGAACTCGCGAAACTTGCCAACGGCAAACCGCGTCCGTTCAAACTCTTCGACCTGTGGGCGAAGAACAAATGAACCGCAGAGACGCAGAGACGCAGAGAAAAAATCCTTCTCCCCTTGCGGGAGAAGGTCCGGCGAAGCCGGGGATGAGGGGTTGCGCGCCTGTGGCGCGCGAAGAAATAACATCTGCGTCTCTGCGCCTCTGCGGTGAAACAAACATCCGGAAACAGCAATGTCCCTGATCGTCCTCCTCGCGCCCGCGCCGAACATGGGCTTCGCGTCGCTGCCGAGCGGCTCGACCTATCTGTCCGACGCGAACGGGTTGATCGAGATCACCAACGGCAATATCAACGATCAGATCGCGCTGGTGAATGCCGGCTGCATCGTGCTCAATCCGGTGCCCGGCGGCGGCTACAATTTTCAGAACGGCACCGCCTATACGCTCGCAAGCGCCGACAACGGCAACATGCTGCTGTTCACCAGCGCGAGCGCGGTCACCGTCACGCTGCCCGCCAATCTGCCGGTCGGATTTCGCACCCGTGTCTTCGTCGCGGGCACCGGCGGCCTCACGGTCGCGGCCGGCAGCGGCGCCAATGCGGTGTCGCCGATCGGCGTGTTGTCGACCACAGTGCAGTATTACGCCTTCGACTGTTCCGTCATCTATCAGAACGGCAGCAACAGCGCCGCCGGCTGGGATGTCATCATCTCGCCGACGCCAGGCCTGGGCTCCGGCATTGTCGGCGCCACGACCCTGTCCGCGCTCTATTCGCAGGACAGCACCAATCACTATGCGCAGTACACGACCGGGAATGTCTATGAGGACGGCACATCCTCGAACAACGGCACCTGGCTGAAGACCGGCACGGGCAACGGTTCCGGCAATTGGACGCAGGTCTCGACCGCGACGCTGACCGCCGTGCAAACCGCGCTCAGCGCGGAAGTCACCCGCGCCGAAGCCTCGGAGTCCGGCATTATCAGTCTGATGCAGGCCCAGACCGGGTTTGCGTGGCCGGATGACGGCATGTCGCTCACCTGGGGCATTTTCGATGCCAGCGGCTATCCCATCCTCGCGAGCACGTCGCTCCTTCGCCTGACAGGCTCCGCGGCGGATTATCTGAACGGTACCCCGGCTCTCACGGAGGGCTATCTCTGGGCCGATGACAGCCCGCCGGCATCAACGACAATGATCGTGCCGCCGACCTTTGGGCCCGGCGTGTCGCCGCTCAGCGATCCAAGCGGCAATATCATTATTCCGTATGGCGCGGCGCCGGGGCCACTCGATGACTACGTGCCCTATGTCAACAAGCCGGACGGCAGTTTGCGCGCCAGCAACAATGACCCCTATGGCGCCGGCATCGCCTATCTGGTTGCCTCGACGCGCGGCAGCCCGTCCACGGGCGGGATTTCCGGCATCCATCAGATGGGGCCGATCCTGAAATGGGTCGATGACGCGACCGCCTCGGGGAACGCACCCTATATCGAGCGGCGCCAGTTCAATATGAATGCGGGGCAGTATCTCGCGAACCTTGGCGGCATCACCAAGCTCATTCATGTCATCGATATCGGCCATTCGCTGACCGTCGGCGCCATCGCCGGCCTCCTCACCACGGCGCCGTTCTTCAGCCGCGGGGTGATGTTCAATGGCGGCCCGAAGGTCTATCAGATCGGCAGCGGCGGGTGGAGCGCACCCGCGCCGATCTGCGCCGACGGCTATAACGGCCAGCTTCAGGAACTTCTGGAATATTACGAGTTCCAGAATTCGAACGGCCAGGGTGAGACGCATGGCGGCGGCGTGGTCTATTGGGCCAGCGCCGGCAATATCGCCTCGAACGAAGCCATCCTGTTTTCGAGCGTCGGCGCGTCCGGCGCCATCATGACCCAGCTGCTCTCGGGCGGCACGCAATTCTCCAATCTGGTGCGCGTGGCGGAGCGCTCCGCGGCGATCGCCGCCATCAATGGCTGGGGCTGGGAATGTTACGTCTGCTGTTCGATCGGCGAGAATGATTATCTCACTTATTCCACCAACGCCTCGGGCTTCCAGACCAATCTCGAAGCGTTTCAGGCCTCGGTGCAGACGGCGATCCAGGGCATCTACACCGCCAATGGCTGGTCCGCGCCGACCTATGTGCCGTTGATCTGCGAACAGCCCTCGAGCTGGACGGATTCGACCTACGATCTTGCGACCTGCGCACTGGTCTATGTGTTCCCCGCGCTGGCGCGGGCCTATCCGAACCTCTTCAAACTGGTCGGGCCTGAATATTACACCGACATGTATGCGACCGGCACGCCGCCGCAGGAGGTTCACAAGACCGCCGAGGGCTACAAGCTCGACGGGCAGTACATGATGCGGACCGTCGCAAAGATCCGCGCCGCCGCCGCCACGCCCGGCCTCTATGCCACGGGCGTGTCGAACAGCGGCACGACCATGACGATCACCACGAACGCGACCAGCAATCTCGCGATCGATACCAGTTTCGTGTCCAACCCGGGCCAATATGGACTGCGCGTGCTGGACGTGACGAACGGCAACGCCAATGTCGCGCTGTCGGGCATTGGGGTGAGCGGGACCTCCATCACGGCCACCCTGGCGACGGAAAATGCGGGTCATACCTACATGCTCGGCATTGGCGACATCGGCACCGCCGGCAATGCGCCCGGCCCGACGACCGGCCCGCGCACCTGCATCCGCGACAGCTCCAGCGATGTCAGTTCGTCCGACACCGGCTCGACCGCGATGTACAACTTTCTGAGCCACGACCAGATCGAATGGACGTGCGCGTAAGCGAAGGATTTTCCTATGGGCTCCGCTCCGACCCCCATTCTCGTCAGCACCTATGGCAGCGGCAACTCCGCCGACGGCGCCATCACGCGCGACTATATCGACGATCTGATCGCCGGCATGTCGTCGCACCTGCTGATCTACCTGTACGCGAAGAAAATTACGCCAGGAACCACCGCCTTTGTGGACCGGCTCGGCAACACCGTCACGAATGCGACAACCGGTTCCACCAAGAACAATTCGGACTCGAACTTCAACGGGCATGCGTCGATCACGTTCGACAATACCAACAACCCGTTCACGTTCGCCGCCGGCGGCATCGGTATCGGAACGCCGCCAATCGCGATGACGAACTCCTTCACCTTCATGGCGGGTGTCAGACCATCGACCTCGAGCAGCATCCAAATGCTTTACGGCGACACCGCCGGCACAAGCGGCAGTGTGAGCGAGACGGTATTCTATTTCGATAGCAGCGGCGACCTGCGTTACGCAGTTGGGACCAGCTCGTATACCAATCTCGGTCTCTTGCTCGCGGCCGGGACGACGGGCGTAATCTGGATTTCGTTCGACAGCGCGACGAACATTCTTCGCGCGGGTGTGAACAGCACCTCCATAGCCCTGCAGGCAACAACGACGTATAATCGAACGGGGGCCGGTACATCAACGGTCTGCACCCCTTTCGGCTTCCCCGGCGGCGGCGGCAATTCCGGTTACCAAGGCTTCAATCGCTGGGCGTTGTTCAACAAAGCGTATATGAATGGTTTAGTTCCGTCGGACGATGCGGCGTTTTCAAACCTTATATCATCCTACGCTGAATACCTCTAACGGTGTGCGACGAGGTTTGGGTGGCCAGCACACACATTGCCGAGCGCATCGCGAAGCGGGAATAGGAGGCGTCCGATCCCGCTTGCCGCAAGGAAGCGCACTGCCGCCCTGCTGCTCACCGATGCGCGCGGAACGTCACAGTTGAAATGGCCTCCAAAGACGCGGTCGAATGCGTCATCAATTTCGCTGCGCGTCCAATAATGAATGCCGTCGCGGCAATACGCTTTGTTGAGTTTTGCGACTTCTCGCCAGCCAAGCCCCTTCTGAAACTGGTTTCGTATTCCCAGAAATGCCCACAGGTCGAGCCACCATCCAGGCACGTTTGGCCAAAATATAGAGACCATCGGGACGAAAAGGTGGCATTCGCGGATGTTATACTTGCTCGGGAACATGTGCGCGCCAATACCGCCTGGCTTCAGAACGCGTGATACCTCTGCAAATGCTTCTTCTTTGTTCTGAACGTGCTCAAGCACACTCACGCTCACGACGGCGTCAAATGTCGCGTCGTCATAGGGCAGCAGATAGGGGGACGATTGAATAGGGCTTAAGCGGTCGCGGAATTCCCGCGCCCAAGAAGTGGCAGGAAGCCCACGTTTCCATTCGCCGCGATCCGCCGGCCAGTCAGCATCGATATCACAGCCATAGGCGTCATAGCCGCGCGCCATCAGTTCGCGGACGAGATCGCCCGAGCCACATCCGAAGTCCAGCACGCGTAGCGGCGCGGGCGGTTGTTTCAGCGCGTCGCGAATAATCGCGTCGAAGATTTTCGCAACACTCAAAGAATCATCCCATGCCTCTAATCGATGCTGCGCTGCTTGCGCCGTGGACGCAAGGCGGGTTGGCGGCCATCGTGAATGGAGTCTCACCTTCATGAATCCTCGCAGCTGGTCGTTCGAGACCGCCGTCCGCACCGTGTGGCAGGAAGCCCGCGGCGAGCCGGACAATGGCAAGCAGGCCGTTGCGCATGTGATCTGGAACCGGCTCAGGACCGGCCGCTGGGGCAAGACTCTGGCCGGTGTCTGCCTCGCGCCGCTGCAATTTTCCGGCTGGAACGCGCATGACCCGAACCGTGCCGAGATGGCGTTGCTGCCGGATGACGACCCGGCGCTGAACCGCTGCCGGGAGATTTTCGCCGCGGCGGAAAACGAGCCCGACCCGACGCATGGCGCAACCCTCTACTACGCCGAATCCGTCCCCGCGCCGCCCTGGACCAAAGAGATGCGGTGCTGCGGCGTATTCGGCAGCCAGGTCTTCTATCGGCCGAAATTCTGACCCATCCCGAATCTGCGCTCGCCGGCCCGCGGCGCCGCGAGCGCGCCGCATGGCGGCAACAAGGAGCAAATATGCGTGCCGATCTTCTTCATGTTGTTACCGTTGTCGCCAATCCGGTCCGCTGGGAGAGTCGGCTCCGGCTTTATCGCGATTTCGAGCGCCACATGCTCCACAGCGGCGTCCGGCTCACCACGGTCGAATGCGCCTATGGCGAGCGGCCGTTCGAAATCGCGGCACGCGAGGGCGTGAACGTCGTCCAGGTGCGCGCCAAGACGCTCGTCTGGAACAAGGAGAATTTGATCAATCTCGGCATCAGCCGGCTTCCCGCCGACTGGAAATATCTTGCCTGGATCGATGCCGATATCCGCTTTCGCCGGCCGCATTGGGCGAGCGAAACGGTTCACGCGCTGCAGCAATATGACATCGTGCAGCCATGGTCAGACGCTTACGATCTCGGGCCGCATGACGAGCATATCGGCCATCACAAATCATTCCTGTGCCAATGGTGGAACAAACAACCGGTCGTTCCGGCCGGGCCGAAATTCTGGCGTTTCGCGGGCGGCCCTTATGACTATCCGCATTCCGGCTATGCATGGGCCGCGACGCGGCAGGCGATCAACTGGCTCGGCGGTTTGTTCGAACTCGGCGCCATGGGCGCGGGCGATCATCACATGGCGCTGGCGCTGGTGGGCGAAGTGGAATGCAGCGTGCCGGGGCCCGTGAGCCGCTCCTACCTCGAGCATCTCAAGCGCTGGCAGGATCGCGCGCTGTTTCACATCAACGGCAATCTCGGCTTCGTGCCCGGCACGCTCGAGCATGCCTTCCACGGCCGCAAGGACGACCGGAAATATATCGACCGCTGGCAGATGATCCTCGAGCACGGCTTTGACCCGGACACCGACCTGAAGCGCAACAGCTTCGGCGTGCTCGAACTGGCCGGCAACAAACCCGAGCTGGCGCACGATCTCGACATGTATTTCCGCGCCCGCAACGAAGACATCAACGCGTTGTAGTGGATGAATTTCACCGCAGCAGCGCAAGGGAGCAGAGGATTTTCCCGCGCCTTCGCGCGCAATTCTTTCCTCTCGCGTCTCTGCGTTTCCGCGGTTCAAACAACTTCACGTCATCGATGGCCGCTTCGCGCCTTGTCCTTCCGGACGTGGCGTAACAACCGCGCGCGCGGAACGGCTTTCGATGGCGCGATTCCCGCGACCATCTTCATCCGCCCAAGCTTCAGCGCAGGCGGACGATCCGGAAGGAGAATTCCACATGAACATTCTTACCGACATCGAAGACATCATCGAAGAGGGCTGGGGCGCGGTCGAGCAGATCCCGGGCGAAGCGGCGTCAATCATCACCGGCGTCGTTGCCAGCGCGGTGGATTTCTTCACCGTCGATCAGGTGCAAATCGCCGGTAAAGTCGCTGAGGCCGTGAAGACAGCATGGGCGCAGCCCGGCGCGACGCTCGACAGTTTGAAGACGGCGGCGCTGAACACGCTCTCGGCCGATGAAACGGCGGGCCTGACCGCGCTCGGCAACGACGCGCTGAACGCCATCATCGCAATCGCTCAGTTGCTGCCGGCGTCGTAACGCGCCGCATCAATGGAAGGGTCGCACGGGCTCTGCCGATCATCAGGCAAGCCCCCTTGAGTGCCGCCGGTACGCAGTGTCTGCGCGATCACCTCACTTCAATCTAAGGAGACAACGATGCTGACTTCCAGCTTCGTCAGAGATCTATTCGCGGGCGCGGTGCGCCACTTTGCGACCGCTGCCGGCGGCTGGCTCATGGCGCATGGCGTGCTGCAGAACAATCAGATGGCCGGATGGATCGGCTCAATCTGCTTCCTCGGCGGCATCGCCTGGAGCGCCTGGGACAAGTATCAGCGCACCGGCAGGATCTGAGCATGAGCGACATCGGCAATGGCGGAGTGACCAGATTTCTTGCCAATGGCGGCGGCGCGATCACGTTCCGGCTGCTCGCGACCGCCATGGGCGCGCTGATCATCTGGCTCGTCCGCATGGAAGGCGAGCAGCTGAATGAGAGGTTGAACAGGATCGAAGCGGCAATATCCACCGTTAGC
>DATJUM010000038.1:0-31285 GCA_035502355.1 Rhizomicrobium sp. | reverse complement strand
TGCCCACGAATTGCTTTGGCGCGAGCACAAAGAGCGGTGTGACGTTGGCTCTTCCTGCTGCCGATAAATGCTGGAGTCCCACGCGCTCGCCGCGCATCCATCGAAGGACGGGTGTATAATTTGTTGGCATTGTCGTGTACTCCCTGCCCTGCTTCGTGCTAGTTATATAGCACAGCCAGAAATAAATAAAAGCACTTCACTCCTTCCCGCCGCGAATTACCGTGAAACGGCCCTTAAAGTCGCCATCGTGGCGGGTCGATTGGACCGTATCCGACGGGTCAAGGTTCATCGGACTTTCCGTAGTCGTGCCAGTAGGCAGTTCGCCGTCAAGCGCCGCCGCAATCGGCTCGCTGACGCTCCAAACATGATCCGTGATCCCGACCTGCATTGCGGGTGTGATCTTTAGCGTTTCATGGACGCGGCAGAAATTGTAGTGCATCGCATACAGGGCAACCGCTGCGACATGGTGTTCGTATTTCTTGCTAAACCCATTAGTTAAACGCGTGAAACGACGTTCCTGCATTCGCAGCGTAAGGTTTTGACGTTCGACGTATGAGGTTGAGACATTTCGTGGTTTACCGCTTACATGCTTTACTTCTATTGATACTACGTCACTAGGCGAATAGCGACGCGCGGCTTCGCTGTCGAAGCTGCCAGCTGCCGCATATGTCTTTACAACCACGCCATGCGAACACTCTTTCTTGAAAGCTTGCTCGATTGCGAGCGGGTAGCTAACCAATCCTCCGTTGAAATCTCGGGAGCACCCAACACGCGGGCGCGAACGTCAGGCGCAAAGGCGAGCGCGGCTTCGTGGGTTCGCGCGCCCCTGTAGAAAGAGACAATAGCTGTCGCGGAACCTGCCAACGCGATGTAAGTATATTGATCGCCGACCGTATCTGGATCGGTCGCCTTGACGGCCTTACGCTTCTTGCCGACGTACTGCCATATCTCATCAAATTCCAGACGGGAGACGTTCAAATCGCGCATAAGGCGACCGTGGGCCTTCGCGCAGCCCATCCCGACGCGAGCGCCAAGGCATATGATCGTATCGCGATGAATGCCGGTCAGGGCGCTCGATTGCCCGAATGCTGCACCCTTCCGTGAGCGCCGCGATGATTTCGATTTGCTTTTCAATGGGGAGAATATTCACGGACTAAGCCCTTCGAATTGAAGGGACCGGCCCGATGCGCTATATTCAGCTTTGCGTTCATGGCTCGGGGTCGATCCTGGGTTGTGAATTGGGGCCGGTCCTGCTTCCAACAGCATCGGACCCGTCGAATTTCGGTTGCCCCACCGGGATTCGGACCCGGACCTCTCCACCTGTAAGAGCGAGCGTCCTACCGTTAGACCACGGGGCAGTAAGCAAAGCCGATTGCGGGGCTGTTCCCGTTCCGTCGAAAGAGCCGCGGAACAGCCCCAAATCCCAGCCCAACAGCGCTCGGCCAGCGCATCCGTGGGCTCCTACCCTCCTTGTCATGTCGGTCACTCCGCATGTTGCCGGAGCACTATGGGTTTATTCTCGCCAATTGCAAGAAGAAACGGAGGTAAGTGCTAAAATAATCTCTTGATTTATCTCTTGCTGCCTGGAATAAGGTCGGCCGACACATAGGAGTCGGTTTAATGGCAAAGGTCCGAAGCCCCAATTACCCCAACCACAATTTGGGTGCGGCACTGGAACTTGTGCGGAAGGTGTTTGCGAAAGATGGGCGCAACAAGGTAGCGCGCTTGGCCGTCGCCAAGCATCTCGGCCATGAAGGGCTAAGCGGGCCAGCCTTGGGCAAAATAGGTGCGTTGCGTGCCTACGGGCTCATGGAGGGCGCTGGCGATGAGTTACGCGTCAGTGACGATGCGATTGCTGCGCTTATGGCACCGGAGTCGTCCAAAGAGCGTAAAGAGGCATTGGAGCGACTGGCACTCAAGCCTGTGCTATTTCAGGACATTCATAACGAATATCCGTCACCGCCGAGCGCGGACAACTTGGCTTATTGGCTGATTCAGCAGGGATTTTCACCAACGGCGGCGACGATTGCTGCTAACTCTTACCTAGAAACAATCGCCCTTGTCGGTGGATTAAGCCCAAGCTATAGTCCACCCGCTGAAGGCGGCAATCGTGCGGGGTTGAATCCGCCACCGCACCCACCGTTGGATGACAAGAAAGGCCAAGCGGTCAAAATTATGGATGGCGAGCGAGTGGCATTCACTGAAGAAATGCGGCCGGGCCAATATTTGAAAGTGATCGCTAGCGGCGAGGTTGACGATTTCCTTCTGGATGCGCTGGACGATTTTGTGAAGCGCCAACGGAAGTTGCGCGAGATACTGAAACGTCCGGCAGGCCATGCCAAGCGGCCGGAAGGTATCTTCGAACCGGGTGACACGATCCCGGCATCGGGAAACTATTGGCGAATCCATCCCAATGACCATGCTGAAAATGAAAAAATGGTGCTCGCGGCTGGCGATAAATTCCGGACGTGCCCAACTTGCGGGAATGAGGCATATTACAAGCAGGTTCAAATAGGCGAGTGATCAGCGCACCGCGCATCGTTCGCCGCGAGCGGATTTATGAGCGCCCAAGCTGAAAAGCCAAAATTGAATGACGTCAGCGACGGTGACGTTTATAGATTCCTATATTCTTATTACATCTACCAAGATCAGTTAAGTTGGAATCGAATTCAAAGCATCGCGGTCGTTGAATTAGCCGGCATCGCCGGAGCGGTCGCGAAGGGTTGGCCGTTGGGCGTCCTGGGTCTTTTCCTTGCCACGCTGGTCGTACTCGCTGTGTGGGCGCTAATGCTGCGCGATTGGGAAGTGCGCGATGCTCTTGAGGACACTATGCGTTGTGTACATGAGCGGTTTGGCATTGAGGTAATTCCCCCAGCTAAATATTGGTGGCGCCGGGGAAGGCGCATCTTGCCAGCCCTCGTTTGCGGCGCGGTAGCCGTCAATATCATACTTGGAAGCTACTTGGGCTTTGCGCCACCATCTGCACAAAAATCAAATTGGGACATTGGCATCATCAATCTTGGACACTGATGGGCAACTTAGGACTACCGCCTGAAGCATCCTACTCCCTGAGCCCATATCCGATGGCATAGAGCCTCCAGACGGCAAGGCTCATGACCACGCCAAGCGCAAGCGCGACGGCGATGCCCAGTCCCTGCGGTGCCTCGGAATAGCCGATCATGGCGTGGCGGATGCCGTTGATGAAATAGAAAAACGGATTGCCCCAGGCGAGCCAGCGCAGCCAGGGCGGCAGCATCGACAGGGTGTTGAACACGCCGCCGACGAAGGAGAGCGGCGTGATCAAAAACACATTCAGGATTGTCAGCTGCTCGAAATTGTTGGCCCACAATCCGATCACGATGCCGAGCAGTCCGAAAACCATCGACACGATGATGATCCAGAACACGAATTCCGGGATCGCATCGATCGAGGTGGCGCCGAAGCACGCCGCGATGATGAGAATTCCCAGCGCAGTAACGACCGCGCGCAGGATCACGATTGCGATGATGCCCGCGATCATCTCCGCATAGGAGAGCGGCGCGACCAGCGCTTCCTCGATGTAACGCAGGAATCGCGAGAAATAGACCTGCGACGACGACTGCAGGAAGGCGGCGTTGACGATGTTCATCATCAAAATGCCGGGAAGCACGAATTCCAGATAGCGATGTCCGCCGATATGGGAGATGCGGCTGCCGACCACGAAACCGAAGATGAAGATGAACAGCAGCGCCGAGATCCACGGTGCAAGGAAGGCCTGGATCGGCACGCGCATCAGCCGCGACCATTCGCGGCGGATGATCGTCGCGAGGCCGATCCAATTGATAAGAGGCGATTTCGCGCTCATGCCCCAGGCGCCGCCACATGATCGGGTTCGGCGCCCGTCGCACGCAGATAAGCCGCTTCAAGCCCGCCGGGCTCGCGCACGAATTCCTCCTTTGGACCCTGCCGCACGATCCGCCCGCCGGCAACGATGGCGATGTTGCGGCAGAGCCGTTCCACCTCCTCGAGATAGTGGGACGTCAGAAAGATCGTCTTCCCGTCGGCATTGAGTTCCTGCAGATAGCGCCACAGATCACGCCGCAATTCGACATCGACGCCCGCAGTCGGTTCGTCGAGAATGAGCAGGGCCGGATCGTTGACCATCGCCCGCGCGAGCATGACGCGGCGTTTCAACCCGCCTGAGAGTTCGCGGAACCGCTTTTTCGCGTGCGCCACCAGGTCGAATTTTTGCAGCAGCATGTCAACGCGATCGCGTCTCTGAGCAGCGGTTATGCCGAAATAGCCGCCCATCCAGTCCACGATGTCGCGCGCATTGGCGAAGGGATCGACGTTGAATTCCTGCGGCGACAGGCCCACCAGCCGGCGCGCGTCGCGATAATGTTTCACCGCATCCACGCCGAACACCTCGATCCGGCCCGATGTCGGATTGGCGATGCCGCTTATGCAATGGATGGTGGTCGACTTGCCGGCCCCGTTCGGCCCGAGAAAGCCGAAGAAATCGCCCGGCGCGACCTCAAGCGAAAGGTCATCCACGCCAACCGTGCCGCGGCGATAGACCTTGTGAAGGTGGGAAACAGAAAGGGCGGGAACCATGCGGGCGAATCCTGTCCATGAATATAGCGGCTCTCGCCCTGCGAGCGAGTCCCTCCTGGGAGCGGCGGAAGCATGTGCTATGAGCGCGCCATATCAACGGAGATTCGTGTGGCCAACCCCGTCCTCGTCGAACTGACCCGCGCCGCGCTGGTGGAGAGCGTGCATCGCGGCGCCATTGCCATATCCGATGCCGAAGGAAGAATCGTCTTCGCGCTCGGCGACATTGCCCTGCCCGTCTATCCCCGCTCCGCGCTCAAACCCATCCAGGCGTTGCCGCTGCTGGAATCGGGTGCGGCCGACGCATTCCATGTCAGCGACGAGGAAATTGCGCTCGCCTGCGCCTCCCATTCCGGAGAACCCATGCATACAGAGCGCGTGGGGGCGTGGCTCGCGCGGCTCGGGCTCGGCGAACAGGACCTTGCGTGCGGAACGCATCCGGTGCGCCACGAACCCGTGGCGGAGGAAATGATCCGGCGCGGCGAAATACCCACGCGCATTCACAACAATTGTTCGGGCAAGCACACAGGATTTCTTACGGTCGCGCGCCACTGGAGCATCGCCACCGCCGGTTATGAACGCCACGATCATCCCGTGCAGCACGCGGTGGCAAAAACGCTCGGCGAGCTCGCCGGAATTGCGCAGGAACTCCCCTGGGGCGTGGATGGCTGCGCCGCCCCGAATTTCGCCATTCCCCTCGGTGCCTTTGCACACGCGCTGGCGCAATTTGCCGATCCGCAAAAGCTCTCGCCCCAGCGCTCGCAGGCCGTCCGGCGGATCTGCGCGGCAATGATCGCGCATCCCGAGTTGGTCGCCGGAACAGGCCGCATCTGCACCGTATTGGTGCGCGCAGGAGGCGGACGCGTCGCGGTGAAGACCGGCGCGGAAGGCGTTTTCGCGGCCATCGTACCCGAGGCCGGGCTCGGCATCGCACTCAAGATCGACGATGGCGGCGGCCGCGCGGCGGACACCGCAATTGCCTCCCTGCTCGGCCGCATGGGCCTTATCGATCCGGACACGGCGCGCGATCTGATCCATGCGCCAATCCGCAACACGCGCAACAGCATAACCGGCGAGCGCCGACCCGCGCCCGCGCTCATGGAGGCCACGCTGCCGAGGCTTCAATAGCCGGTTATTTCTTCCCGGCGGCGGCTGCGGCCGCCTGATCGGCCTGTTCCATGGCGCGCGTATAGGGCGTGATGCTCAGAATAGGGCAGATATAGGGAATGCCGACATCGCGGGAGATCACATCGTCGCCCTTCCTGAGGCAATCGAGGCCGTTGATGCCGCCATTCGACTTGAAGCCGAGCGACAGCTTATAGGGAAGCGCCGGGCAAAAACCCATCAGGCTCACCTTGAATTTCCGGTACAGCAGGTCCTCGACAATCAGCGTTTTCTTGTCGAGCGGTTTCCAGTTCCAGATGCGTCCGGCCTGGAGACAGGCCGTATCGGCATGCGCGGCTGCGGCGAGTAGAGAAAATGCGAGCGCTACGGGAACAGTCTTCCTCATCACTGCCTCCTTTGGAAAACGCCCCTCGCGGTTCATACGATAGCATGAGGGCGGGGCATGTTGATTCTTCGCCAGCCTATTTTTCCCGCACCCGAAATCGGATCGCCGACAGGAAGCGCCCGATGACAGCCCTGGTCAGGGCCGCACTGGCTTTCGGCATTGTTGCGTTGCTGTCCGGCGTGGCACCCGCACCTTCAAATCCAAATCTTCGCTCTATCGGCATCATCGCGGCCCTCGGGGATACCTGCATGTTCGAGCGCATACCGAACACGCCCCTCGAATGGATCGCGCCGCCCATGGCGCGCTTTCTCGAGATTTCAGACTGGGGCATCGACGATGAAATCGCACGCGCGATCACCGCGCGCCTCCGCCCGCACTATCGCGTGCAGCCGATCGCGGTCGAACACCAGGACTTCGATAGTTGGACATATGATTCGCTTGCGCGGAATATTCGCGAGCTCGCGATCCCCGAGCGGCCCGTCGACGCCTATCTGCTCGTGCTCCGCGACTGGCGGCACGATTCGATCGGCAATACCAATCATCAGCTTGGCGGCCTCGGCCTTTACCGCCGCGATCCGCACGGGGGCCGCAGCCGTTACGCGGTGTTCGCAGCGTATCGCCTGGTGCTTCTTGATCCCGATAGCGGCGTCGTCATCGTCTCGCGCCCCGCGCTCGCGACGGGCGGACGCCTGCCTTGGATACCCGCCAGCCCGTCGCTCTGGCCGCATGATTGGAGCAATCCCGACGACAGGCAACGCAGCCGGCTGCGCGCCGACCTTATCTCCCTGATCGATGCCACATTGCCAGATACGTTAAAGCAGATAGGATTTGTATTCTGACGCGGCCTGTTGTGCGGCGCGTGGAGAAAGACGATGGCAAAAGGACCGCCACCCCGGTTTCTCGTCAAGAGCGCCGTGGCCATTCATAATTTGCTTTATCGCGCCAGTGGCGGACGTATCGGCGGGCGGTTATCCGGCGCGCCGGTCCTGCTGCTCAAAGTCAAGGGACGAAAGTCCGGCGCGTTGCAAACCGTGCCTCTGCTCTACGTGACAACGGACAAAGGCTTTGCGCTGATCGCATCCTTCGCCGGCTCGCCGAAGCATCCGGCGTGGTATCTGAACCTTGAAGCCGCGGGCATTGCCGATGTGCAGATCCGCAGCCGGCGCATCCGCGTCCGCGCGGAGACCGTGGACCCGGATTCCGAACGCTACCGTCAAATCTGGCGCGATGCGGTTGCCCTCTATCCCGACTACGACACCTACCAGACCCGCACCACCCGCCAGATACCGGTCGTGGAACTCGTGCCGCTGTCGTGACGGTATTCGTGGGGTGCATGAAACAGGCGGTATAACGATGCAAAGATCTTACGTGGCCATCATCGAGCGCGCGAGAGACGGGTACGGAGTGTTCTTTCCCGATCTCCCGGGGTGCACGAGCTTCGGCGAAACCGTCGCGGACGCCGCCGCGAACGCGTATGTGGCCGCACAGGCGCACGCCGCATTGACCGCTGAATATAGAGAAGAACTGCCTCCGCCGCGCGCGACCGATAAAATTCCCGCCGATCCGGATGTCGATGAAGAAGCACGGCTACTCGTTCCCATCGAAATCGGCGACGAACCCGTACGCGTGAATGTCTCTCTCTCCATCTCCGCGCTCGCCGCTCTCGATAGAACGGCAAAGGAGTTATCGCTCAGCCGTTCCGGCGCGGTTGCGCATCTCGCATTGTCACGGAGGAGTTCCCAGGATCCAGATCGAAGTAAATCGACACCGCTGCGTCCAAAGAGACTCGAGACCGGGATGAAACGCGCGTCAAAAGGTAGCCCCTCACGAGAGCGACTCAATATCAAGGCTTAATTGACGCAAGGCAACCGCCACCAAACCGGCGAAAATATTGTAAAGAAGAAGATGGAGGTCATGAGCATCATCTCACGGAAGCCGCAATAATGCTGGCTTTCGCGATGTACCTCTTCGACAGCGGCGCAATTGAAGTTCACATTTATCCCGACGGCGAACACGGCAAGAGATTTGCGATCCACGATTGGCTGGTTGCCAATGGCTTCCGGCACGAAAACAGCCTCGGAAAGACCGTTTATGCCGGAACATACCTGCGAGGGTCACACAGGCTTACCGTAAGCGTGAAATCAGGTAATGGCGATGTGGTGGGAGAACTGGAAGGACGAACGGTTTTCGCGGAATGTAAGGGCGGCGTCATAAACTCGAGACACGCGGGCGTTGCCCCCCGTCTTAGACGGGGGCTATGCGAAGCGATCGGATTGTTATTTGTCCGCGACCCCGAACACGAACGTCTTATTGCCGTGGTTCCGGATACGGAAACGACATCCAGATTGGCTTCGAGATTGGCGAAGCGAGCAAAGGCCGCATCCATAGAAATCGCGCTTGTGCGGAGCACGGGAGAGATCAGTTTCGTCCAGAACTAATAATCCACTTGCTCACTCGGTTGCTTCATTGATCGGAAGATAAATCTCTGAACCTCCTGCCCGGAACTCCGCTGATTTTTTCTCCATCGCGGCGCGGATTTCTGCGGTTGACAGCGTGTCGTTTGTGCCGCGTGCCGCGTCGCGCACTTCCTGGCTGATCTTCATCGAACAGAATTTGGGGCCGCACATCGAGCAGAAATGCGCGACCTTGGCGCCGTCGGCCGGCAGCGTCTCATCGTGAAAAGCCTGTGCAGTCTCCGGATCGAGCGCCAGCGCGAACTGGTCACGCCAGCGGAACTCGAAGCGCGCCTTGCTCATCGCATCGTCCCAGATGCGCGCGGCGGGATGGCCCTTGGCGAGATCGGCCGCATGCGCCGCGATGCGATAGGCGATCACGCCGGCCTTCACATCATCGCGGTCAGGCAGGCCCAGATGCTCTTTCGGCGTGACGTAGCAAAGCATCGCCGTGCCGAACCAGCCGATCATCGCAGCACCGATCGCGCTGGTGATATGATCATAGCCCGGCGCCACATCAGTGGTGAGCGGACCGAGCGTGTAGAACGGCGCCTCGTCGCAGACCGCGAGCTGCCGTTCCGTATTCTCTTTGATCTTGTGCATCGGGACATGGCCGGGACCCTCGATCATCACCTGCACGTCATGCGCCTGGGCGATGCGGTTGAGTTCGCCCAGCGTTTCTAGCTCGGCGAATTGCGCGGCATCGTTGGCATCGGCGATCGAGCCGGGGCGCAAACCGTCGCCCAGCGAAAACGACACGTCGTAGCGCGCAAGGATGTCGCAGATTTCCTCGAAATGCGTATAGAGGAAATTTTCCTTGTGATGGGCGAGACACCATTTGGCGAGAATGGAGCCGCCGCGGGAAACAATTCCGGTCACGCGCTCCGCCGTCAGCGGAATATGCGCGAGCCGCACGCCCGCATGCACCGTGAAATAATCGACGCCCTGCTCGCATTGTTCGATCAGCGTGTCGCGATAGATCTCCCAGGTCAGTTCCTCCGCAATCCCGCCAACCTTCTCCAGCGCCTGGTAGATCGGCACCGTGCCGATGGGCACGGGCGCGTTTCTCACGATCCATTCGCGAATGGTGTGGATGTGGCGGCCCGTCGACAGATCCATCACCGTGTCGGCACCCCAGCGGATCGACCAGACGAGCTTTTCCACTTCCTCTGCGGCGCCGGAAGTAACGATGGAATTGCCGATATTCGCATTCACTTTGGTCAGGAAATTGCGGCCGATGATCATCGGCTCGGATTCGGGATGATTGATGTTCGCGGGAATGATGGCGCGGCCACGCGCCACCTCGCTCCTGACAAATTCCGGCGTGATCTCGTCGGGGATTGCGGCGCCGAAACTCTCGCCGTCGCGAATGCGCGCGCGCCCGAGATTCTCGCGGGCGGCGATGTAGTTCATCTCTTCGGTGATGATGCCGGCCCGCGCATAATGCAGCTGGGTGACATTGTGGCCGGCTTTGGCGCGCAGCGGCTTGCGGCCTGCCCGGTCGAATTGGGGAACTCCGAGAATTTCCCCGCGCCGCAGCCCGTCATCCTCCGGCTTTCGCGCGCGGCCCTCATATTCCTCCGTGTCGCCGCGGGCGCGAATCCATTGGCGCCGCCGCGGCGGCAATCCTTTTTCGATGTCGATCGCGGCGGTGTCGTCCGTATACGGACCGGACGTGTCGTAGAGCCTGACCGGCGGCTCACCGCCCGAGAGCCCGACTTCGCGGAACGGCACGCCATCCACATAGACCTTGCGCGAGCCCGGCAGGCTGCCGCGCGTGACCACTTCGTTGGTAACGGGTCGCGGATTCAATATCGGCTTGTTCATTACGGCCTCTCCCTACGCCGGTCCGAACCGGATCAGGTTCAAAGGGACTCGCACCTCGCGATCTCAGCCCGAAGCGGGCGCCCCTGGGATCTGCGATCTTGGGCGCCCTTGCTGCCGAGTCAAGCCGGAGCCGCCCATGGCGCAGGCGGCGACGCCGGGCTGGTCGCGCGAACCCCGGCGTCGCAAGCAAGCCCGGCTTCCTCAATTCCCGAATGAAAATAAACAAAGCTGCGACAAATTATGCGCAGCGAGCAAATAAACGGAATTGGAGGACGCGCGTTCACAATCTGCGCGGCGATATTTCAACCGTCTCGCGGAGGGGTGGGAACTGTGCGCCAATCCGGCCCGATAAAACCGGTTTCCCGTGCGGCTTTCCCCGCCGGACTGGTTCTCATTCTCATTCCATGCGGATCTGCCTGGGCCGCGCCGCTGAATTATCTTCTGGGACATGGGGATAAAGCCTATCCCGTGGTCGCGCTGACCTGGGGCGTGCTGCTGATCTCGATTGCCGTTATTGCGATTATTTCTTTGCTGGTTGCAGGCGCGATCTGGCGGCGGCCCGGCATCGGCGTGCAGGCGCCGGGAACGCGGGTTGAACTGTCCGACAGGGAAGGCGGCGCGATCTGGATCTGGGTCGGCGTCGGCATTTCAAGCGTCGTCCTGCTCGCGTCCGTCGTCTGGACCATGCGCGTGCTCGCCGACGTCACCTCGCCTTCCACGCCGGCGGCGCTCACGATCGAGGTCACCGGACGGCAATGGTGGTGGCAGGTGCGTTATCTGAGCAACGATCCCGCCCGCATCTTTACCACGGCGAATGAAATCCACATCCCCACCGGCGTGCCGGTCGCGTTCCGGCTGATCGGCGGCGATGTGATCCATTCTTTCTGGGTACCCGCGCTGAGCGGCAAGACCGACACGATTCCGGGCCAGATCAATGAAACCTGGATGGAGGCGGCGAAGCCGGGCACCTATAGAGGTCAGTGTACGGAATATTGCGGGATCGAGCATGCCCATATGGGCCTTGTGGTCGTGGCCCAGGCGCCGGCACAGTTCCGGGCCTGGTACGATCATCAGCTGCAATCGCCCGCTCCCGTCGCCGGCGCGCAGGCTCAAGGCCAGGCCGATTTCAACATGCATTGCGGATCCTGCCATGCGGTTCGCGGCACCGAAGCGGCGGGCGTTCTGGGGCCCGACCTCAGCCATCTGATGAGCCGCAAGACCATTGCGGCCGCAACGCTCGCCAACACGCCGGACAATCTCACGCGCTGGATTTCGGATCCGCAAGGCGTGAAGCCCGGCGCGCTGATGCAGCGGCCGGAACTCTCGGCCCCCGAACTCGCCGGCATCCGAACCTATCTCGAAACGCTGAATTGAGGAGCGCGCATGTCGATCGCCGAATATGAACGCGCTCCCGTGGTCGCCCCGGCGGATCAGCAGGGTCTGGCAGCGCGATTGCTGCGCATCTGGAAAACCGAGCCCGGCATCGGCGGCTGGATCGCGACGACCGATCACAAGGAAATCGGTCTTCGCTACATCGTCACGGCCTTCGCCTTTCTGATCGCCGGCGGCGTCGAAGCGCTCATTTTCCGCCTGCAACTGGCAGGTCCAAACCTGCATCTGCTCACGCCCGAGCAATACGACCAGCTCTTCACCACGCATGGCATGACGATGATCTTTCTCTATGCGGGGCCGATTCTCTCGGGTTTCAGCAACTATCTGTGGCCGCTCATTCTTGGGGCGCGCGACATGGCGCTGCCGCGGCTGAACGCACTTTCCTACTGGATCTATCTCTGCGCGGGGATTTTCCTTTACGCCGCCTTCGCCTGCGGCTTCGGACCGAATGACGGCTGGTTCAACTACGTGCCCTATGCGGCGCGTGCCTATAATGGCGGGCCGAATATCGATTTCTACGCGCTGGGCATCATCCTGCTTGGCATGTCCACGACCGTGGGCTCGATCAATTTCGTCGTTACGTTCCTGCGGCTGCGGGCGCCCGGCATGTCGCTCAACCGCATTCCGATCCTTGCCTGGGGCACCGTAACCGCTTCCGCCGCCAACATCTTCGCCATCCCCGCCGTCAGCCTCGCCTTCTTCCTGCTGTGGATGGACCGCAATGCCGGAACGCATTTCTTCGATGTGCCGGCCGGCGGACAGCCGCTCCTGTGGCAGCATCTGTTCTGGATGTTCGGACATCCCTGGGTCTACGCCATCGTGCTGCCCGCGATGGGCATGGTGTCCGACGGTCTGCCGGTGTTCTGCCGCCGGCCGCTCGTCGGTTATACCGCGGTGGCGCTGGGAACCGTCGCAACGATGGTGCTGGGTTTCGGCGTGTGGGTGCACCACATGTTCGCGACCGGGCTGCCCAACGTCTCGCTGTCATTTTTCAGCGCCGCGTCCATCATCATCGCGGTGCCGAGCGCGGTGGCCGTGTTCGCCTGGATCGCCACCATCTGGACCGGCCGCCCGGTCTTCACGACCGCCTTCCTGTTTTTTGCGAGCTTCATCGTGTTGTTCACCATCGGCGGCGTGTCCGGATTCATGACCGGATCGCTGCCCGTCGACTGGCAGCTGACGGACACGTATTTCGTTGTCGCGCATATTCATTACGTGCTGATCGGCATCAACGTCTTCCCGGTCGCCGGCGCGATCTATTTCTGGTTTCCCAAATTCACCGGACGTCTGCTCGATGAGCGCCTGGGCCGCTGGAACTTCTGGACCATGTTCGTCGGTTTCAATCTCGGCTTTTTCCCGATGCACATTTCCGGGCTGCTCGGCATGCCGCGCCGCGTCTACACCTATGCGGACGGCATGGGCTGGGACTGGCTGAACCTGATCACGACCTTCGGGTCCTTCGTCTTTGCAGTGGGCGTGCTGCTCCTCATCATCAACGTCGTTTCGAGCCTTCGTCGCGGCGCAATTGCCGGCCCCAACCCGTGGGATGCACCGACGCTGGAATGGTCGGTCAGCTCGCCGCCGCCGCCATACAATTTCGCGGTGATACCGACGGTTGGCAGCCGGCATCCACTGTGGGAGGGCCGGGTTCCACCGCAGGAAGGCGATTCAAAAAGCCATGTCGAAGGCGGAATGGCGCTGGATCATGGCCGCGAAACCGTCGGCACCACGCCGCTCGACGCCGAACCCCGCATCATCCTCAAAATGCCCACGGATTCTTATGCGCCGGTGTTGCTGTCACTCGCGCTGACGGCCTTCTTCGCCGGTCTCGGCCTTCACATCTGGTGGCTGGCAATCGTTGGCATCGTGGGCGCCGGCCTCGACATACTGGGCTGGCTGTGGCCGGAAGCATCGCTCGGCGAAACCGCGGAGCCGGCCAATGTCTAGCTCGGCCATCTCCACAAAGCTGCCGGTCGGCGCCATCGACACGCGCGCCACCGGCTGGTGGGCCATGATCTTCGTGGTGTTCACCGAAGGCTCGCTGTTCGCCTATCTCCTGTTCAGCTATTATTATCTCGCGGTGCAGCCGCACCTGCCCGGCACATTCCCGCAAGGCGGCACACCGTCGCTGACGCTGGCGCTCCCCGACACGATCATTCTTCTGCTTTCGAGCGTCGCCGTCGCATGGGCCCAGTTTCACATCGAACGCAACGACAAGCGTTATCTTGTTTGGGGGCTGGGTATCGCCGCCATCCTCGGGATGATCTTCGTCGTGATCCAATATTTCGAATGGTCCGGGAAGCCGTTCACGCTCGCATCGTCACCCTATAGTTCGCTCTATTTCACGGTGACCGGTTTTCACATGGCGCATGTCGTCGTCGGCGTGTGCATGTTGTGGGCGCTCTTCGCCTGGTCGGCGATGGGATATTTCAACCGCATTCGTTACGCCCATATCCATATCGGCGCGCTTTATTGGCATTTCGTCGACGCGGTCTGGCTGTTCGTGTTTTTCACCTTCTACATCACGCCGCTGCTGGGGCTGAAATGACAGCGGCCACCATCCATGGCAACCGTCCCCGCGCGCGTTTCGCGGCATTGCTGTTTGGCGCCGCGGCCGCTCCGATCTTCTGGCTCGGCCAGTTGATGCTGAGCTATTTCGTTTCGTCGCTCGCCTGTTACGGCAGCGATCATCCGACCACGATTGCCTCGGATGGCACACTGAGGTCGGCGCTCTATGCCTTCGATGTGGTTGCGATTGCGGCAGCCATCGCCGGAGGCATTGTGGCCTTCCTCTGCTGGCGTGCGGTGCGCGAAGCGGAAACCGATACGCGGGCGACCGCGCAGACCCGCATGAGCCGCATGCGATTTCTTGCGATGTGGGGGATGATGTCGAGCGTCTGGTTTCTTGGCGCCATTGTTTTCAACGTCATCGGCTCTGCCACGGTGCGGCTATGCGTTCCATGACGCACCGATTGGCGCTGGCGGGAGCATTGGCGACAATCGCGCTCGTCGTCCTGCCGCCACTGGCGCCAATGGCCGGACAATTGTTCGCCGCACACATGGCGCAGCACCTGCTCATCATCGTTGTTGCGGCTCCTTTGCTCGTCCTCAGCCGGACAATCCCTATCGAGGAGAGGGCGTTCCTGAATCCTTTGTTCCAACCCGCGACGGCATGGCTTCTATTTGTGGGCACGTTCCTGCTTTGGCATTGGCCCGTGGCGTTTCAATGGGCGGCAAGGAATGAAGCAAGCAGGCTTCTCGAGCATGGCACGATTCTCTGCACCGCCTTCCTGTTTTGGAGCGTCGCGCTGTCGCGAAGAGACGAGCCCAGCTACGGCGCGCGCGTGCTGTTCGTGATGACGGCGGCCATCGCCACCGATTTGCCCGGCGTCATCATGGTGTTTGCGCCGCAGGCGATCTGCACCATGCCGCATGAAAATGCGTATCGCTGGGGGCTTACGCCGCTCGAGGACCAGCAGATTGCCGGGCTGCTCATGTGGGTGCCGGCAAACCTGGCTTTCTTTTCCATCGCAACCTGGCTGTTCGCCCGCTGGATATCCGGCGATGGGCGCCCCGCCACCCCTTCTTCTCCCTCCAGGCTGGTGATCACATGAAAAACAGGCGCGCCCCGCTAATACACGCTTTCCTGCTGATGCTGATCGCGCTGACCGCGATTTGCCCGTTGGCGGCGCGCACGCCGACGACCTGCAGGCGATGATGCAGGACGACAAGCAATGGGTGATGCCCGCCAAGAATTACGCGAACACGCGCTTCAGCAACCTCAAACAGATCAATGCCGCCAACGCCGGCCAGCTTCGCCTCGCCTGGAGTTTTTCCCTCGGCTCCGATCATGGCCAGGAGGCGGCGCCGATCGTGGTCGGCGACACGCTGTATGTCGTCGGCGCCTATCCCAATGAGCTGTTCGCGCTCGACGCTGTGACCGGCGATCTCAAATGGAAATACTCCCCGCGCGTTGATCCCTCATCGCAGGGCGAGGCTTGTTGCGATGTCGTCAATCGTGGCGAAGTCTATGACAACGGCAAAATCTTCTACAACACGCTCGACGACCACACCGTTGCCGTCGACGCCAGGACCGGCAAGGAAGTCTGGGCGACCAAGCTCGGCGACATCAGCCGCGGCATGACGCTGACCATGGCGCCCATCGCGGTAAAAGGAAAAATCCTCGTCGGCAATTCCGGCGGCGAGATGGGCATCCGCGGCTGGGTCACAGCCGTGGACGAGAACACCGGCAAGATCGCCTGGCGCGCCTATAATGTCGGCCCCGACAAGGACGTGCTGATCGGGCCGCGCTTCCATCCTTATTACAAGAGCGCACAGGGAAAGGATCTCGGCGTCACCACTTGGCCGCCCGGCCGCTGGCAGATCGGCGGCGCGCCGGTCTGGGGCTGGCTGAGCTACGATCCGCAGACCAATCTCGTCTTCTACGGCACGGGAAACCCGGGGCCCTGGAACAACAACCAGCGCGAGGGCGATAACAAATGGTCCACGACCATTTTCGCGCGCGACGCGGACACCGGCGAAGCCGTCTGGGCCGACCAGCTCAATCCGCACGATCTCTACGACTATGACGAGATCAACGAGAATGTCCTGATCGATCTTCCGATCAACGGCCAGATGAAACATGTTCTCGTCCATCCCGGCCGCGACGGATTCATGTTCGTGATCGACCGTGAGACGGGGCAGATTTATTCCGCCGACAAATACGACACCCAGAACTCGATGTCGTCGTTCGACATCAAGACGGGCCGCCCGGTAATGGTGCCAGCACTCACGCCCCTGCCGGGGAAAAACGTCACCGGCATCTGCCCCGCGTCGCCTGGCGCGAAGGACTGGCAGCCCGTGGCGTGGTCCCCTGTTACGCACCTTCTCTACATTCCGCACCAGCATTTGTGCATGGACTACAAGGCGAGCGAAGTCGGCTACATCGCCGGAACACCCTATGTCGGCGCGACCGTCAACATGTATGCGGGGCCCGGCGGCTATCGCGGCGAATTCGCGGCATGGGATCTGACCAAGCGCAAGAAGGTCTGGGCGATCCACGAAAACTTTCCCGTCTGGACCGGAACCATGGCAACGGCCGGGAACATCGCGGTGTACGGGACACTTGATCGCTGGTTCAAGGTCGTGGACGCCCGCAACGGAAAGCTGCTCTACAAATTCCACGGACCGAGCGGATTCATCGGGCAGCCGATCACGTACCAGGGAAAGGACGGCAATCAGTATATCGCTCTGCTGTCCGGCGTGGGCGGTTGGGTCGGCGCGCTTGCCAATGCCGAGATCGATCCGCGCGTCCGCAACGGCGCGTTGGGTTACACCGGCGCAGTCAATGATCTGCCCGCCTACACGAGTGGCGGCAGTTCGCTGCTGGTGTTTGCACTGCCTCCGGGGAAAGCCAATGCGCAGCAGTAAGATACACCCCAGATGCGCTGCGCCCTGGAAGGCGTTGCAGGGAGGCTTGCATGGATAATTTCCATCGCATCGTAGCAATCATTGCCGCGGCGATTGTTATCGTTGTTGCTGTCGCACTGGCGCTGATCGTGATGCCCGGGTCGTCCCCGAAGCCGCACCAGCGTCTGGCAAACGGATATAGCGGCATCATTCCCGCTGGCGCGTTGCTGCGCGTACCCGTGACTGGAGTTTATCCCGGCGGCGTCCCGGCCGGGCTCAATCCCAACATGCAGAATCCGCTGGCCAACGATCCTGACGCCGCACAGCGCGGCATGAAGGACTTCGATGCATTCAACTGTTCGGGCTGCCACGCCGCGAATGGCGGCGGCGGGATGGGTCCCTCGCTCAGCAACGACAGGTGGATTTATCGCTCCTCGCCCGCAAACATCTACCTGTCCATCGTTCAGGGCCGCGCCGCCGGGATGCCCGCCTGGGGCGCCATGTTGCCGGACCGCACGGTGTGGGAACTCGTCGCCTATATCCAGAGCATCAGCCAAAAGCCGGGAAGAAATTTCGGCGACACGACTTCGCTGTCACCGCCTTCGCCCGGCTACGAACAGGTACCGGCAGGCCAGATTCAGACTACAACTCCGTGGAAATACACCGAGCCCATGCCGGCCAACGGCGCGAAACCGGGCGGGTGAACCGCTATGTCCAAGCTTACAAAGATTCCCGCCGTCGAAAAAGAATCAGGGTCCGTTCATGCCGTCGTCGAGACGCCCAAGGGCAGCCATCACAAGTATGACTACGATCCCGCGCTCGGGTGCTTTCAGCTGAAAAAGACGCTGCCCGAAGGGATGACTTTCCCTCTCGATTTCGGCTTCATTCCTTCGACGCTCGCCGACGATGGCGATCCGGTCGACGTGCTCGTGATCCTCGATTTTCCGGCCGCGCTCGGAACATTGGTCAAGGTGCGCCTTATCGGGGCGATACTCGCAGACCAGCGCGAGAAGGACGGCAAGTGGGACGAGAACAACCGCCTCATCGCGGTCGCGGAGCACAGCCGTACCTTTGCCAGGATCAAGTCGCTGGACGATCTGCAGCCCGATACGGTTCCGCAGATGGTCGCCTTTTTCGAGCAATACAACAAACTCGAGGGCAAGGAATTCCGCTCCCGGGGAACGTGCGACGCCAAGCAGGCCAGGGGCCGTGCTGCACGCCGGCCAGAAAGCATATGCAAACAGGAAATAAGACCAAGGCAAATGCCGGGACGGGGCGGCCGGCAATTTCTCCGTTGGACCAATAATTGATATTTGCGCGTTTCCCTATCTGAGCGTGCGGCGATCGAAAGCGGGCGATGTTGCCCTGCCGACGCGCGCCACAGGGAGAAAACAACATGCCCCGTTACAGTCGCAGTTCCGGCGAGGACGTGGAAAGTGCTATGAAGCGCAAAAAGGCAGGGACGCTTCGCCGCGGCAAAGGTGGCAAAGGCGGAAAGGTGAAGAGCCGCAAGCAGGCCATCGCCATCGGTCTGTCGGAGGCACGCAAGAAGGGAAAGAACGTGCCGAAGAAATCATCGCGGAAGACGTCCAAGAATAAGAAATAGCCGGACCTTCAGAAAGCTGCGCCATTCGCGCGCCCGCGCCGGGCGCGCTACCTTGAGCCGGGCGGCATGGGCCGCCGGCAGCGAACCGTCGGGTAGCAATGGCTTCGCCTGACTGGGAAGTCGCCCTATCGAAAGTCTTTGCCGGCAGCTCGGCGCGACTCTGGAGAGGTACGCCGACGAGAACGGCTATCGCTGCACGCTCGTGATCCCCCACCATTCCGGGATATCTTCAGCCGCCGCAATTAGCCCCCCGCGACCGGATCAGCCGGCGCGTAGCGCCGGCCGCGCTGCTCATTTGCAAATCGAAGAAAAACCCTGGCGGGCACCGGCCGCGCGTCGCGACGGGCGCATCCGCCGGCAACGCGCTCGCTCGTACTTTCACATGGATTAGTTGTTAGCGCGATATCCGCAATCCATTGCGAAAATTCTTCTACTACACGGAACGCCGTGCGGCCAGGCGCACTTCAAGAGTCGTCCGGCCTGGATTGGGATCAATTGATCCGGAGCTTCGAAGAGGCAGTGCAGTCGGGTCGGGCACTGCCGCTAACAGGAATATCCCATGACAGATGCGAAAAAGACGACTGCTGTTTCAAAGACCAAAAGCGAAGGGAACGCAACCAAGGAGCAGGGAGGAAGTTCCGCGCCGGCAGGCGACGCGGAAGCCTTGCTTAAGAGCGACCACCGAAGGGTTGAAGGACTGTTCCAGCAGTACGAAAGCGCAGATGACAGCGAAAAAAAGAAAGAGCTCGCGCGTCAGGTCTGCCTGGAACTCATCGTCCATACCAGGCTCGAGGAGGAGATCTTCTACCCCGCGTGCCGCGAGAAGGGTGTGGAACACGAAATGCTCGACGAAGCCCAGGTCGAGCATGACGGCGCCAAGACGCTGATCGCCGAGCTGCTCAACGGCACACCCGACGATGAATATTACAGTGCCAAGGTGACCGTGCTCTCCGAATACATCAAGCACCACGTCGCCGAGGAGGAAAAACCCCAAACCGGCATATTCGCGACGGCACGCGAAGACGGCGTCGACATGAACGAACTGGGCAAGCGTATCCAGTCCCGCAAGTCGGAACTCATGGCGCGGAGCGACGCCCTGTTGTCCCGACCACCCCAACCCCGATCGCTCCATAACCCTGCATTCAAAGGCGGGTCACAACGCCAGGAGGACTATTCAATGGCACGTTATGCAAATGACAGAGACCGCGACGAATATGGCCGGTTCACCAGCGACGACGACGACAGACGCGGTTCGCGCGGCGGATATTCGTCGCGCGGACGCTATGACGATGACAACGGTCGCGGCTACCGAGGAAACGACCGGCCGCGGGATGAAGAAGGCCGGTTCATGAGCGAGAATGGCGACCGGTCCAGAGGGGGGTATTCCAGTCGCAGCCGCCGCTATGACGACGATGATGATTATCGTTCGTCGCGCGGCGGCGGACGGGGGCACGGCGGATGGTTCGGGGATTCCGAAGGTCATTCCGAGGCGTCGGAACGCGGCTGGGAAAGTCGCGGCGGTTCTTCGCGTGGCAGCCGTTATGATGAGGATGACGACGAACGCTCGTCCCGCGGCGGTGGCCGTGGACATGGCGGGTGGTTCGGTGATTCCGAAGGCCATTCCGAAGCGTCGGAGCGCGGTTGGGAACATCGCGCCGGTTCGCGCGGCGCCTCTTCCCGCAGCAGCCGCTACGACGATGAAAATGGTTCGCGCTCTTCGCGGAGTGGCGGTGGCCGTGGCTGGTATGGCGATCCCGAAGGCCATTCGGAGGCGTCGGAAAAAGGCTGGGAACATCGCGCCGGTTCGCGTGGAAATTATTCCCGCAGTTCACGGTACGACGACGATGATCGGCGCTCAAGCCGCGGCGGGGGTCACGGCGGCTGGTTCGGGGATCCGCGTGGCCATTCGGAAGCCTCGCGCCGCGGTTGGGAAAACCGCTAATTCGACTGCTCCGGCACCCGGCGAACGGTGGTTCGCCGGGTGCATTTTGCGCAAACAGAGGATGGCCTTCGCCCGCGCAGGCCGTTTGCTTCTCCTGAAACAGCTGCGAAATCCCAATGGGGCCGGAAGCAGGCAAGTTCGTTTGTTGTCGGTTGCCCGGCGCAATACCCCTGCGCCCGCCCGCGAGCCGAAAATCGGCGGCTTGTGCCCTTGCCCGCCAAGGCGGTGGGGGGCGCAGACCAACCAAACAGGACGCTATTTTCCGCCAGCGCTGGCGCCGATTTCTCTGGCGACGTCATCCTCTTTCAGGCCGCTCACCGGGTGCCCGTAGCCTGAACTGCTTTTGCCCATCATGCCGATGTCGTAAATAATGGCGTCGTTGTTTGCCGCGGTGATGCCGGCGGGAACCCGGTCGAGACCAAGATGCTTGCGGACACGCCAGGCGACATTGTGATCGGCGCAGGACGTATCGCCGGAAACGCCCAGCGCGCCGACAAGTCCGTTCTCATCGTACAGCGCCAGCCCGCCGCCGAATACGACAACGCCGCTCGCCTTGCGGCCTACCATGGGATCTTCCGCCGATCCGTAGTCCGCGGGATCGCCAGAATACATCGTGGTGGTATCAACCGGGTTTGTCGTCTGGATTCCAAACAGGAATCCGCCGGGCTGTGCGCCGGAATAAAGATTGGCCGTCGAGAACGCGAATTGCGGAAGGCTGAGGGCGTTGGCGGTATTCGCTTTCCCGATGGCGATGGCGCGGCTGCCGGGCCATTGGTCTCCGACATCGTTGCCGCTGTAGCAGACGGCGCGCACGATGCCCTGCCGATTTACGATTGCCGCCCACATATGATTGTCGAGTCCGCCATTGCTTGGGCCGCCGCAGGGTTTGACGCTCGCCTTCAGCGCCGCAAGGAGTGCGGAGCGATCAACTCTCAGACTGCTGGACGGGGCGGTATCGAGGGGCATTTCCCGGCACTCCTTGCTTTCAGCTAGGAAAGTCACGCCTTTCGAATACGTTCCTGCAGCGTATCCGGTGCCGAGCTAATGACGGCGCCAGATCGAGAAGAGCGGGCCATTCTCGCCGTAGGCTGGATCGGTCGCGGGGAGCGGAACTTTCCTGATGCGGTCGCGAACGACGGCATCGGCGATCTCGCCCGGTTTCGGCTCGTCATATTTTCCGCCGTTTGGCGGATAGGCCCCGACGATCAGCAGGTCTTTTGATTTGCGGATGCATCGATGGCCGACGCCCGCGGGTATGACCACGAGATCGCCCGCTTTCAACTCGATCTTCCTTCCTTTGCGCCCGCCAAAGAGAGCGGTGAGTTTGCCTCGCGCGATCCCGAGGCATTCGTGCGCACGGCTGTGGAAATGATTGAAGTCGTACATCGCGTCGCGCCAGCTTTCCTCCCAGCCATGGGCTGCGAACAGTTCTTCGAAAATCGCGGCGGGATCCAATCGAGAGTCCAGCACGACCGGAGACCGGTAGACGACGAGCGCCAGATCGGGATTGTTCGGTGTCTCGCCATCATCGGCAAAGGCAAAGGCATGGGGCTGGCGGTTGCGAATGCCGATTTCCCCTGCCTTTGGTCTTCCGGCGCCCGTCACCTTTTCGGCAAACTTCTTGAGTTCCTCTGCCATCATTTCCTGAACGCGCGTGTCGAACGCGTGATCCAGCCGCGCCGGAATTCCTCCCTATAGGCAATGATGGACGGCGGCGCGAACAGAGCGAGCGGGGGCAAAAGCCCGGGCCATCGCGGCCCCTGCTTAGGCCCGACGGAGAAGTCGGGGCGCTCCGCGCCCATTGCGAACAAGGCGAGCGCCTGCGGCCAATGCAGGATTGCAACCAGCAGCGCCGCGCACAATGGCGGGATCCCCCAGGGCACTGTGGATCTGGTGCTCGAAGACCGTGACCCGGCGCGTGCTGATGGCCAGTTTGAGGTCGTAATACCCCGCGATTTCGTGCACCAGGGCATCAATCCGCAAGAACAACGCCAGACCTATCGTGCAACGGCTTCCAGCTTTCTCTCAATCCATCGCTGCAAGCAGTTTCCGGAAGTCTCGTACTTTGCTGGCTGGTACGGGCGAGCCGCGATTGCCCCAGCTGTTGCGCACATAGGTTGCGATGTCGGCGATTTCGCTGTCAGACAGTGCCGCAAACGCCGGCATGGAATAGCCTACCCCCTGGCCGGAGGTTGCAACGGCCTGTGAACCCCGGAGCATCACGCGCAGCATCGTCTGCGGTTCGGCGAACTGCACGACGGCATTGTGCGCGAGCGGCGGATAATCCTTCGTATCGGCCTGGTGACAGGACGAACATTCGGCGACAAAACCCGCCTGACCGCTCCGCATCACCGCAGGCGCGGGCGTAGGCGGCGTCCGCTCCGGTGCAGCCGGCAGGGATTTCAAATAGACGGCGATCGCCTCGCGATCGTTGTCGCTCAGCCGGCTTGTGGAGACGCGCACCACTTCTTTCATCGAGCCCACCACCCGCTGGAAACGGTTCGCGCCCGTCTTCAGATAGGTTTCAACATCGGCCGCGGTCCAGCGCCCGAGACCGGTGCGCGGCGAGCCCGTCAGATTCGGTGCGTACCAGCCGTCGATCAAATCGCCCTGCAGCATGCGGCCTGGTTTGTCGGAGAAGAGGAAATTCTTTGGCGTGTGACAGCCGCCGCAATGACCGAGGCCGTGTACGATCTCGCCGCCGCGATTCCATGCGGCGGATCTGGCTGGATCGTCCCGGAAGGTACTCTGCGGCACGAACAGCCAGTCCCAGAATGCCAGTGTCGGGCGAATATTGGTTGGGAAGAGCAGCTTATCTGCCGGGACGGTATTGCGGACCGGGCTTACGGTTCGCAGAAAGGCAAAAAGTGCGTCGGAGTCCGCCCGCGAAACATGCGTGAAATAGGCGAAGGGAAACGCCGGATACAGGAGGCTTCCATTGGCGGCCTTCCCCGCCGTGAGGGCGCGATAGAACTGGTCGGAGGTCCAGTTACCGATCCCGGTTGATTTGTCCGGAGTGATATTGGTCGAATAGACCGTCCCGAACCAGGCGTGAAGCGGATAGCCGCCCGCATAAGGCTTAGCTCCAGCCCGGGGTGCTGTGTGGCAGATCTGGCAATCGCCCAGCGTGGCGAGATAGCGGCCGCGATCGATCTCAGACGACGACGCGGACCCTCCATGAGTCAGCAGAACGGCGAGTGCGGCGCAAAGCACACGAAACCGCAAATGTCCCTCCCCGATGCGGGAAACGCCCTCGACCATTTCGGAAACGTGCGAGCTTCAACAAGGGTGCAGCGACGGCTCGTTCAGGGACGATTGGCAAAGGCCTGCAACTCGGCGACAAGGGATTTCACCGCCGCGGCAACGATCTTCTCGCCGGCTTCCGGGCTCGCCTGGCTCGGATCGGAGCCGATGCGGCCATCCGGAAAATGGCGGCGGTAATCGGCGGCATCATGAATGTGCCCGAGCGGCGCGATCTTCGGTTCCATCGCGACCCGCTTCTGCGCTTCCGGGAAGAAATAATAAGTGACGGAAACCTCCGATGGCGTCGCGTGATGGCCCTCGCCGACCGGAAACAGCTGTCGGGAAACTTCGCCCACACCAGGCAACTCCCACCAGTTCCGCAGCTTGCAGAGGGGGGCCGGGCGGTTCGAATCCCCCAGACTATGCGCGTGCCAGATTTCCGAGAACGCCGCGTTGATCGTGGCGATGTTTCCGCCATGTCCGTTCAGCCAGTAAAGCCGCTCGAAGCCGTGATGGACGAGCGATCGCGCCCAATCCGCCATCGCCGCAATCATGGTCGAGGGACGCAGCGTGATCGTGCCCGGAAACGCCATGTGGTGCTGCGCCTGGCCGACATTGAAGACCGGTGCCACCATCACGCCCGCCTCCGCCCCGGCTTGCCGTCCGATCAGTTCGGCGCAGAGCGCATCGGTCCCAAGCAGGCCATTCGGTCCGTGCTGCTCCGTTGAGCCGATTGGAATGAGGATGGTCTTCGATTTTGCGAGATAGGCCTCGACTTCCGGCCACGAACAAAGGTGAAGCTCCATGTTTTTTCCTTCTCCCCCAACGTCCTGGCTGAGAGGGTTAGGGTGGCAGGAAGGCCGGAGCAAGCCCGTTGTTGGAAGGATGCGGGCGTTGTGCGAAGTTTTGAGGAAGACGCGGCACCCTGCCCGTCACGCCAACCCATTCCCCGGTTCTTGGGAAGAGGAATAGCGGAGCCATGACGATGTCGGACGAACTCCTTCCGGTGCCCGAGGAATGGAAGACGCGGGCGCATGTGCGGCATGCGCAATACGAACAGATGTATGCGCGATCGCTGCGCAATCCGGAAGGATTCTGGCGCGAGCAGGCGCATCAGATCGATTGGATCAAGCGGTTTACACGCGTGAAGGACGTTTCCTTCGATCCCGACAATCTGCATATCCGCTGGTTCGTCGACGGAACGCTGAACGTGGCGGCCAACTGCATCGATCGCCATCTGCCGGACCGCGCGGATCAGATTGCGATTCTCTGGGAAGGCGACGATCCGAAGGACTCGCGCGCCATCACCTACGGGCAGCTTTACGAGCAGGTCTGCCGTTTCGCCAACGTGCTTAAGGCGCATGGGGTGGGCCGCGGCGACCGGGTGACGATCTATTTGCCGATGATTCCCGAAGCGGCGTTCGCCATGCTCGCCTGCGCGCGCATTGGCGCGGTGCATTCGGTCGTGTTCGCGGGTTTCTCGCCCGACAGCCTCGCCGGCCGCATCGAAGATTGCGGCAGCACGGTTGTGATTACGGCGGATGAGGGCCTGCGCGGCGGCAAGACGATTCCGCTGAAGGCCAATACCGATATCGCGCTCACCTCCTGCCCGAATGTCGAGACCGTGCTCGTCATCCGCCGCACGGGCCGGCAAGTGCTGATGCATGCGGGCCGCGATTTCCACTACGCGGAGGAAGCAGCGCGCGTGGCGCGGCATTGCGCCCCGGAGGAAATGGGCGCCGAGGATCCGCTCTTCATCCTCTATACCAGCGGTTCGACCGGACGACCGAAGGGCGTGCTGCACACGAGCGGCGGTTATCTGCTCTATGCCGCGGCAACGCATCGCTGGGTGTTCGATTATCACGACGGCGACATCTACTGGTGCACCGCCGATGTCGGCTGGGTCACCGGCCACAGCTATATCGTCTATGGGCCCCTGGCCAACGGCGCCACCACTCTGATGTTCGAAGGCGTGCCGAACTATCCTTCGCCATCGCGCTTCTGGGAAGTGGTGGACAAATACAAGGTCAATATCTTTTACACAGCGCCCACCGCGATCCGCGCGCTCATGCGCGAAGGCGAAGCGCCTGTTGCATGCACGAGCCGCGCCTCACTCCGGCTTTTGGGTTCGGTGGGAGAACCGATCAATCCCGAAGCCTGGCTCTGGTATCACCGCGTGGCGGGTGACGGCCGCTGCCCGATCGTCGATACATGGTGGCAGACCGAGACCGGCGGAATTCTGATTTCGCCGCTGCCGGGAGCGACCGACCTCAAGCCCGGCTCGGCCACGAAACCGCTGTTCGGCGTGCTCCCGGAGCTCGTCGATGCCAACGGCATCGTGCTCGAGGGAGAAGCGACGGGCAATCTGGTGATTGCCGATTCCTGGCCTGGGCAGATGCGCACTGTCTATGGCGATCACCAGCGTTTCATCGATACCTATTTCAAGACCTATCGGGGAAAATACTTCACCGGCGACGGCTGCCGGCGCGACGCCGATGGCTATTACTGGATCACCGGACGCGTCGACGATGTCATCAATGTTTCAGGCCATCGGCTCGGGACGGCGGAGATCGAATCCGCGCTCGTCGCGCATCCGAAAGTGGCCGAGGCGGCCGTCGTCGGCATGCCGCATGAGCTCAAGGGACAGGGCATTTATGCCTATGTCACGCTGGTGATCGGCGAATCATCATCGGACGAGCTTGCCGTGGAGTTGAAACAATATGTGGCCCATCACCTTTCCGCGATCGCCAAGCCGGACGTGATCCAGTTCGCGCCGGGGCTGCCCAAGACACGCTCGGGCAAGATCATGCGCCGCATCCTGCGCAAGATCGCCGAACGCGACCTCGCCAATCTCGGCGACACCTCCACCCTCGCCGATCCGGCGGTTGTCGAGGACCTCGTAAGGAATGCCGGCACCGTCATGCATAGATGAGATAAAAGAAATTTCGACTAACCTTTGGCGTATTCGTCCAGCGCCTTTGCCATGCGGATATCTTTCTCGGTCAGTCCGCCGGCGTCGTGGGTGGTGAGGCGCACATCGACGGTGCGATAGACATTCATCCATTCGGGATGATGATTCATGCATTCGGCTAGCAGCGCCACGCGCGTCATGAAGCCGAAAGCCTCGTTGAAGTCGCGGAACTCGAACTTCCGCGCGATGACGTCGCGCCCGGGCACTTCCCGCCATAGCGGCAATTCCTTCAACGCCGCCTCGCGCACATGAGCATCGAGTTTTTTCATGCCGGTTCCTCCGGACGCTGCGTGCCGATGCTACACGATTGCGTCCGCGCCGTCGCCATGGGATCAAGCGGCATGAACTGGTCCAACCTCGAAGCGCCGTCGCTCGACGACCTGGAAGCGCTGGCCCGCGCGAGCTTCGCGCAATTGCCCGCCGAATTCCGGTCGCTGGTCCAGGGCATCGCCTTCGTCGTTCAGGATTTTCTGGATGAGGAAACCATCAAAGACCTCGGGCTCGAAAGCGAGTTCGATCTGCTCGGCCTGTTTCACGGCGCCAATCTCGCAGCGCGCCAGGCCAATCGCGGGCGGCCCGAACCGACCATGATCCTGCTCTACCGCCGGTCGATTCTCGACTACTGGGCCGAGCATGGCGAGATGCTCGGCGCTATCGTGCGCCATGTGCTGGTGCATGAGATCGGCCATCATCTCGGTCTTTCCGATGACGCGATGCACGCCATTGAAAATGATGGCGAATAAATTTGTACATGAAGTGAATTCACCACCAAGAGCATAAGAGCACCAATAACCATTGTGTGCCAACGGCGCGCCATTCTTTCCTTCGCGCTCTTTGAGCCCTTTGTGGCAAAGCGAATTAGCGCGAACCTGTCATTCCAGCGCGTAGGCACGCTCGGGACGGTAGAGGCTGCCATTGGGCGTGGTCTGGCTCGAATAGAGGATGAAATTATTCACCTCGAAGGGCGGACTTGCGTAAAGCGCGTGCGTGGCCAGGAAGGTTATGACGCGGTCGCGGGGGCTTGCGCGCAGGCGCGCGAGTGTAACGTGCGGCGCGAATTTGCGCTCCTCCGCGGCAAGACCAACACGCTGCAGCGCGCTCTCGATCTTGCGCTGGAGATGCAGCACAGGTGCATCCTCGCGCACGCCCACCCATAGCGCGCGCGGGTTTTTGCCGCCGAACTCGCCCACCCCTCTCAGTTCGAGCGTGAATCGCGGCGCGCGGATGGCAGCGAGCGCATCGTCGATCGCGGCGGCGTCCCTTCCATCCACTTCGCCGATGAAGCGGAGCGTGAGATGCAGCTGTTCGCGCTGGCTCCAGCGCGCACCGGGCACACCACCCTGCAGAAACAGGAGGCTTTCGGCAATCTGCTCCGGCAAAGCGAGCGCCACGAAAAGCCGCATCATGATCGAGCCTCCACACCGCTCAGGCGCCCGAGCGGCAGCGCGCCGCGGAAAATCATGGCGACCGCGCCATAGGCCGCGCCGCCCGCAAGGATCGCCGCAGCGAGCATCGCCTCGTCCTGTAACAGACCCGGGTGCAACAATTTCTGCATCAGTGTTGCACCGGCAAGTGCGAAGCCGCCCGTTGCCGCGGCCGCGAGGAATGTCGGCGCAAGCGAACGCATGAAATTTGTATGGACACGGATCAGATCCCGCGACTGCGCGAGCCAGAGCAGTACGGCTACGTTCAACCAGCTGGCGAGCGAGGTGCCGAGCGCGATGCCGACTGCGCCGAAATGGAATCCCCACACCAGCAGGAACTTGATCGCGATGTTGAAGACCACCGAGACGATGGTGGCACGTACCGGCGTCGCCGTGTCGCCGCGGGCATAGAAGGTAGGTTGCACGATGCGCAGGAGCACGAAGGCCGGCAACCCCACGCCATAAGCCATCAACGCATGGGCGGAGACGAGCGCCGCAGCAAGATGGAACGCGCCATGGGCAAAGAAGCCGCGCATGATGACAAGCGGCACGGCGAAATAGGCGGCAACGAAAGGCAGAGTCAGCAGCAATGCAAGCGCGGCGGAGCGGTTCTGCGCGTCATCGGCGCCGTCGCGGTCGCCTTTCGCAAGCCGCGTCGACATTTCCGGCAACAATACGGTGGCGAGCGCGATCGCGAAAAGGCCGGTCGGCAGCTGATTGATGCGATCGGCATAATAAAGGGCGGTCAGGTCGCCGGACGGGAGAAAACTCGCGATCAGATTGTCGACGAACAGGCTGATCTGCACGCTCGCCGAGCCGAAGGTCGCAGCGCCGAGCGCAATGAGGAACGTGCGAATTTCCGGCGTCCAGCGCGGCCAGGAAATGTGGAGCCTGAGGCCACTCCTTGCAGCGGCCCAGACGATGAAAACGAGCTGGAGCAGGCCCGCGAAAAACACGCCCCATGCGGCGGCATAGGCTGCGCTCGGAAATAGTCGCCACGCCGCAAGCGTCGCCATCATGGCGACGTTGAGGAAGATCGACCAGGCGGCGGCGGCAGAGAATTTGTCGTGCGCATTCAGCATGGCGGAGAGCTGCACGGCGACAACGGTGAGGATCAGATAGGGAAAGGTGATTCGCGCAAGATCGGTCGCAAGCTCCGTCTGACCGGGATGCGCGGCGAAGCCCGGAGCCATCGCGCGGATGATCCAGCCCATGCCGGCAAGCGCCACAACCAGCAGCACCAGCTGAAATACGATCTGCCAGGAGAAAACGCGATCGGCGAAATGCGTCGCCTTCGCGTCACTCTCCTGCGCGCGCAGTGCCGCGTAGCGTGGCAGGAACGCGAGATTGAATGCGCCTTCGGCGAAGATCGAACGGAAATTGTTGGGCAGGCGAAAGGCGACCAGAAAAGCGTCGGACATGGGCCCTGCGCCGAGAATGATCGCCATCATGATGTCGCGGCCGAAACCGGTGATGCGCGAAATTGCGGTATAGCCACCGACGGAAAGCAGACGCCGGAACATCAGCCGCGGGCCTTTGGCATTTCGGCGATCAACTTCTGTACGTACGGAAACAGATGTGCGGCGATCACCCTGACGCCCGCCGGATTGGGATGGATGCCGTCGGCCTGGTTGAGTCTCGGATTGAGCGCCACGCCCTCAAGCACGAAGGGATAAAGCATGTCGTGATACTCGCGGGCGAGCCTCGGATAGATGGCGTCGAATGCCGCATCATATTGCGCGCCGAGATTGCGCGGGGCCTTCATGCCGAGGAGAAGCACGGGAACGTGCGCGGCCTTGAGTTTTGCGAGAATGGCGGCGATGTTTTTCTCCGTTTCTCCGGGATCGAGCCCGCGCAGCGCATCATTCGAGCCCAGTTCGACGATGGCGGCGTCGGGGCGGTCGGCGAGCGACCAGTCGATGCGGGTTAATCCATCGGCTGAGGTGTCCCCCGACACGCCGGCATTGATCACCTTCGCCGGAATTCCGGCCGCAGCGAGCCGCGCCTGCAACACCGCCGGCAGCTCCGTTCCCGGCGGAAGACCGAGCCCCTGGGTGAGGCTGGTGCCGAACATCAGGAGCTTGACCGGCGCCGTGGCAAAACCAGGGCCGCTCAGCGCCGCGAGCAGCAGGCCCGCGCCCAGCATTCGCTTGAATCGCCCAAATGTCATGCCATATCGCCTAGCACTATTCATGGCGATTCGCGCGCTCAAAACCACCTGTCATCCCCGCGCAAGCGGGGACCCAGATCGCTATCCTTTGCGGGTAGATCAGGCTGCTGGGTTCCCGCTTTCGCGGGAATGACATCGATGTTTGGATTAACAGAAACCGATGAACCAGCCCGCCATCGTTCTCGATAATGTGCATCTTACTCTCTCCAGCCGCGCGCGTGCGGTCAACGTACTGCGCGGTGTCTCGCTTTCGATCGGCGCAGGTGAATCGGTGGCGCTGCTGGGGCCGTCGGGTTCGGGCAAATCCTCGCTCCTGATGATTGCGGCAGGACTCGAAAAGCCGACCTCCGGCCGCGTCACGCTTGCAGGCACCGATATCACCGAACTTGACGAAGATTCGCTTGCCCGCCTCAGGCGCGGCGCGGTTGGCATCGTCTTCCAGTCCTTTCACCTCATCGCCACGATGACGGCGCTCGAAAATGTGGCCCTGCCGCTTGAATTCGCCCATGCGGACCATGCGTTCGCGCGTGCCCGCGAGGAACTTGGCGCGGTCGGGCTCGACGCCCGCGCGCACCACTATCCCGGCCAGCTCTCGGGCGGCGAGCAACAGCGCGTGGCGCTCGCGCGCGCCATGGTGGCGCGGCCACGCGTCCTGTTCGCCGACGAGCCCACCGGCAATCTCGATACCGAGACCGGCGCCGAGGTGGCGGAGCTGCTTTTCGCGCTCCCCGCTCGCCTGGGCACCACA
>DATJUM010000037.1:0-2602 GCA_035502355.1 Rhizomicrobium sp. | reverse complement strand
TTGGTCACCCTCGATTCCTGTGCCGCCGGCTCTTTAGGAGCCTCGGCCGCGAGCTCTACCGACGCGTCTTATATATTACGCCGGAATTTCCCGATAGACCGTCTTGCTGCGCAGGATCGCGAACGCGATGCGCGCCATCTTGTTGGCAAGCGCCACGGCGACAAGCTTGAAGGGCTTCTTCTCGAGCAGCCTCTTCGCCCACGTCCGCAGCGGATCGGTGTGGGGCTTGCGGTGAAACAGCACCGCATGCGCCCCGACCACGAGCAGTTTTCGCAAATAGCGATTGCCCATCTTTGAAATACGCCCAAGCTTCTGCTTCCAACCTGAAGAGTTCTGCTTGGGCGTCAGCCCGAGAAAGGCGACGAACTCGCGCGGACCGGCGAAACTGGATGCATCCTGAATGGTCGCCGCCATCGCCGAGGCGGTGATCGGTCCGAAGCCCGGAATGGTCATCAGCCGGCGCGCCGTTTCATCCCGCTGCGCAAGTTTTGTGATGGTGCGGTCAAGCCGCGCAATCGCTTCGTCGAGGGTCCGCAATTGCACCACCAGCGGCGCCAGCGCCTCGCAAACTTCGAACGGAATTGTTTCGTCGCAGGCCTCGATCAGCTCGGCCAGTTCGCGGGCGTGTCTAGGCCCCTGCGCCGCGATCACGCCGACCTCGGTCAAGTGGCCGCGCAACCCATTGAGCAGTTGCGTGCGTTGCGAGACCAACATCTCCCGCGCCTTGTGGCGCATCAACGCCGCCTGGTTCATGAGCGAGCGCACGCCGACAAACCGCATCGAAGGCCGCGTCACCGCTTCGCAGATCGCCGATGCGTCCGCCGCGTCGTTCTTCTGCCGACGAATATAGGGCTTCACATAGGCCGGAGGCATCATCCGCGCATCATGGCCGAGCTTGATGAGTTCGCGCGTCCAATGATGCGCGGACCCGCAGGCCTCGAGCCCGACCAGGCAACGCGGCAACGAAGCGAAGAACTCCTGCAGCTTGTTGCGCCTAACCGCCTTTGCGACCACAACGCGCCCCGACGCGTCAACGCCGTGCACTTGAAAGACGTGCTTGGCCAGATCGAGCCCGACGGTCGTGACAGAGGACAAATCGGTGATAGACTTTCCCATGGACGGCGCTCCTTCAAACGGTTGCTCTAACGACAACCATTTTGGCACGGCCCTTCATTGAGCCAGATGCCGCGCGGGCGTCGTCCACACCATCACATTAACGGATTCGGAATCGATTGGCGCTAGCTGATGGCTCATGACCTTGCCGTCCGTGAGCTACAAGCGACACCGCTTCCCACCTGAGATCATCGCCTATGCCGTTTGGCTTTATTTCCGATTCCCGTTGAGCCTGCGCCTCGTCGAGGAAATGCTCTTTGAGCGCGGGAACCTGGTCTCCTACGAGACCGTGCGGCGTTGGGCTCTCAAATTCGGCCAGGATTTCGTTCGCCGGCTCAAGCGCAAGCGGCCCAGCCGCAGCGACATCTGGCATCTCGATGAGGTCGTCGTCAGCATCGCCGGAAAGAAACATTGGCTCTGGCGCGCAGTCGATCAAGAGGGCTATGTTCTCGACGAGATTTTGCAGACCCGGCGCGACAGCAAGGCCGCGGCCCGTCTGCTGCGGCGCTTGTTGAAAAAGCAGGGTGTCGCGCCCAAGCGCATCGTCACCCACAAGCTCGGCTCTTATGCCGCGGCGAGGCGAAAGATCATGCCCGCAGTCGGGCATCGCTCCCATAAGGGACTCAACAACCGGGCGGAAAACTCCCATTTGCCCTTTCGGCGACGAGAGCGATCGATGCAGGGCTTCCGATCGCCGGGAGCCTGCAACGGTTCGTCTCCGTATTCTCTGCCGTCCGTAACCACTTTGTTCCGCCCCGCTCCCGCCGCTCCGCTCTGTCCATCCACCTGCACCGCCTCCGCGCTATCGCGGAGTGGAAGCTCGTCGCCGGCCTTGCCGTCTGAACCAGCGCTCAAAAACGCCCTTCATTCATCCATTGCCGGTTAACGTGACACCGCCGTTTGTGGTCTCCCCCTCCTTGACTTTCCGGACCGAGGTCCAACGTGTCCACAGGCCGGCGAAGAAAGCCAGCGGTCGGCTTTCATCGAGGGCAAACCACACCGGCGGCCGGGAGCCGTCTGAAAGCGCTTCGTTCTCCGAGAATGACGAAAAAGGCACGACGCATCGGGACTCGACGCCGAGCCATCGCTTCCAGTGGGGCGAGGCGAGATTGCGGATATTCGTCACCCCGGGGTCGCGATTTTTGCCCTTGAGCGCCTCGAAGGGCGAAGGCATGCCCCACCGCGCGAGGACGAGTTCCCGGCCTTCCGCCCCCGTTGCGAACGATCGGAGCGGCGTAGTCAGTAAAGACGCCCGGCAGCGGCGGCAGGTTGCCCACGTCGCTGCGCATAGCGCGTGCGAAGTCGCGGATCGCCTGCGGCCCTTTGGTCATCGAGTAGAGGTTGCACATCTACGACCCGTTATCATTGAAACACTTCGTTTGCAGAGTGCCCTCAGAATCGAAAAAACGCGTCCTTCTTTCCGACACAAGACCTCCAGCCTTCAGGCGCGTATCTTCTCGCGGTTTTGGCTGCCGATCAGCGCCATCAG
>DATJUM010000036.1:0-4167 GCA_035502355.1 Rhizomicrobium sp. | reverse complement strand
TTCGGCAACATCATGACGGCGGTGTTGGGAATTGTACTCTGCTCCTCCGGGAAATGTCAGCAAGTCGCCCAACGCATACCAGGCGTCGAATTCTCTGCGTCCCAGATCAACACATCGCAATAAAGCGGAAATGGCGGCCTCATTGTCACCCAGTTCCGCAAGGACCAGACCCAGTTCGCGCCAGGCTGTTCCCATTTGTGGCTGCGACGCTGCCAACGGCTCCAGAATGGCGCGTGCGGCCGGCAATTCTTTCCGGCCGCGCAAGACGGCCCCCAGCACGAACCGGGCTATCGGATCATGAGGAACGGTCTTCAATATCTCGCGAGCGCGAATCTCGGCGCGATTACCACCGGACGCAAGCAATTGCTTCGCCTGGCTCGAGGAAATAGACCGAACCGGCTCCAGATTATTGTTCGTGCCGCGCGGTCCGATTCGCCTGAACTCGGCACTTGCGGTCCAGGCATCACCGATCTTCCCTGTAATCGAACCCAATACCAATTGCTCCAGAGGGGGGTACGCCTTATACCGTGCGCGCACGCCATGACCGCAAACAAATCGTTTGCCCGGTCCGGATCGGCGCCGGTACAAGCCGGATAGCAAATCCGCCCGGTCGATCCAAGCCGGGCTAATCACCCGGTCGAAACCTTGGCGGGGACGCGGCAGTGAATTCGATCCATTCCACTCTGTGGCCGGTCACCCGCCCTCGACGGCAACCGATCGTTGCAGGAGTTTCCGCCAATTTCTGTTTGGGCCGGCCGCATTGGCATGATCACAATTGAGCGATGTGATGTCAGACTCCATTTACCGCAGTCCTGAAGACCGGAAGAATTATCCGGAAGCGGTTATGACGAGGTTACGCCACACCCGACACTGTGCTGCCCGGCGAGCAGATCGAAGGTAGGAGTCGACAGATTTCCGGGCGCGCCGCGACAGCGGTGTTTGTGGTTTGGAGAGCGGCGCCGAGACCAGTTTTCCAATGACGTCCTTGCGCCCGATACGTCCCCGAAGACTAATTCCAGGGTTCGCCTCGCCCCAAACAGGGGACAAAGCGCCTCTTACTTCGAGTTTTCTGGGCCGTTGACGACGTGATTTTCTTTGCCCTGTTCCCGATTCGGACGTTTGCAACCCGCGCAGTCGTGTATTTTGATAGCAAAAAGTTGCAATTATGGCGCAATTTGGCCGACAGGGGGGTATGGACATTTGGCTTCTTCGTGCTAAACAAATTTGGTTCAACCCCCATCGGAGATTCGAAATGGCCGCGAAAAAGAAGACAATCAAGCGTCGTGCATGGACCCCGGAAGATGTCAAAGAGTTCAAATCGCTTGCCAAGGCGAAGACACCGGCCGCCAAGATCGCCCGCCGGTTCAAGAGGACCGAAGGCGCAATCCGGCAGAAAGCGCTTCATCTCGGCATTTCCCTGAACTCACGCGGCCGCTGATAACCGGCTGGCGAGATCACGGCCGGCGCGAATTGGGGTGAGTGCCCGCCGAAAACAAAGCAGCAGAATCCTGCAAGTTAGGTGATTTTGCGTGCGCGGACGGCAGTTCGTGCACGCGGATCATCTATTTTGTGCCGGACGGACAGGAATTTCCTTGTCCGGTTTGCGACAATTTGCGACAAACATCCCGACATCGCCGAAATCCTGGTACTTCGCCGTTCTGCGCGGCCTCCCGATGGAGATATATTCCGGCAGGGATCGCAGCCAGAAAGGAATGTTCCATGTCGAAACATGCCATGTCGGCGCTCTTTGTTGCTGGCTTGCTGGCAGGAGCGGCGCTATCGCCGGCCCTGGCTGCGCCGGAGATGCTGCCCGACGACGTCATTCCTTTGCATTACAACCTGTCCATCGTGCCGGATGCGGCGGCCATGACCTGGCAGGGCAAAGTCGTCATCGCGATCATGGTGCGGCGCCCTACAACCGATGTAGTGCTGAATGCCGAGAAACTGGTGTTCGACCGTGTCGCACTCGATGGAATGCGCAACGCAACCACGAGCCTCGATACCAATCTCGGGCGGGCTACGTTCCATTTTGCGGCGCCGGTGGTGCCGGGTCTCCACATCCTGTCGATCGCCTATCATGGAGATATCGGTCGCGAAACTCTCGGCTTCTTCGCCATGGACTATCAGACCGCTGCCGGCGCGCAGCGGACGCTTGCCACCAATTTCGAGCCGGCGAGCGCACGAAAATTCCTGCCCTGCTGGGACGAACCAGCACGCAAGGCGACGTTCACGCTGGCGGTCGATGTGCCCAGCGACCGCACCGCCGTTTCCAACATGCCGGTGCTGAACGTGGACCAGGTTTCCCCGGGCACGAAGCGCGTACATTTCGCGACGACGCCCCGGATGTCCACCTATCTCCTGTTTCTCGGTATCGGCGATTTCGAGCGCATCCATCGCGTGGTGGATGGCGTCGATGTTGGTGTGGTGGTCAAGCGCGGCGACACCGCGAAAGGCGCCGATGCCCTCGACGAGGCAAGCCGGCTGCTTCACTATTATGATGATTATTTCGGCTATCATTACCCGCTTCCCAAGCTCGACCTGATTGCCGCCCCGGGCGAAATCGAGGGCAGTTCGATGGAAAACTGGGGCGCGATCTTCTGTTCGCAGGACGATCTTCTTTATGACCCGGCGAAGTCGACCGAAGGCGACCGGAGGGGGGTGTTCGTCGTCGTAAGTCACGAGATGTCGCATCAATGGTTCGGCGATCTCGTCACCATGGCGTGGTGGGACAATCTCTGGCTCAATGAAGGCTTCGCCCGATGGATGCAGACCTACGCTGCTGATGCGCTGCATCCGGAATGGAAAACCGGCCTCCGCGCACAATACATCTTCGACCGCGGCAAACAGGCCGATGCGGAACCGTCCACGCACCCGGTCCTGCAGGAGATAACGACGGCGGCGCAGGCCCTCCAGGCCTTCGATAGTATCACCTATGACAAGGGCGCGGCCGTCATCACCATGCTGAACGCCTATATCGGAGCGGACAACTTCCGCGAAGGCGTGCGGCGTTACATGAAGGCGCACGCATTTGGCAACGCGATCGATACCGACCTGTGGAGCATCATGCAGACGGTGGCGAAGAAGCCGATTCTCGAGATCGAGCACGATTTCACCCGCCAGGAGGGACTGCCCCTTGTCTGCCTGAGCCTCCCTTCTGCGGGCGTGCATCTTGCAGAGATGCGTTTCTTTGCCGATGCGCGATCGGGTCCACAAGGTGCGGCCCAGCAGTGGACGATTCCGCTTTCGCTGGCGGCACATGGTGAGCCGGTCGAGCAGATACTCCTCAAGGACACGGCAACGCTTCCGTTGCACCTCCGCTGCTCGTCAATGCAGGGCAGACGGCTTATGCACGCGTTCTCTACCAGCAACCGGCGTTTGTCGCGCTCTTGCCCGAGGTGCCGAACTTTGCCGCCGTGGATCAGCTCGGCCTGATGGATGACGGACTGGCACTCGGGCTTGCCGGTTATGCGCCGCCCGAGAACGTGTTCTCCGTGGCGCAGAAGCTTCCCCGGATGCCGATCCGATCGTCTGGCGGCGCGTGGCCGCAATCGTCATGACCCTCGACCAGCACTACGCTGATACGCCGGCACGCGCTGCATTCCGCGCCTTCGCGCGCGGTTTGCTTGCGCCGGTTCTGGCGCATATCGGCGTCACAGCGCAGGCGGGAGAAGACGCGAACGCATCCATATTGCGCAGCGACCTCATCAATACGCTCGGCCATCTCGGCGACAAGGACCTGATTGCCAGCGCGCGCCGGACTCTCGCCAATGGCAGCGGCACGGCGGAGCAGCAGCGCGCAGCACTCAAGGTCGCGGCGGAACAGGCGGATGCTTCCGAATTCGATATGTTGCTGGACCGTGCCCGCAAGGCCGAGGATCCACTCGACAAGGACCAAGTTTACGAAGCGCTGGGTGGCGTCGAAGATCCCGCGCTTGCGAAACGCATGATTGCAATAGCTTTGTCAAATGAAGTTCCCGCGGGTAGCAATGCGAAAGTTTTGGCCCAGCTGGCGAGCAACAATCCGGATCTTGTCTGGACGGAGGCGGTTCCGCATCTTGCCGATTCCGCAGCGGCCTTAACCAGGGACGAGCAATGGGCAACCGTGGAGGAAATCGCTGGGCGGCTGTCCGATCCCGCCCGCATCGCCGAGCTACAGGATTACGTCGA
>DATJUM010000035.1:0-2803 GCA_035502355.1 Rhizomicrobium sp. | reverse complement strand
CGGCAGAATTGAACGCACTTAGACTGGGGTTCCTGTCAAAGCAATGCACTGCCTTTAGTGGAAGCAGGATCTTGTCATCCGGTCCCCTGATCGAGGTGGCTCTTGCTGTCAAATGTGCATTTGAAAGCTGTGATGGCAACGCGGCGGTTACTTTCGACGATGCTACCGGCGCAGTCGTCGAGCTCGATCTTCGGGGTTCTAAGCCGGAATTTCTCGTGAGATTGTGCGAGCAAGCGACCAAGGCCGTGATGGAGAATCCCGGTGGAATCTATGACACGTCACCTCAAGAACCGGGGGACACCGGAAAGCTTCCACGCGGGCGAGGTAGACCCAAGCTGGGCGTCGTTTCCCGCGAGGTGACTCTTTTACCTCGACATTGGGAATGGCTGGCGGCTCAGCCGGGGGGCAGCTCGGTCATGTTGCGCCGGCTTGTGGACCAGGCGTGTGCGGCAGATCACGACCAGTCATCTGCGCTTACCCGAAAAGACGCCGCCTATCGTTTCATATCGGCGATCGCCAGGGATCGTCCGAACTTCAACGAGGCGGCGACCGCTTTGCTTTCAGGAAATCGCCAAAGACTCGAGCAAGAGCTTTTCTCTTGGCCGGTGGACATCCGCGCCTATGTGCTCAAGCTGGCTATGGCGCGCGCGCCTCAGATCACCGAATGCAAAGAAGCAGCCGAATGACGGCTTCGTTTCAAACCAAGCATGAGGCCGGTGCACCCAGGTCTGCGGCCACTGACATCTGCTGCAGTCGCGCCTCCGAACGGCATGCCGCCGTGCTTTGGTTCACCGGTATTTTGTATCCAGACACAGCGACGAACAGTTGATTGCCGAGGCCATCGACTGGCTGCGCGCGGAGGCGCACCCCTGATGCAACTGGACCTTCCAGGACGACCCCATCTGACGTACTGCACCAACATCCATGCTGGCGAGACCTGGTCCGAGATCGAAGCGGCGCTTGCCTCTTATCTTCCGGCCGTCAAGGAGCAGGTCTCTCCCGATCAGCCGATGGGTATTGGCTTGCGTTTGTCGGGCGTCGCAGCGCGCGAGCTTGCGGAGCCCGGCAGGGTTTACCGCTTCCGCAACTTCCTGGCGCAGGGCGGGTTCTATGTGTTCACCGTCAACGCATTCCCCTACGGCAGCTTTCACGGGCAGCGCGTGAAGGAGCAGGTGTACGAGCCGGACTGGCGCACGTCGGAGAGGTTGCGCTTCACCAATCAGGTGGCTGATCTGTTGGCGCGGATTGCGCCGGAGGACGTGGATCCGACGATCAGCACCGTCCCTGGCGGGTTCAAGGCCAACGTTTCTACTCCGGCGGATGTAGCGGTCGTAGCGGACGGCTTCGTGCGGGCGGCGGCTCATTTGCATGTCCTGCAGCGCGACTTGGGGCGCACGATCGTTCTCGCCATCGAGCCTGAGCCGGCGTGTTTTCTCGAAACGACGGCTGAGGTGATCGGCTTCCTGAAAGAGCGGGTCTTTTCGCGCGACGGGTGCCAACTGTTTTCGAAAGTCACTGGGCTCGCGATTGCCGACGCAGAGCAGGCGCTCCACCGCCATGTGGGCCTGTGCTTCGATGTTTGCCATTCGGCCGTGGAATTCGAGGAGACGGTAGAGACGCTGGAGGCGGTGCGGGCCGCCGGGATCTCGGTCGCCAAGATTCAGCTCAGCTCCGCTTTGCGCGTCTCCGCCGGAGCGCCGGATTTCGAGCGTTTGCTCAGCAAGTTCGACGATGGCATCTATCTGCACCAAACGGTGCAGCGCCGAAACGGCACTCTCACGCGCCACACGGATTTGCCCGCGGCTTTCGCGGCGGCGCGAGGCGGAAATGCGGGTGGCGAATGGCGCGTCCACTGCCACGTTCCCGTTTTCGTAGAGAGCTTCGGCGATCTGGGCTCCACGCAGCAGCAACTCCGCGACGCGCTAGGGATGTGCCGCAAGCGGGAGGTCTCGCCGCATCTCGAAGTTGAGACCTACACCTGGAGCGTTCTGCCGAACGCCCTCAAGTCTTCGGATCTCGTGAGCGACATCGTGCGCGAGCTGCAATGGGTGCGGGCGGAGCTCGGAGCGTGACGACACTCGCGGCAATCCTGCGGCTCGCCCGCGTTTCGAATCTGCCCACCGTCTGGAGCAACGTTCTTGCGGCGTCGGTGTTGGCCGGCGGTTTGGAATTGAGTGCTCTCGCGTGGCTCCTCGCGGCCATGTCGGCGCTCTATACTGGCGGAATGGTTCTCAACGATGCCTTCGATCGCGAGATCGATGCGCGCGAGCGGCCTGAACGCCCGATTCCGTCGGGCCGGATTTCGCTCGCTACGGTCTGGAGCCTCGGCGGGGTGCTTCTCGCGTCCGGCGTTGCCATTCTGGCGTCTTTCGGCACGGGCGGAGCGATGGGCGGCGCGGCATTAGCTGCGGCCATCCTGATTTATGACGCGTGGCACAAGGGCAATCCGCTGTCTCCGCTCATCATGGGAACATGCCGGGCGCTCGTCTATGTCGCGACGGCACTGACGGCTGGCGTAGGGCTATCTCCCGTCATACTCGGCGCCGCGCTCGCATTGCTGTTGTACGTGGTTGCGCTCACGCAACTTGCGAAGCGGGGCTTTCCATACCTTGGCTTGCTGATAGCCGGGATCGCGCTTCTGGATGCCGCGTTCGCCGCAGCCTACGGCAACGCATTCGTGGCGGCTCTCTGCACCGGCTTCTTCCTTCTTACGCTGGCTTTGCAGCGCATCGTTCCGGGGACTTGACGAGCATGCTCACGACCGCACCTCATTCGGCACAAGGCGACGTTCGAGAGCGCATGG
>DATJUM010000034.1:0-7141 GCA_035502355.1 Rhizomicrobium sp. | reverse complement strand
CGTCCGCGCCGCTGCCGAACGAGTGCAGGACCTTCTCCTTAAGCTTGGTGGCGTCCGCCGCCAGAACCGGTTGCACGAATGCGGAACCAGCTATCCCTGCGAACAGGGCGATAGAAACGGCTTTCATCTTTCCTCCCCCCTAAATCCGACCCTTGGACCCGTTGCACTCGACTACAGCTGAACAGTATTCCTCACTCCCCCCCGCAACAAGTAACACGGGGGGCTCCGGATACACGAGCGGGCAAGGAGCATTTTTGAGGGCATTCCTCTGTTCGGCCAAAAAGCGGCCATTCCTCCGTCCCGACCGGCATCCCCGAGAGCGCGGCGCGCGTGCGGTCAAGACTGGACATAGGCCACCGCGAAGCGGCGCGGAACGCGGCCCTGACGGCGCGAGCACGGCGCTACCCTCAAGCCCGTTGGGATCGCAGTTGCGCTGTGACGGATTGCAGCCTGACAGCGCAAGGTTTGAAGGCTTGACATTCTGAGGATTGGCGCACCGGGCAGGATTCGAACCCGCGACCCCCAGATTCGAAGTCTGGTGCTCTATCCAGCTGAGCTACCGGTGCCGGCCGCGAGCTTAGGTGCAGGGCGAAAAAAAGCAACGCGGGTCGCCCGCCCCCCCAACAGCCCATTCGGGCGTCGCAAATCGTCAAGAATTTTTCATGCCTGGAAACATTGCGGCAAGCGCGGCCGCAACCCAGATGTTATGCGGCGGCATCACAAATTCGCCCGGCTGTGCCGGACGTGGAGCGAGAGGTTCACGAAACATGACAAATGACAGCAACAGCAGGAGGCGCCGCGGCGTGCTGGCGGCGTTGCTGGGAACAACGCTGCTTTGCGGCGGTGTTGCAATCGCTTTTTCCGCGTGGGGCGCCATGACCCCGCCGCCGATTTCGGTGCCCGAGCCTCCGAAGCTGCCGAGCTTTGCCAATCTCGTAACCGCAGTGAAGCCGGCCGTGGTGAACATCTCCACCACCGAAATCACCAAGACCTCGAAATTCCAGCTGCCGGAGGATAGCCCGCTGGGCGATATGCTCCAGCAGTTCCTGGGGCCGGATTGGCAGAAGCAACTTCAGCAGCAGAGCCAGCAGCCTGCGCATGCGTTAGGCTCGGGTTTCATCATTGATCCGGCCGGCTACATTGTCACCAACAACCACGTCATTGACGACGCGACCGATATCCAGGTGACGCTGTCGGATGGAACTACGGTCGCGGCCCACGTCGTCGGCCGGGATTCGAAGACCGACATCGCGCTTCTCAAGATTCCGACGTCTCATCCCCTGCCCTATCTCGCCTTCGGCGATTCGCACAAAGCGCGGGTCGGCGATTGGGTCATAGCGGTCGGCAATCCGTTTGGACTTGGCGGCACCGTGACCGCCGGAATCATCTCGGGTGACAACCGTGATATCAATGCCGGACCCTATGACGATTTCCTGCAGATCGACGCGCCCATAAATCCCGGTAATTCGGGCGGCCCGCTCTTCGATGAGTCGGGACAGGTGATTGGCGTGGACACGGCAATCTACTCGCCGAGCGGCGGAAGCGTCGGCATCGGCTTTGCGATTCCGTCGGACGTCGTGCGCAACGTGGTCGACCAGCTCCGCGAGCACGGACATGTCGCCCGAGGGTGGCTTGGCGTCCAGATGCAGGAAATCACGCCCGCGCTCGCCAAAGCCATCGGTCTTAGCGACGTCAAAGGCGTCCTGGTCGATATCGTGACGAAGGATTCGCCCGCGGCGCATGGCGGCATCAAGCAGGGCGATGTGATTATCGGCTTCAATGGCGCACCGGTGACCGATACGCGCAGCCTCGCATTCGCCGTGGCCGCAACGCCGTCAGGGAAAACCGTGCCGGTACAGATCCTCCGCGACGGCCAACAGCTTACGGTCAATGTTACAATCGGTTCGGAGCACGGGCAGCAGCGCGTCGCGTCCAATGGCAGCATGCAGGAGCGTGGCGGGCATGTCGGCCTTGAGCTCGCGCCGCTTCCCGCCGAGCGCCGGCAGCAACTTGGCATCGACACTCCTGGCGGCGTTCTCGTCGCGGAAGTCACACCCGGAAGTCCGGCGGATCAGAGTGGGCTTCAGGCTGGCGACGTGATCCTCGGGATCGGCGGACGGCCCGTAACCTCGCCCGAAGACGCTGCATCCCGCATTCACGCTGCGGAAAACAGCAAGCGGGCTGCCCTGCCCCTGCTCGTGTTGCGGGACGGTACGACGGCCTATATGGCGCTGGACCTGAAACCCGGCGCCGGCACCGGCTGACCGGCATTCTTCAGAACGATACCGAACAGTCCTTTGCCATTGAACCGCCGCCAGTCGGGCCGCGCCGGCTCCGCTTCGCACACGAAGGTCGTCTGTCCGGGGTGAGCCTCGAGAAACGAGCGGAAGCCGCGGTTTGTGTCCACGTCGTCGATCACCAACGCGCCTCCGGGTTTGAGGTGCTGCCAGGCGCGATCAATCTCAAAGCGCAGATTGTGCTCGGTATGCAGGCTGTCGTGAACGAACAGTTCGATCTCGCATACCCGCGCAAGCAGGCCACTCAGATGCCGATGGCTCGAGCCGGCAAGAAGCGACCACCGGCGCCTGTCGCTGACGGCAATGCCAATCTGCTTTCGCATCGCGGGATCAAGCGGCGGACGATCGATACTGGAGAGATGTCCGGCACCATTGCGTTCAAGCGCCTCAAGGATGAAACGCGAGGTGAAGCCATGAGCCACGCCCGTCTCCACCACATGCCTGGGCTTCAGGTGGCGTACGAGGCACCAGATCGCCCGCACCAGCGCCGCATCGCCATCATTGAAGCCGTTGAAGCTCTCGGGACCGACACGGACGCCCCAGGTTTCGACATCGGCCACTACATGCGGCCATAGCGACCGGCATTGGGTCGCCTCCGGGCAGGGCCACGCCACACCGAGCGCGCGGTGCAATGCGGCCTCCCAATCGCGATCCGGCACCCAACGGCAGGGGCCGTCACGATATTCGCGCGACTGCACCAACCGGCCTTGCAGGGTGTCCCAAACCCCGAGAGGATCGGTCGCCAACGCGCGAACAGCACGGCCCGGATGACGGGCAACGTAGCGGAAAGTCGAACCCAACACGACGCAGCGTTCCGAAAACGGACAGGCCGCGGTGTCGTCGCAAAAAATGCGCCGCGCCGACCTGTCAACTATACCGCTGCGCTGAAACCTCGAGACAGGAAGTTTTCAGCGAGCGTGCAGTGCATGGCGGCGCCGCGCGCCATGACGGCTTCGTCAAGAATCATGCGGTTGGAGTGCAAGCCGCAGCATGTCCCGGGGTCGCCGCCTTCGGGCACTGCACCCAGAAACAGCATCGCGCCCGGGACTTTCTGCAGCACATAGGAAAAATCCTCGGCACCCATGACCGGATTGGCAAGCGTCTGCCAGCCGAACTCCCCGAACATGTTTTCCGCGGTTTGCTTCGCGAGCGCGACGGCGCGCCCGTCGCACAGTGTGACCGGAAAACCCGGAATGATTTCGGCCTCTGCTGCCGCACCATGCGCCATGGCAACATTCTTTGCGACGCGATGAACGCCCTCATGCGCGAGGCGGCGCGAACTCTCCGAAAAGCTGCGGATCGTGCCTTCGAGTTCGGCCCTTTCGGGAATGACATTGTTGGTCGTGCCGGAAGTGATGCGCGCGATGGTAATTACCACGGGATCGAAGGCTGGAATGCGGCGCGTGACGAGCGACTGAAGGGCAGTGACGATCTCACAGGCGACCGGAATCGGATCCGTGGCGAGATGCGGCTGCGAGGCATGGCCGCCCTTGCCCATGACAGTGATAAGCAGGCGGTCCGCCGCCGCAAGCAACGGACCCGGCCGGCCGGCGAAAGCGCCGCCCGGAAAGTTCGGCCACACATGCAATGCGAACGCCGCGTCGGGCAATGGGTCAAGCAGTCCATCCTCCAGCATGAAGCGGGCGCCATGATGGCCTTCTTCGCCCGGCTGAAACATGAAGAGCACCGTTCCGGCCAGCCGGTCGCGGTTCGCACACAAAGCTTTGGCGGCGCCCGCCAGCATCGCCACATGGCTATCATGGCCACAGGCATGCATCGCACCCTCATGGCGCGATGTGAAGGGAAGGCCCGTTTCCTCTTGCATCGGAAGCGCATCCATATCGGCCCGCAGAAGCACGGTGCGCCCATTCGAGTGCCCCCGCAGGGCGGCGACAAATCCCGTGGTCGAAGGCCCCTCCCGCAATTCGAGCGGTAATCCGGCAAGAGCCTGTTTGATTTTTGCCGTCGTTGCGGGCGTCTTCAGACCCAGTTCCGGTTCTTCGTGAATGGCACGGCGAAGCGCAACCATCTCCGGCAACAGCGCTCTGCCTGCTTCAATCCAGGTGCGCATGTCGTTTCCATCGTCCATCGGCTTCCTCTTCTGTTTGTTACCTCGAGACTACTCTGCCGGCGCAGCGATCAGGCCCATTCGCACGGGAGCGGTTTCCGGCATGAGCGCATTGGCGATTACGCCGCAGACACCCGTCGCAATCAGATACCAGGCAGGCGCAAGCGCGTTACCGGTAACGTGCAGAAGCCACGTCACGATCAGTTGCGCGCTGCCGCCGAAAATCGTGATTGAAAGCGCATAGGTTGTGCCAAAGCCGCTGCCGCGGATTCCCGCCGGCAGGCTTTCCGTCAATGCCGCGGCAAACGGGCCGAAACTTATGGCACCGAGCAGCACAAGCACGGCAGTGGTCGCAAGCAGAGCCACCCCGCTGTGTTGCGTCACCATCCATGAATAGAGCGGCAATACGAGCACGAGGTACGAGATACGCGGCCAGACCATGACCGGCCAGCGGCCGAACCGGTCAGACAACCACCCGCCCAATAACCCGCCCGAAATGCCGCACACACCGGAGACCACCGTCGCCGAAAAAGCGATTGTATTGCCGAGATGCAGCACGGTTTCGGCATAAGTGGTCATGTAATTGGTAAGGTAGGTGAAAATCGTGGCGCTGGCCAGGACCACAAGTCCCAGGAGAATCACGCGTCTGTTCTCATTCCACAGGTGCAAGTCGCCGCTCTGATTCGTGCGCGAGTCTAGCGTTCGATTTGCATGCAGCGTTTCGGGAACATCGCGCATCAGCAACAGTCCGGCCGGCAGCGCGAGCGCGCCGATCGCGAAGGCTATGCGCCAGCCATACGCCTGCAGGTCTGCAGGTTGTAGAAGCGACGAAAGAATGATTCCCACGATGCCGCCCGTCAATACCGCACTATATTGGCTCGCCACCTGCCACGCGGTGTAGAGGCCGCGTCGGGAAAGGGGCGCCGCCTCAAGCAGAAAGGCCGTCGTCGATCCAACCTGTCCGCCCAGCGCAAACCCCTGCGCCATGCGCGCAATCACCACGAGCGCCGGCGCGAAAGCCCCCAGGACCGCGTAGGAAGGAATGACGGCCACTGCGAGGATTGCGCCGCCCATCAGCGCCAGGCTCAAAATCATCGCTGGCTTGCGGCCGACGCGATCGGCAAAGCGCCCGATCACGATTCCGCCGATCGGCCGCATCACGAAGCCCGCACCAAAGGTGCCAAGCGACGCCATCAGGCTTACATATTCGCTGTGCGAAGGAAAGAACACACGCCCGATTTGCACCGCAAAATACGCGTAAGTGATAAAGTCGTAGAATTCGAGCGCGTTTCCCATCACCGCCGCGGCGACGTTGCGCGTCGAGAGGCGCGCTTCGCTCATGACGCGAGAAACGCACGCAGCACACGTTCGGCCTCGCCGGGCCGGTCCCGGTGTACGCCGTGGCCGGCACCTTCAAAGATTTCCAATTGCGCGACACCATCCGGCAGGGCGGCTTCTATCTCCCGCGCACAGGCCACCGGCGTGATCGGGTCATAGCTGCCCGCAAGAACGAGAGTGGGACAGCGGACATCCGCGAGTTGCGTCCGCAAATCCATGCTGCGCATCTCGCCCAGCGAAAAGTGGCGCATGACGTCGAGCCGCATGACGGCACGGCGACGCGCGGCCGCCCAGAGTTCGGCGCCGCCGGGATTGTAGAGCGGCATGCAGACCCGCAGATAATCCGCGAAATCCTCTTCCGCGCCTCTCGTCCAGAATCGCTCCGCAACGGCGCGCGCTTGCGCCCCGCCCCGCTCTTCCATCATCCGGTAAGTGATGTCGAAGCGCATGCGCGCCGCCGTCGAAGAAAGAACAAGCTTCGCCGGATGGCCGGGGTGGTGGCCCGCATAACTCATCGCCACCATGCCACCGAAGGAATTGCCGTAAACGACAGGCGTCTCGATGCCGAGCATGTCGCAGAAATGCCTTACATCGTCACCCCATTGCGCGAGCGACCAGCTCTCCTGCGAGCCGGTGGAACGACCATTGCCGCGATGATCGATGTAGACGACCTGATGCGTATCGGCGAAACGGTCGAAAAAAGGGCGCATGGTCGAATGATCAAAGCCAGGGCCGCCATGCAATACGATAAGGGTTGGTTTTTCGGCCATACGCTCGCCGTCAATGGCGAGCTTTGATCCCATTGTGTCGAAAAAAATCTCCGCTTCGCCGAGCCTTGCCAGCATTGAGACGTACCGCCATGCGACGTGGAAGCATGGCCGCATGGCTTCGCCGTGGCAAGCGTTTCGCGCGGCGACGCCGTCCGGATTCGATCGCAGAACGGCATGAGGCGTCGACCCTATTCCTCCCGCCGGTCGGGCTCTATATTATCCGCCTGATCGAAAACAAGGTTAAGCTGATTGTTCGGGACCTGGACGATACATTTTGGAACGGAACGCTGGCCGAGGGCGGCATCAAGCCGATCGACCGCAACCTCGGGATCGTCAAGACCCTCACCTCGCGCGGGATCATACGGTCCATATGCTCGAAGAACGATGCCGATCAGGCTCGTGCCCGGCTGACCGAAATGGCATCTACGATTATTTCGCATTCCCGCGCATCAGTTTCAATCCGAAGGGGCGGGCGATCGCTCACCTGATCGAAGAGATCGCGCTCCGGCCGGAAGACGCCCGCGCCGTTAGAGCGGATTCCGTTCATGTTGAAGCATATCCGGCATGAGTGAAAAAGTTTGCGCAGGCTTCGGGTCGCAATCGGCGCACGAAGCGGCCGATGCGGCGGCGCAGGCCATCTTCGGTTCGTTCGGCAAATTTGCGCAGGA
>DATJUM010000033.1:0-4605 GCA_035502355.1 Rhizomicrobium sp. | reverse complement strand
GAATCACGCTGGGTGACGGCGGATTCCAGTCGGCAAATCTTTACCGGTCGTTCACCCTCATGAAAGGAACATTCGCGTCGGCCTGGGAAACCAATCAGCCCGTCTATTTCAATACCTACACATACACGGCGGGCCAGGGATTTTCGCTCAAGGCAAGCGACAAGATCGTTCTCGGCCAGGACGCCAAGACCATCAACTTTGCCCACTACGGAAGTGATTTCAGAGATATCTCGAAGATCACTTTCGATTCCGGTGTCGGGCAGGGCGGCAACACCTGCAGCTATGGCGCGCCCACCTATGGCTATCTGCTGGTGATGGACAAACTGGAGTATCGGTGGGACTCGAGGGGCGGAAAATCGCTTGGTCCAAACTCCTCCGGTCTGACGCATCATGCCATGCATCACGGTGCGCCTCATCTGGCGGCCAATCTTGCTCCCCTGTCCGCCCATGACGAGCACGATGCGACCAGCCAGTCGGGCAATCACTTGGGCAGCGCGCATGATGCGCCCTACCAAACCCAGCTCTCGGCACTGGCGGGGCATGATTCCGGCGGGCTGACTGCCCAGTTCGCGCTGCCGCAGGCCGAGCATTTCGGCACCTGAGTTTTCTGCGCGGCGTTTATGGGGCGTCAACCGGGCGGCTACCGCCCGGTTGGCGTTTTCACCGCACTCCTGATTACATTTGTCGCGGACGGCGCGCAGTCGTTCCGGCAGATCGCGACGCCGGCGAATCCGCGGCTGCGCCGAACTCCTCCGCCCACAGATACATCGCGGCATAGGCGCGCCACGGCAGCCAGGAATCGCTCCGTATACGGAGTTTTTCGTCGTCGCACGGAAATGCGTCGGGCTCGCCGAGCGTCCGCATCGCCACGTACTGCGCCGTTCGTTCGTCGATGCCCGGAAGCGCGCGCAAGCGCGCAAGAAAGGCGGGCGAATCCGCGTTGCCTTCGAACCGCAGCTCGCTGTCGCAGACGGCCAAGGCAAGTGCCTGGATGCTCGCCGCGCGCCCGGCCGGCACGCCCGCGCGCGAAAGATCGGCCCTGGCCAGTGCGGCAGGTTCCGGAAAAAGATGCGTGAGGCCACCGCCCGCAACCAAGGGACGTCCGAATATCCGCGCCAAGCGGCCCGCGAGCTCGGCGCCGTCACGCGGCTCCGTCTTGCGGCCAAGGATTGCGCACACCGCAAGCTCGAACCCGCTCCAGCAGCCGGGCACGCGCAGGCCGGGATTGGCGGTCAGACGTGGGGCAAGCAGCGGATCATTCGCGAGGCGCGATGCGATCCGCGACCAATCCGCGTTCAGGTCGAACAGCGCGCGGATGCGCTCGACGATGAAGATCAGCGCGCGCGGGTCGCCGAACTGGATGCGCGCGTTGAGCGCGGGCTCATTCGGATCGTGTGAAATTTCAAACGATCCGTCGCTGCCGCGCAGCGAGATCGTTCGCCGATAGGATGTTTGCTCGACCGTTTCCACACCCGGCGTCGCGCATGCCGCGAGGAAAGCAAGCATGCGCCTCCAGTCATAGGGCGGACGGTAGCGCAGCCGGAACAGATACTGGTTTTCCGGCAATGCCGTCTTCTGCCGCGCGATGGCGCGGATCTGCGTCGGCGTGCGGTGATAGATATTGCGGATGGCGGCATTGAAGCGCCGCACCGAGCCGTAGCCCGCAGCAATCGCAAGCTCGGTCATCGGCAGGTTCGTCTCGTCGATCAGCTTCTTCGCGAAATGCACCCGGCGGGTCTGCGCCACCGCATTGGGCGTCGCGCCCAGATGCTTCAGGAACAGCCGGCGCAGATGGCGCCCGCCAACGCCGAGCCGCCCGGCAAGCCCTTCTACGCCGCCTTCCTCGAGACCGCTCTGGCTGATGATGCGCAACGCGCGCGAAACCGTTGTCGAGGTGCCGAGCCATGCCGGCGTTCCGGGGGAGGATTCCGGGCGGCAGCGCAGGCAGGGCCGATAGCCGGCTTCCGCCGCCGCCGCCGCGGTCGCGAAATAGCGGCAATTCTTTTCCTTCGCGGTGGGCGCGGGACAGATCGACCGGCAATAGACGCCGCTGCCGCGCACGCCGATGAAGAATTTGCCGTCGAAGCGCGGATCGCGCGTCACCCGCGCGCGTGCGCAGACGCGCCAGTCGAGCTCGAATTCGTTCACGACATTCATATTAGCCGTTCGTCGGTCCTGCACTGGACGATTTCGGACCTCGACCCGTCAAGAGCCATGTCCGTTTGCGTCCGATGTCCGTTCGTGTTCGCGACTAGAATTTTTCCGCTCGCATAAGGAGACACCCATGAACATCACGAGATTTGTTTGTTCTACCGCGATGACGGCCGCCGCGCTCGCACTGGCTGCGCCGGCGCTCGCAAATTCCGCCGGAAAGCAGCCCGGCGACTACAGACTGATTATTCTGACCGATCCGCTCGGCGGCAGCTATGCCCAGGGCTCGAGCATTAGCAATCATCGCCTGGTGGGCGGCCTTGCGACCCTGCCCGGCAACGCGGTGATGCACGCCGTGCTGTGGCCGTGGCGCGGAACGGCGCAGGATCTCGGCACGCTGGGCGGACCCAACAGTGCGATCGCCTGGCCCAACCGGAACGAACATGGCGAAGCCGCGGGCATTGCCGAAACGTCCGAGCAGAATCCGCTGGGCGAGATCTGGAGCTGCGCCGCCGCGGTATTCTATCTCGCACCGCCCACGGGCGATATCTGTCTGGGCTTCCGTTATGCGAACGGCACGATGACCGCATTGCCGACCTTCGGCGGCTATGACGGTTTCGCCACCGGCAACAACAATCGCGGCGATGTTGTGGGCTGGGCGGAGACGACGTACCAGGATCCCACCTGCGATGCGCCGCAGGTGCTGCAATTCGAGGCGGCGCTCTGGAACAAAGACAACAAGATCGAAGAACTGCAGCCTTACGCGGGCGATCCCGACGGCGCGGCCACCGCAATCAACGCCGCGGGCCAGGCCGTCGGCATTTCCGGCCAATGCGGGACGGCGGTGGGCGGCGCGAGCGCCGAGCACATGCTGCTGTGGCAGAACGGCACCGTCACCAGCCTGCCCACGCTAGGCGGCCAGTACTGGAACACGCCGATGGACATCAACGACAATGGCGATGTCACCGGATTTTCCGATCACTCCGGCGACAGCGTCAGCAATCCGAATTTCACCACGTTTCTCTGGACGACGAAAGGCGGAACACAAGACCTTGGCGCGCTGTCGGGCGACAGCATAAGCGAAGGCCTGGGCATCAACGACAGCGATGTGATTGTCGGCGTGTCCTACCCCTCCGGTCTCGGGTTCATCTGGGAGAACGGCACGATGTACAATCTGAACGATTTCATGCCGCCCAATTCCGGCTACACCATCACCGACGCCCAGGACATCAACAATGCCGGCGACATCACCGGCCAGGCCGAGGACGCCAACGGCAATTTCTACGCCTTTGTGGCGGTCCCGCGGAAGTAACAGATGTCATTCCCTCTCCCCGACGCATGTGGGGGAGAGGGAGTTTATTTCTCCACCGGAGGATTGTTGATCAGGTCGTGCAGACCGTTGTCGTTTTTCGGGTTCTCCGCCCAAATATTTTGTCGAAACCCGCAGGCATGCCGGCTCGCCGCCGCCGCGGCGTCAAACCGGTAATGCCCGAGAGGTTGCCATTGCTCCCTCGCCGTGGTGCAAAATTCAAGCTGCTCGCGCGGCGCGCCAAGCAGCGGCATGTCCTGCAAAGACGCGAACTTCTCCTCGATCGCGCGCACGAAGCGCGTGGCGATCGTCTCGGAGGCTTCGAGCGCCAAGTAGGCCCAGATTTCCGCAAGATCGGCTTCCGCCGCTTCGGTCAGACGGAGGGCGAGCGCGCCGCTAATAGCTTTTCCCCCCGTTTGATGATGCGCTTGGCATCGAATGTCTTAACGCGGCCGGCTGCCACGTCGGCGAGCCCCTTGTCGATGTCCGCCTTGAGCGCGGCCAGTTCCTGCAATTGCAGCGCGCGCTTCATCTTCCAATCGCGCACCGCCTCGCGCACCACCTCGCTGGTGGAGGCATAGTCGCCGGTCGCGACCGCATCCTTGATGACCGCCGTCATCTCGCCCGGCAGGGTCACGGTCAGGCGCTCGATATCAGACATGGCAAATCCTCGATTGTGCATACTTTATCATACTTATGAGGACTCAGTCAACCGGCCATTCTATATGTGATAAAGGACATTATCGTATATTGATCCCAAACAAAAAGGGGCATCACGGCCCAGGAAATAATTGGGTGCACAATCAGGCGGCGGGCCGAAGGGGCACCGCTTTCCAGAAAGGGCGACAGCCCCCGAACTCGTTCGATTCCACCAACCAGACGATGGTGTCCTTTCCTCCGACCTTTGCGCAAACACGATAGGTGCCGAGGTCATCGACTATCTTTTCGTATAAAACAACACAATCAGGATAGTGCCTGGCCCGTCCCAAGCGATTCAGATCAATTTGACCTGCATCCCGGAAACTGGACCGTTTTGGGCTGGAAGATTCCAATTTACGATGCCCGGCCGGGCGGAGGGATTTTCCATGAAGAAGTCGAAGTTCACGGAGAGCCAGATTGCGTTCATCCTGCGGCAGGCTGAGGAG
>DATJUM010000032.1:0-9604 GCA_035502355.1 Rhizomicrobium sp. | reverse complement strand
ATTTCTTCCGGAAGAATGTCGATCCGGGAGATGTGCAGCCCCAGAAGTCGTGGATCGGAATTAAGCCTCAAACGGTTCGGGGGGGCGGCGTCGGGCAGCTCGAAATCGATTTGCGCAATGTCTCCGCTAGGGAAAGGCGTCGCGGAAGAACGAATGTCCATTGCATTTTCGGAAGAGGGTAAAGGGCGTTCAGGCCGCCGATGCATATCAGAAAAGCTGCAAACAGCAGCGGAAGGCGGTTGCCGCAAGCAAATGACGCCGAATGCCGGATCCTCTGACCGGACACTGTTAGCCCCGGTGCAGCAGATGGAATGGCCGTCATCTCAACAGACGGATCCTTTCACGATTTCGAAATCCGCGATTGCGACCCGAAAACGTAATCCCACCACGGAGCGCTGACGCCGAAGGATGATGTTTCGTCGTGAAAATGGTGATGCATGTGGCGGAGGCGGAGAAACCGACCGATGCGGGTCTTCGGTTGCCGGTGATGCAGGTGATAATGCAGCATGTCATAGGCAAGATAGCCCGCAACGAATCCGGCAAGGACGGGGAGGCATACCGTCGGGCCGAAAACGGCGCGCAGCACCGCCCAGGCCGCCAGCATGATCGGCACGCTCATAAGCGGCGGCATGACCAGCCGCAGGGGATCGTTGGGGTGGTCGTGGTGGACGCCATGCATCAGGAATTGCGCCCGCCGGCCCAGGGGCGTCGTGAAGCGATGGTGAAACAGAAAGCGGTGGCCGAAATATTCGACGAGGGTCCACAGGACATAGCCCCCCAGAAATCCGGCTACTGCACCTTCAGGGGAAACTGCTCTACCCGCGGCATAAAGCAGCAAAAACACGATCGGCAGATAGAGCACAGCCGGGAGCAGGTGATGCACACGGGAAAGTCTGTCGAGCAGCGGATTGCGGAAGAGGCGCGGCGAGGCGGACAGGGCTGACCGCTCCGAACCGGAAATCATGTTGCCGATGGTCATGAAAGAGCAATCTCCGGTTCAGAATGGCGGCGTACTGCCCTGATCGCTACCCTTATTTGATTTGTGGGGCAGGGGCAATTCGGGCTGGCGCGCGAGGCGCGGTTTCGGGTTAGATTGGCATTGTCGGATTTGGGCTCTGGTGCCGCCATCTCCCCGTGGCTCCGGGCGCAGCGAGCAGGGAAACTGCGATATTTCTCATGAGAACGGTTGGCGTTTTGTCGGTGGCCCTGGCCTTGTCTGCCTCCATTTCCTGGGCCGACGACATTGGCGGGACGGGACAGATCGAACCGAACGGCGGAGTGGTGCTTCTGAACGGGGTTCAAGGCGCGCGGATCCTTTCGATTCCGGTGCATCCTGATCAGATGGTCAAGCGCGGAGATCTGCTGATGACACTCGACGACAGCGAGCAACGCGCGAACACAAGGATACAAGAGCTGGCGCTGATCCAGGCCAGAAAGGATGCCGCGCAGAATCTGGCGGCCGCGGAGGAGGCGGTTACCATCGACGAGGAGCGATTGCAGCGTTCCGTCAGCGACGCCGAAAATTATCGGGCGCTTGGTCCGGATGCGACATCCGAAAAGCAGATCGCCGACATGGAGCAGGCGGCGAAAGAGGCGCGCCTGCAGCTTGAGCTCGACCGCGAGAAAGAAAACCAGGTCCGCGCGGACAATTCGGCGAATATTACGAGCGCGGTGAAGCGACTGCAGATCGAACAGCAGAAGCTTGCGCTTTATCGCGTCACCGCACCCATCGACGGCATGATCCTCAAGATCGATCAGCATGTCGGGGAAAATCTTACAGGCGCTTCTGCCATAGAGATGGGCGATATCCGCACCATGTACGTTATCTGTCAGGCATTTCAGGGGGATCTCCTGAAGCTGCGGCCGGGCCTGCGTGCAACGATCAAGAGCAGCGCATTTTCGCATCCGCTGAAGGGTACGGTGGAGAACGTGGGCCGGCTAGTTGATACAAAGGCCCAGCTTGGCGATGTCCGTATCAAACTCGATAATCCTTCCATTGCCAGCAAGGTTGTCGGCATGGAAGTCGAAGTAGAGATTGCACGTTAGTGCCGGAGGGGTTTGCCACAGATTCCCCGAGGAAGCGGCGTGCGGAGCTGTCTTCCGCCTTCGGGATGTTGCCGGGGGCGACATGCATCATCATCGCGGGTGCCAATCTGCTGCAGCACCGGCTCAGGCTTGTCGCGGCACTGGCTGGCGTGGCCGTCGCGCTGTTTCTGCTTACGCTCCAGATTTCGGTGCTTGACGCTGCAAAGGCGAAAGTCACGCAGCTCTATGACGATTTCAATTTCGATCTTGCAGCCGTGCCCGACACCTACCAGTTTCTGCTGAATTTCGAAACCATCGACCGCGTCGTGCTCGATCAGGGGCGTGCCACCGGCGACATATCCCGGGCATTCGGATTGAACGTGGACGTGGTGCACTGGATGCAGTGGCCGTCCAAGAAGCTGGCCTACCTGTTTCTCATCGGGCTCGACGATCCCGGCAGCTTCGTCCGTGACCCCGTGATCAGCAAAGGCGTGACATCGCTTCTTTCATCCAACTCGCTTCTGATGGATGCCTATTCCGAACCGGATATCGGGCCCTTGGACATCGGCACTCGCGCCAAGATCGGAGACGAGTTTGAAACGATCGCCGGGCATTTCAAGCTCGGTTTGTTCTTTTATGGCGAAGGAAGCGCGATCGTCCGCAACACCGATTTCCCGCGCCTGACGGACCGGGATTCAAGCAAGGTGAGCATCGCCCTGTTTCAGCTGCGGCCGGGCGTCTCTGCGCAGAAGGCCAAGCGCGATCTGGAAGCCATTGTGCCGGAACATACGCTGGTATTCACGCGCGACGAACTCCTGCAGCAGGAGCGGGACTATTTTCTTTCCGTGAGGCCGGTCGGCATCATGATCTATATCAGCATGCTGATCGCCTGCCTGGTAGGAACGGTCATAATCGTGCAGGTGTTGTCGACCGAGGTCGCCAACCGCATGAAGGAATATGCAGTCCTGAAAGCGATGGGATCGAGCCCCGCCTTCGTCTATGGAATCGGCGTGACCCAGTCGGTTCTTGTTGGTCTCGGCGGGTTGCTGCCGGCGCTGATGATCGGCGGTGTCGTGCTTTGGTATATCCAATATCGCACCCATCTGGAGACGGCGGTGGGTTTTGTGCTGCTGGGAAAAATGCTGGCAATCACGTTTGCCGCGTCGGTCTGCGCCGCCGCGGCCGTGCTGGGGCGGGTCCAGCGCGCCGATCCTGCGGCGCTTTACTGATGCTGCCCAGAATCGGACTCGGCCTGAGGCTGCTTCTCCACAACCGGCTTCGGCTGCTGATCGCCTCGGCCAGCGTCGCCATGGGCGTGGTCATCGTCTTTGTCGAACTGGGATTGCTTCTGGGAATGCTCGATGCCCAGGCACTCATTGCCAATTTGGTTCGCGGTGATCTCCTGATCATGAACATGGCCAGGGTCAATCTTCACCGCTGGGACAAGATTGACCTCGTCCGGCTCGAGCAGGCTGCTGCCGTCCCTGGCGTTGCCCGCGTGACGCCGCTTTACGAGGATCACGTCGGGCTACGCAATCCCGCGGACAAGCGCGTCAGACGCATCATTCTTTACGCCTTTCCGCCGGATGACATTCCGTTCAAGCTGGATAATCCCGCGGCCATTTCGCACGCGCTGAAAATATCGCATGGTTTCCTGTATGATCGCCTGTCCCGCCCAATTTTCGGCCAATTCGGAGTCGGTGATGACATTCAGATCGATACCGTGCCGCTTAGGGTAGACGGCTATGTCAGTATTGGGGCGGACATTGTGAATGACGGTAATATCCTCATGAGCGAGGGCGACTGGCTGGCGCGCCTGCCCGACTCCAAGCCGATTATGGGGCTCGTTCACGTGAAACCCGGCGCGTCGGTAGAAGCAGTGCGGCAAAGAATTCTTCAGAGTCTTCCACCCGATGTGACGGTACTTACTCCTGAAGAGACTGCTTGGCGGGAAACTTTGTATACGTTGCGTACGGCTCCGGTGGGACTTCTGTTCGCGATCGGCATGCTGGCAGGCCTGGTGATTGGAACCATCAATTGCTACCAGGTTCTGTATAATGAGATCACAGATCATCTTCGCCAGTTCGCCACGCTTAAAGCCATGGGTTTTTCCAATCATTTTCTGCGCCGGATCATCATGGGCCAGGCAATGGTTCTTTCGGTGGCCGGATTTTCAACCGGTTTGGTATTTGCCTGGCTGGCCGATCGCTACATCGCCGGACAATCGATGCTCCCGATCGGCGTCGGCCCGGCCTCGGGTGTCATTGTTGGTTGTTTCACTGTGCTGATGTGCATGACCGCCGGGCTCATCGCGATCCGGCGCGTGGCTGTCGCCGATCCCGCGGCGCTCTATTGAGGCTGCCGTGAACGAACTGGGAAGCCTCCAGTTTCCACTTGCCGGGGCGGCACGGGCCGCTCCCGTCGTCGTCGCCCGCAACGTCGACCATGCCTTCGATACCGGCGCGGCGCGCAAGCAGGTGCTCTTCGACGTGGATTTCACACTGGAACGTGGCGAGTTCGTAATACTGACGGGGCCATCCGGCGCAGGCAAGACGACGCTGATGACGCTGATCGGCGCGCTGCGCTCGTTGCAGTCCGGGAGCATCCGCGTGCTCGATACGGAACTGGCAGGATTGAGGGCCGCGGGCCAGCGGGAAATACGGCGCCGGATCGGCTTCATATTCCAGGACCATAATCTGTTCGATGCGCTGACGTCGTTTCAGACGCTCTCCCTCGCCATGGAAGTCTCCGGCCGGCGCCCCCCGCGCAGCGAAGTTCGGCGCCGCGCCGTGTCGCTTCTAGCCATGCTCGGGATGGAAGCATACCTTGATTCGAAGCCGCGGCAGATGTCGACAGGCCAGAAGCAGCGCATTGCCATCGCACGCGCGCTGATCAATGAACCGCCCATCATCATCGCCGACGAGCCCACGGCTTCACTTGACGCCGAAACGGCAAGCCTCGTTATCAAGCTTCTCCGGCAACTCGTCGAAATTGGAGGCGCATCCATATTGATGGTTACGCATGACAATCGCATCTTTTCGGCCGCCGATCGCGTCATGAACATGATCGATGGCCGTATCGCCGCGCCGCTGTGAGCGGCGTTACAAATCTTCTACGATCAATGTATCGGTTTCGCGCCAGAGGGGCGGGGGAGGCCACGATTGCGCTGTTTCTGCTTCTGACCGCGGTTTCCTTCGCGCCATCCGGGCGCGCCGAAACTGTACCCACCATCACTCTTACCGACTCAATCCGGGACGTATTGAGAACCGACAATGACGCGATCCGCGTCCAGGACGAGAATGTCAAGACCGCGGCGACGCACGTGCAGGAAGCTGCGGGAGCTTTTGACTGGACTGCCCAGGCCCAAGGAGGATGGCAGGAGCTTTACGTTCCACGCTCGGTCTACTCCCCGGTTGTTCCCGGCAAAGGAATTCTCACCAATGATACGGATATTCTTAGCGCCTATTATTATTCCTTGAGCATCGGGCGCGAATTTCGAAACGGCATTCAAGTCGCGCCCGGCGTGACGGCGTATCCGAGCACAAGCGGCGCAACGAGTGCGCAGACTTTTGGGCTGACCGCGCTGCGCCCGAGTCTGGGCCTGCGGATTCCCCTCCTGCAGGGTCTGGGCGAGGAAGCCGCCGACTCCGCCGAGCTTTCCGCCAAAGCCACACTGGTCGGCACGCGTTTCTCGCGCGATTATGCGATCGCGCGCACCGTGCACGACATGATTCAGATTTACTGGCGCTGTCTGGCGGCGGACGAGGTCGCGCAAATTGCCGCGCAGTCCCTGCGCGACGGGGAGGAATATTCCGATTCGCTGAAAGGCCAGGCGGCGCGGGGGCTCGTGGAACCTTCGGTTGCGCAGAGCTACAACGCAGCCAATGCGGCACGGCAAATCACGCTCGATCAGAACGAGGACGCTGTTCGTTCCTGCCGGCGGGATCTTGCCGTGGCGACGCGCGGCGAAGCAGTCGGAACCTTGCCGGCGCCCACTGGCGCTCTTCCGGCCATGACGGGGGTCGACGCAGCGGTCGCAAGTCTCAACGATGCCGCGCTTGACGACATCGCTTTGAACAACCGCGCCGATCTCAAGGCCGACCGGCAAAACATTGCGGCAGCGCTCGCTGCGCGCCGCGGTGCGGAAGATGCCGAGTCGCCTATCCTCTCGCTCCAGATCGATCCCACACGTGCCATTGTGGTCTATTCGCAGAGTCTCGAAAATAATGCAGCGGAGGGACACGCCGCAGAAGCCCTGTCGGATCAGCGGCAGGCCGAAATTGCGCTACATCAGCTGGAGACCCAGGTCCAGGTTGATATAACGGATTGCGTGCGCAATCTGCGTTCGGCGCTCGCCGAATGGAAGGACGGCGTCGTGGCGGAGCAGCAGACACAGGCGGCTGTGAATAGCGACGAAAAGCGTGCGCGGTTCGGAGTTATCGACCGCAAGGTCCTGCTTCAGACCAAGGATCAAATGACCCTGATCAAAACCGATGTCGTCAACGCCGAACTGCTTTTTGCGTCGAACATGACGATGTTGCGGCTCGTAACCGGCACGGTTCACCCTGAAGAGGAAACGCCTGCCGCGACGCTCACGCTTTTCACGAGCCTGCCGGGTTCGGGTTAGCTCCGCTGCTGGCGGGGACAGCGCGCAGGCAACGTCCGGAGGGTGGATCCACACTGTCGAGATGCGGGACCACTTCCCCCGCGCCCCCGTCGCACGCCATCCAGCGGAATTCATGCTTGATGCCCTGCTCCGAGAGACTTGTGTCATTGATCAGCGCACTGAAGCCGTTGGCGGCGACACTGCCCGAGACGCTGGTGCGATGGCACGATGTGAGCGGGTTTGCGTCGCTCATTTCGCAATAGGCAAACTGAACGGCCATGGCGCACCGGTTCTGAAAACCCCAATAATTGCCATCGCTTGTGACGCTCAGACATTGCGAGGCATTGGATAATGGGTGAGCGCCAGGGGATGGAGCAGTCTGTGCCGGCAAGGGAGCCTGCGGAATCGTCGCGTCGCTGCCGAATTTGATGTCTTGAAAGGCCTTCGGTGCGGTTGCAGGTTCATAGGGCGCGTCGATCAGGTGAACCGTGGAATCCTTTACGGGAATGGCTTGCAACCCATCGGGAGGGGTGCCGTTGCCAGGTGCGGCTTTCTCGGTTGGCACCGATCGAGCCGACGGCGCCAAAGGAGTTGGTGAGCCGGCAGCGGCAATGCTCGTCACGAATCCGCCGCCGCATGTCGGTGCATCCGCACGCGCCGCCCGGTGCTTTTTCGGCGGTGACGATTCGTTGATGCCCAGCCGGCTAGCATATTCCTCGACCGCCGCTTTTTTTTCGTCCTGGCTGAATACATGGCCTTCGGGGTACCAGGCCGTGCACGCGGAACTCCCGTCGGGACTGCGCGAGGTCAGCAACAGTCCCCCCGCGGCAACGGGCTTCATTACTTCGGTCTTTCCGTCGACGTAATTTGTATCGATTTCATCACCATTGACGCGAAACAGGCCAATGGCCGAGGTTTCGCTCGATACCGTGCCAATCCGGTCGTTCATGAAGGCGAAGGAGGTTTGTTGCGTGACGCCGCTCGGCAGTATCACCACGCGCGTCAGCCCGCCTTCGCTCTGTCCGAGATCAATGGTCGATCCGTCTACGGCGATGAGCGTCTTTCCAACGAGATCATGCAGGGGTACCGCTGTTGTTATGCCCTGTATGGGGGCATCTTGCGGCGTCGCCGCCACCGGCAGGACTTGCGGCGCAGCGAGTGATCCATCCGCGCCCGGCAAGCGACTTGCAGGCACGACAGGCGCTGCTGGCGACATGGCAACCACAGACGTATTCGAAGCGCCGTTCTGCGCAGTCCCGTTCTGCCTCACTGGGGCTCCGTCTTTCCAGAGGCCTTCGAAGCGGTCGCCGTTCGCCCAGACCTCGGTTCCCTCTCCGTCGGATTTTCCATCCTTCCAGTCGCCGTCGTAGCGATCCCCATTCGACCAGACGACCGTTGCTTTGCCGCTGAGCGCGCCGCCTTTCCACTCGCCGTCGATTTTATCGCCCGTCGCGGACAGGAAATTGCCCATCCCTTCGAACTGCCCGCCGGATTGCCCACCCTCATATTTCGAACCGTCAGACCAGACTGCCGAGACACGCCCAGGCAACAGGGCGCCCTCGCCGAAGGTGCCGGCAATTGTTTCAAGAACGCGCCCGTTATTCAGAAAAGACAGCGTGCCCGGACCGCTGACCATGCCTGCTACGCAGATGCCCTGCCATCGGATGCTGTCGCCCGGATCAAAATCGGCATCGAGCGCGCGGCAGTTCGTGCGCGGATCAGCGACCCATTCCTGCCGGGCAGTCGCCGATGTTCCGGGGCTGCGCGGCGCCAGAGAGCCCATTGACGCGTTTGCGCCGCCCGAAACGACGATCGCCCAGAGAACGGCGCCAACACAAAGCCCCGCGCTTTCTGTCCGCAACATCCATCAACTCCCTCACCGGGGGATTCCTCGGCCTTGGCCCGATGGTGGGCCTAGTTCTGGCCGGGTGCAATTCGATCCTGATGCCATCGCTAATGAAGGCTTTAGACGCGCACTCGGGTTAGCGGAGACGTCGATACCGAAGGATTGATCCGAGGCGTCAGCCTGCTGCTTCAGGCTGCGCCCTCGAATCTTGCGCGACACCGCCGGTCCAACGCTGCCAAGCTCTCCGGCAGCGCAGGCGGAACCTGTCCAGATACAGATATACGATCGGTGTCGTGAACAGCGTGAGCAGCTGGCTGACCATCAAGCCGCCCACGATGGATATGCCAAGTGACCGGCTGAATCCCGAGCCCATGCCCAGTGCGAGCGGCAACGAGCCAAGAATGGCCGCGAATGTCGTCATCATGATCGGCCTGAACCGCATCAGGCAGGCCTTGTGGATAGCATCGCGCGAGGAAAGTCCCTCGTTGCGTTCTGCTTCCAACGCAAAGTCGATCATCATGATCGCGTTCTTCTTGACGATGCCGATAAGCAGGAGAACGCCGATGAGCGCCATCAGCGTGAATTCGGTTCCTGTTATGAGAAGCGCCAACAGCGCGCCCACCCCGGCCGACGGCAAGGTGGAAAGGATCGTCAGTGGATGAACATAGCTCTCATAGAGAATTCCCAGAACGATATAGACCGCGCAGATCGCTGCCAGGATGAGAAGCGGTTCGTCGCTCAACGAATTCTGGTAGACGAGCGCGTTTCCGGCGAAGCCGCCATGAATGGACGCCGGAACGTGAAGTTGCAGAATGGTACGCTGGATCGCTGCAACCGCGTTCTGCAGAGACCCATGTTCGGGGAGGTTGAAGGAGAATGTGGTGGCGACGAATGGTCCCTGATGATTGACGGACAGGGGCGTGTTGCCGCGGCTGAAATGGCTGAAGGCCGAAAGCGGTACCATGGTTTCCTGCGCGGTGCTCACAGCGGCGCCGGTTGAGGCCGTGCCGCGGCCGCTGTTCGCCAGGGCGTTCAAAGCCTGGTTCCGCACGACATCTGAAGCGATCTGCGCCGCAGCCGGCGCTGTCGCCGTGTCGAGCACGACGGTACCTGAAACCGGCCCGCTC
>DATJUM010000031.1:0-11501 GCA_035502355.1 Rhizomicrobium sp. | reverse complement strand
TCGTCCAGCTTTGCGTGGATTTCGGTGCCCAGCTCTTTTGGGTCACCAACAATGGTGGCTACTGGAACGGCAACATAAACGCGAGTCCCGCCAACGGAACAGGCGGCATCAGTTTCTCCACAATTCCAGGAGGACCCTGGTTCGTCGGCTATTGCAGCGCTAATGCCGGCGATCAGGCGACTGTCAATTTTGGGGCAAGCGCATTCAATTACACACCACCCACGGGCTTTTCAGCTTGGGGCGGCGGTTTCGGCGGCGGCGTCATCAGGCCAGCGGCTCTTGCCAATTATCCCAGCTGGAAGGAGTACAGAAATTGGCAATTCGGTTCCAACACAGGCAACAATATACAGAGCCTTTCAGAACTCGCCAATGATGGTTGGGTACATTCCGAGCCGCCTTACTACAACAACGCAGATGAAGTCGAACTATTCAACACAGACATGACCGATACCAATGAGAATGTTGTGTTCAGTACGAACCATTGCGACATTGTGGCAATTTGGACTGGCAAAACGATTGGGGACGGCCCTCCGTCGGGAAACGTGAGCTCAATGCAGGTTATGCTGCCGCTCGATACGGCGGTGCCCCCTCTGACGAGCATCGCCTACGTCGAGGGGTGGTTCAAATGTCCAAACGTGCCTGGCGCCTGGCCGACTTGGTGGAGCATTGGCCATCGTATAGGAGGATCGGCTTCTGAAACGACATGGGGACCGGAGATTGATTTCATGGAAATCGTGACGGACCCCTCTTATAGCAGTCATTCGCAAGTCTCGAACTTTTTCGCCGGCACGCTCCATGCCGCATCGAGTAGCGGAAACGAGTTGCCCAACCAATGTTTCCTGGAGAGCCAAAGCAAGTACAACATACCGCTCGGGCACGTGGATTATAATACCAGTGAGGTCACCTATAGACCTCCTTCTTTCAAATCTGAAATTCCGCAATACAAACTCGGGACTTTTCAGGTCAAAGGGTTTATTAACGCAACGACGGCATACCATCGTTGGGGCTGTCTGATCGAGCCGAATCATACGATATCGATCTGGATCGACGGTACAAAAATTGGTCATTATGACGCCACGCAGTATTGCAGCGACGGCGGCACTCCGGTCGCGCTTAATCTGATGATCGATCTTGCACTGAGCCAAACTGCGGGCATGATTAGCACGAGCAATTTTTACAAGAAAAACTATAACGGCCCAAAAAACTTGTTCAGATTAAGTATGAAAGGTGTCCAGATTTGGGGGCCGCCTAGTTGATCGAAAGATCACACTCAACGGTCCGGCTGCCAGAGGCAAACACCAACATGGTATCAACCAGCGCTCGCGTTCCCGGTCCGGGCAGATGTGCTGTGGATCGTCGGCCGCGTTTGAATTTGCCTCTGCACGCAAAAAGGCAGCTTATGGGTTACGTTCGCGACCCGTTCCAAGATTCGGACATGGCCCTCGTATTGCGAAGGATCGTTGCGACCGAAGAAGCTCGTCTGGGGAAAGAGTCTGGGAAGGGGGCCTACATCGAGGCACGGAAAACATTGCTTGCATTGCAGCCCGACCCCAGTCCGCAGATGTTGGGCGCGGCCGAGGCATTGCGAAGTGGTCACGTGCAAGAGGCTAAAGGTGCCGCAACAGACTACCTTGAGGAACACTCCAACGATCCATGCGCGCTGACTCTTCTCGCGGAAATCGCTTGCCAATCGGGAAACAAGCGGGAGGCAGAATTCCATCTTGCCGAATGCGTGCGCTCCCATCCGAATCAAATCGTTTGCCGATACAATTATTCGCTTTTGCTCCTCGAGCTGCGCAAGTTGCGTGGTGCGAGGGCGGAAGCCGAAACGCTGTTGCAGCACGCGCCCCTTAACATTATTTTTCGTACGCTTAGAGCCGTCATTCTCGTGGAAAGTCACAGCTATCCTGACGCGGTGGCTTGCTACCGCGAACTAACCGAGGAGTGTCCCGACTCTGCCGATCTTTGGTTCGGCTTTGCAGGTGTCCTTCGAAGCCTTGGCGGGCATGGAAATGAATGTATAGCCGCGCTGCGAAAGGCAATCACCCTGTGCCCATGGTCGGGCAAGTACTGGTGGAGTCTTGCAAGTCTGAAAACCGTTCACTTTAGCGCGAATGACGTGCAGCTGATGGAGTCGCAGGTTGCAAGTCCCGCAGTCTCCTACGATGACCGCGCCGATTTGCACTACGCGCTGGGAAGAGGATACGACGATCTAGAAGATTATGGGAAGTCTGTCAGCAACTATGCGAAAGGAAATGCGCTCCGCCGATGTGACATGCACTACGATGCAGACGAAACCAGCGCACTGGCTTCCCGCACCTCGGCAGCATTCACCGAAGAGATCTTTCGAAAGTTCGACGCGGTCGGCTCTCCCTCGCCTCAACCGATCTTTGTTCTGGGGCTTCAGCGCGCCGGATCAACGCTGACGGAGCAAATTCTAGACAGCCACTCCGCGATAGAGGGGCTGGGGGAACCACCGTTTGTGTCTGGGATTGTGGGCTATGACGTGGTGCCCAGGACCGGGGCTGATTATCCCCGAGGGATAGACACTATCGAACCCTCCGATCTGCGATCAATGGGCGAACGATATCTGGCAATGGCACTCCGGAAAAAAAGGACAGCGAAACCGTTCTTTGTCGACAAGTGCCCATCCAACGTGTGGCATCTTGGTCTGATCCTCCTTATGCTCCCTAACGCTAAGATTATTGACGTACGAAGGCACCCGATGGCCTGTTGCTACGCGAATTTTACCATGAGCTTTGCGCATGCTCCCCCGGTGTCCTACAGTTTGTCCGATATCGGGCGGTTTTATGCAGACTATGTGCGGTTGACAGCCCATTTTGACCGGGTGCTGCCGGGCAGGATTTTCCGAGTATTCTATGAGCGGCTCGTCACGAATTTCGAAGCCGAAGTACGCCGGATCCTCGACTTTCTTGGCTTGCCCTTCGAAAGTAGCTGCCTTGAATACTACAGGAATTCCAGGGCCTTCAATTCATACAGCAACGAGCAGGTGCGAAGCCCGATCTTTACGGACAGCCTGGAACATTGGCGCAGATACGAACCCTGGCTGGGCTCGCTCAAGGCGGCACTTGGACCGGAGCTGGATGCCTATCCCGGGGTGCCCGACTTTGGTTGAATCCTTCAGCGTTGCGGCGATGAAGGCGCGGGGCTTCGGCGATCGCTCCAAGGCAATGCTCGAAGACCTTGCCGTCGTCGCCGGTGGGCCAGTGCCCAGCGAAGATTTGGCTATCAAGGGTCGAGAACGTGAAGCCGAATGCTGGGCACGGACGACACCACCATCATCGACGCCGCCGGCAGCTCGCCCGCTTCGGCATGCTCGCGCAGGATGGCGCGCACGCAAAACGCCATCTCGAATCCGCCTCGCCCGTCACACCCGGGACAGCTGAGCGACAGCGCAGGAATTCACTACACGCAGCGCTTTAATCATTTATTTGGAAATATCTGAGTAACTATTTCGCCTGTTCGCATCCTTGCCGGGCGCGCATTGCTTCAGCGGAAGGCGAAAATGCCCGGACTTCTGAGGCTTGTCGATTATTCGAATCCGAATTCGCTGGGCTCCCGGCTGCGCCGGCGCCGGTCATACCGGCTGAAGAGCCTGATCGACGCCATTCATGCGCAGCGGGGCGAGGTACGGATTCTCGATCTCGGCGGCCGCCGTATCTACTGGGAGATGTTCGACGGCAATTGGCTGGCCGCCCGTGGAGTGCATGTGACGCTCGTCAATTCCGAAGCCGAGATCGCCCGCATGCGGCAGGATGGGCGGTACCTGCCACTTGCCGGGGATGCATGCGATCTGCCGCAATTCGCTGACAACAGTTTCGACCTTACCCACTCGAATTCGATCATCGAGCATGTAGGCGCATGGGAGCGGATGGAAGCCTTCGCGCGCGAAAGCCGCCGCCTGGCGCCGTTCTGCTACCTGCAAACACCCTATTTCTGGTTCCCGGTCGAGCCGCATTTCCTCGCCCCGTTTTATCACTGGCTTCCGGAAAGTTGGCGCGCGAAGATTTTGCTGCGCGTGCGGCTCGGTCATTACAGGCGGGCGGCGAATATGGGCGAGGCGATGCGGACCATCCGTCAGGCCATACTGCTCGACCGCGCGCAGCTTGCCTGTCTCATGCCGGGGGCGCGAATAGAGTTCGAGTGGCTCGGCCCGTTTCCCAAATCGCTGATCGCGATCCGTATGGCGCCCGGGATATAGCCGGGAAAAATCGGCCCAACTGCGGTGCGATCACCGTGTGGAAAAGGCGGCAACCATTTCATGCCACATGAGGGTGCGATCGAGATTGTCGTCGAGCGGCAGCATGCGCGGCTGGTAGCCGGTGAACTTGGCGCCCCACCCGGGTGTATCGAGAAAACGGTCCGTAAGGCCCCAGGTTAGAACGGCAATGGCGCCGGCGTCGATCGTCACATCGAGAAGCCGCCGGCTCGCATCGGCAACCGCGCGATCGCGCAGCGTAACATCCGGCGGACCGCCGCTGTCGTCGACGTCATGTTCGGTGACGAGAATGCGCAGCCCCATCGCTTTCACCCGCGCAAGGAAGGCCGCGAGTTTCGGTTGATCGACGGGCGTACCGAACGCGCGCATATGGCCCTGCAATCCGAGCCCATCAATGGGCACGTTACGCGCGAGCGCGTGTTCCAGAAAGTCCAGCGTCGCGGCACGGAAGCGGTCATTCCACGCCGCGCCAAGCTCGCAGCCCCAGTCATTATAAACGAGTAGCGCGCCGGGATCGGCGGCGCGTGCGGCGTGATAGGCGAGGTCGATGTAACGCGGCCCGTAAACCTGGAGCCAGAAGCTGTTGCGCAGACTGTCGGCACGCCCGTCCCCGGGCGCGATAGCTTCGTTGACGACATCCCAGGAATGGATGCGGCCGCGGAAATGGCCGGCGACTTTGCCGATATAATCCGTGATCAGGGTTTCGTCACGCGTGTCCCTTGCAGCGTCCTCCAGCCAGTCGGGATTGCGCTTGTGCCACATGAGCGGAACACCACGGAACAAACTGTCATGGGCGCGGGCGAAAGCGAGGATCGCGTCGCAGCCGGAAAAATCGTACTGCCCCGGTATTCGTTCGATGATGGCCCGTTTCATCTCGTATTCGGGAGCGAGGATCGCAGCTTCGCGCGCGAGTACCGTGGCGAAATCCCGTTCGCGCAGTTCGGGCGTGCTGACGGCGGAGCCGTAGATGACCCCGCGCTGCGCGGCGGCGCGGCGAAGCGTGGTATCGGAGTCCTGGATGATGCTGCTGCGCAGCTCTTGCGCCCGTCCGAGCGCGGGTGAGCCCGCAGCGGCTGCGACAATCCCAAGAAGTTTTCGCCGCGACAGCATCGCCGGTCAGCACCGCGCCCGTTGTATCGCAGGTCGCGATGCGCGGGCATCGATTCGGCGCAGCATCGCCAGCATCAGCAGAAACGCCACCCAGGCGGGGTCGTCACCTTCGAGGAAATCCGATTCCAGGAAATTGTGCAGCACCATGAAGAGGAAGATCGCGAGCAGGACTGATCTGGGCTCGATGCTTGTTACATCGAAGCGCCAGAACGCGCCGGCCGGCTGTACGACGAAAGCGAGCATCGCCAGGCCGAAGCCGATGACGCCGATCGTGACCAGAAGCTGCAGATATGCATTGTGGCCATGGCTGATGTTCTGCACCCAGGTATCGGCGACGTAATTGTGGAGCAGCGAAGCGGCGCCGGTATCGGCGAAGGAACCAAAACCGCCGCCGAGCATGAAATGGTCGCGGATGAAAGCGAACTCGCCCTGCCAGATTGCCGTGCGGCCTGTAAGCTCTGTCGGGTCCTGCAGTGCGTGGGAAATGAGATGCGCATAGCTGACGAGAACGAGGCCGGCAATCAGGCCGGAAAGAAGCAACACGCATGACAGGATCGCACGGTCGATGCCGCGTCGCCATGCGAAACGGTACGCACAGCCTGCCGCGATTCCGACCGGTAGGAGGCCGATGGAGGATTTCGACACTGTCATGATCGTAAAGCCGATGGCGCCGGCGCAGAAGGCCATATTGAGCAGCGGACGCATTTTCAGCGCCTGAAAAAAGAAGAGAATGGCGGTGATCGCGCTGACCGAACCCGCGATATTCTTGTGAAAATACAAGCCGCGCCAGTCACCGACCAGAACGGGGTCGGTCTCGCCCGGCAGGTGTATCGCATTGTGGACGAGCGGAATGGAAATCCAGTTGATAATGAGCACCACCCCCAGCACGCTGCGAAGCAGCGCGAGGCTCCGCTCGACGCCCAGCATTTTCACGCTCATCATCGCCGACATCACAATGATGATTTCGAGCACTGCGCGGCGGAACACGACGTCAGGCGCCGCAGCCCAGCCTGCGCTCAATACGCACCAGCCGAGCAACGCGGCCAGAAGCGGCGGAATGCAGAGCAGCGCGCGAAATCCGCCATCGCGCACCGCGACCGAAGCGACGAACAGGAAAGAGGCGAGATAGGCTGCTTGCCGCACCACATCGCCCGCGCCGGTGAATCCGCTTTCGCCGCCGGCAAGCGTCACCGGATCGCGTGTCGCAAAGGGCTGGAGCGTCACGAAGATCACCAGCAGGTAACAGACGAAGGCTGTATCGGCGAGGCTCCAGGCCGACCGCGCCGGTGCGCGGACCCAAATGTCCGCCGTCGCGTTGCTCACCATGCATACCACATCATCGTCGCTTGCCGCAGTCCCGTGGCGTGCCAAACTGCACCGCCGGACATTCGAAATCAGTTAACGATAGTCCGACGGCTTTTGCATGCATCAGGTCAGGCGACGGCGGTGACTGGTTCGGCAGGGACTTCCGGCTTCAGTCCATCCCCAAGCAGTCGGTCGAGAATCTCGGGTGAAAAATCTGCAGGCATGTGAGTTTCCCTTTCAAAGGTAAACTTACAGAAACCATCTTACCCGGAGTTACCGACACCCGGCCCTAAAGCCAGAGGTGCCGGTCCAGCCAGAGAAGGGAGCCGAGCAATCAGAAGACCCATCAGAATCGCCAAGACCTACCTGACCCGCTTTGGACAGGTTGAAATCGCGACGATACTCTCGCGTCAGAGGAGATTGCACCGTTCAGTCTGGCCTTCCGCTTTGTCGAACGCGCCGCTGGCCACGACGTGACCATCGCGGTCCAGAACGCGAAAAGAGGTCGCGCCCAAGTCCTTGTGCATTTTTCCTAGCGTAGTCATTCCGACGATATGGGCGATCTCCGGTGTTGCCAACACGTCGCCTTCGTATGGCGCGGCCACTTGGCCCCCCATGAACTCCAACCTATAGGACATCCTTGCTTGCTCTGAACCCGGCAGACACTACGCGGAAGGTGTAAGCTGGCCAATTCCGGAGCACCAGTGGGCCCTTTGCCGGGGGCTGGAATAAAGTGCTCGGGGAATTGCGGTGAGGGATATGAGGAATTCTTGGGCAGAAACGATAATTTTTGGGCAGGATAGCTGTTACGAGACCATTGATAGGCAAAGCCCACAAGGGGAGAGGGGAAATTCCGGGCATTGCTCAAACAGTCAGACATACAAAGCAATCCGTTCGGATGTGGTAAGTGGTCCACAAATCCGCGACGTCCGACCGATGGTCCTTCGCCGATAGATGGAGGCTGTTCCGATGATGGTCTTTGTGGGGCGGTGTTCGAACGCGAGCAGGATCATCACTGCGATTGCCGGGCATCGGTGAGCCGGTCGACGTTTCGCAGCGGGGGGAAGAGCTGCATCCATAGCGCCACGATGAGCAACGTGCCCAGGCCGCCGATCACCACGGACGGCACGGTGCCGAACCATGCCGCCGTCACGCCGGATTCGAATTCGCCGAGTTCGTTCGACGTGCCGATGAACAATACATTCACGGCGCTGACGCGCCCGCGCATGGCATCGGGGACCGACAGTTGCACCAGCGACTGGCGCACATAGACGCTGACCATGTCGGCGGCGCCGAGCACGGCGAGCGCCGCAAGGCTGAGCCAGAAATTCCGCGACAGCCCGAAAACGATCGTGGCAATGCCGAAAATCGCCACGCCGATGAACATCTTGATTCCTGCGTGCCGCGCGATCGGCCGGCGGCCGATGGAAATCGCCATCAACGCCGCGCCGAAGGCGGGTGCGCTCCGCAACAGACCGAGCCCCACCGGTCCTGCAAACAGGATATCGCGTGCGTAGGCCGGCAGGAGCGCGGTCGCACCGCCGAGCAGCACGGCAAAAAGATCGAGCGAAAGCGCGCCCAGAATGATCGGCCGGTGCCGAACAAAGGCAATGCCCTCGGCGATGCGCGCGATGGCGTTTGTGTCCGTCCCGCGCAGATCGGGCTGGCGGCGGCCCTTGAGCCAGGTCACGCCCGTTCCCGCCAGCAGAAAACATGCGGCCGAGGTTCCGAACGCCGCCATCGGACCAAACGCGTAAAGAACACCGCCGCAGGCCGGTCCGACGATCACGGCCACCTGGAATGTCGACGAGCTCCACGCGATCGCGCGGGGCAAACGTTCCGGCTGGACCAGATAAGGCACAAGCGATTGTGACGATGGTCCGGCCAGTCCGCGCGAAGCGCCGATGATGAGCAGCACCGCGTAATAAGGCCAGATATCGCGAATACCGGTGAAGGTGATCGCGCAGAGCAGCGCACCGGCAAGCGCGAGCGCGACCAAACACAGCGAATACACACGCCGCGGATCGAAGCGGTCGGCGAGATCGCCGGCGGGCAGCGTGAGCAGGAAGATCGGCACGAACTGGCACAATCCCACCAGGCCGAGAGATAACACGCTATGGGTGATGTCATAGATGCGCCAGCCAATGGCCACCGACAGAACCTGCATCGCGACGGCCGTAAAGAAACGGCAGAAGAGAAATATCGGCAGGTCGGCCGTGCGGTACTGATCGGCAGATGCGTTCATGACGGATGTGGGAGAGGTTGTGCCTTGCGTCAGCGCCTGCGCGCCCAGTCTTCGCGCGCAATGCTCCAGACATCCGCCGTGAAGCTCTTGCCCTGGAATTCGATCACGCGACGTTCCCCGCGCGTTTCGCCCAGCCGAGCCGCCACGCGCTGGCTGGCCAGATTGCCGATGTCGATGACGGAAATCAGCCGCGAAATATCCTGGGTGAGAAAGGCGAAGTCCATTGCCGCGCGCGCCGCCTCCGTTGCGTAACCCTGTCCCCAGAATTCCCGCGCCAGGGTCCATCCGACTTCGAGGCCGACCCAGCCTTCGGGATTCCACAGGCCCACGCGGCCGAGAAAGACTCCATCCGATTTTCGCTCGACCGCCCACATGCCATAGCCCCGTAAGATCCAATGGCCGACCATGACCGCAAGGCTGCGCCACGCATCACTGCGCGATACGGGGCTGCCGCTCAGATAGCGCACGACCTCCGGGTCTTCATGGAAGCGCGCATAGGCTTCGAAATCCTCCTGCTTCAGGCCGCGCAGGACGAGGCGTTCGGTTTGGAGTTGCGGAATCACGCGCGTGCGCGCACGGCGGCGACAATCTTCTGCGCGGCGTCGGCGAGGTCGTTGGCCGAGACGATCGGTAATCCGGACTCGGCGAGGATCGCCTTGCCCTTTTCGACATTCGTGCCTTCGAGCCGCACGACCAGCGGCACGGAGAGCGAAATTTCCTTCGCCGCGGCGATGATGCCTTCGGCGATGATGTCGCATTTCATGATGCCGCCGAAGATATTGACCAGAATGCCTTTCACATGCGGGTCGGAGACGATGATCTTGAAGGCGGCGGTGACCTTCTCGCGCGATGCGCCGCCGCCGACATCGAGGAAGTTCGCCGGCTCCTCGCCGAACAGCTTGATGATGTCCATCGTGGCCATGGCGAGGCCCGCGCCGTTCACCATGCAGCCGATGGTGCCGTCGAGCTTGACATAGGAGAGATCGTATTTCGCGGCTTCGCGCTCCGTCGGATCTTCTTCGTCGGGATCGCGAAGGCCTGCTTCGTCCGGATGCCGGAACAGGGCGTTGTCGTCGAAATTGATCTTTGCATCGAGACAGACGAGCCGGCCCTCTTTCGTTACCACCAGCGGATTGATCTCGAGCAGGCTCATATCCTTCACGGCGAAGGCATTGAACAAACCTTCCACCAGCCTGCCGCATTGTTTGACCGCATCGCCTTCGAGCTTCAGCGCGGCGGCGATGTCGCGTCCGACATAGGGCTGGTAGCCGGCGGCGGGATCGATCTGGAAGGTCAGTATTTTTTCGGGGGTGTGTTTCGCCACCTCTTCGATATCCATGCCGCCTTCCGTGGACGCGATGAACGCAACCCGGCCAACGGTGCGATCCACAAGCGCCGAGAGATAGAGCTCGCGCGCGATCGCGGAGCCTTCCTCGATATAGAGCCGGCGCACGAGGCGGCCTTCCCTGCCCGTCTGATGCGTGACGAGCGTCATGCCGAGCATCCGCGTGGCTTCGGCGCGAACCTCGTCGATCGAGCGCACGATCTTCACGCCGCCGCCCTTGCCGCGGCCGCCGGCATGGATTTGCGCCTTCACCACCCAGACGGGGCCGCCCAATTGCTCCGCCGCGGTAACGGCTTCATCGACGCTGAAAGCCGGAGTGCCGCGCGGTACCGGGACGCCGAAGCCGCGCAAGATTTCCTTGGCCTGGTATTCATGGATGTTCATGGGGGTGTCCGCTGGTGCTGCGGGGCAACATAACAGCGCGAACCCGCGGTTCAAGCACGAGCCCGTCCCGGAATGGGACATCATGCGCCGAGCCATACAGGCGATGCGCAACCTTGTCTGCGCTTTCGTAACCGTCGCAAATTGTATGAGGGCCGCGCGCGGCGACAATCCATTTTGAACCGCAGAGGCGCGGAAACGCAGAGGTCGTTGAGCCTTCGTTGCGACACAATGACGTGTCGCCTCCCGGTCACCGGTTCGGTCTTCCGGTCAATTTCAATCTCGCGCGAATAAAGGATGGCACGCGCCAGCGTGTGAATTCGTGATGTCCTCTGCGTCTTAGCGGCTCTGCGGTTCACCCAAGGCCGATGCACCGGAACCCCAGGGCGATGGCTGGCCGGAGATCAGTAGCCGACGCCGCCCTCGAGGCTGATGCCGGAGACGTTGGTACCATGGGCGGAGACTTCCTCCGCCGGCGCGGCGCAGACTTCGGCGCGATAGGCGAAGAAGAAATCGCTCGTGCCGTACCGGCGCAGATTGGTGCGCTCGGTGCAATCGGGCACCGGCGTGGCCGGCGCGCATTTCACCATGCCGTCCTTATAATGGCGGAGAGCCTCGCGCGGGCCGCACATCAGAACCTTGCCGTGCTCGTAGGTGCCGGCCATGCCCTGGTCCGACTGCACGACATCGCCGATGACGACTTTCAGCACCGAACCGGCGATGCAGCGCGCGACCTCGCCTTCGTAGGAGGATTCGACCCAACTGTCCTTGAGCATGTGCGATGCTGGAAATTCCTCGCCGGTCGCCGCGACGCAGACCGCGTGAATGGCCTTGACGACCGTGGCTTCCTGCGCCTCGCAGGTTTCTTCCGCCTG
>DATJUM010000030.1:0-17496 GCA_035502355.1 Rhizomicrobium sp. | reverse complement strand
GGGCTTGGATAGCGCCAGATCGGTTACGATCGCCGCCGCGGCATACAGCGGTGCCGGCGACGGGAAAATCGCGATCTACAGTTCGGCCCAATGCGCCGCGTCTGCCGCTTCGTGTCCGGGGACATCGATACCAGGCGCAAGCGGTACATTTTCGACGCACTCACAATTCGTGTTCTGCTGCTCGGCTTTGGTCACGGTCAAGTTCCCGCCCGTGAAACTCGACAAGAAAAACACGTATTGGGTTGTGGTGAGCGGCAATGGTGCCCATAGCGGTCGTGTCGGCTGGTTCGGTCAAAGCGGCAATTGGACCCAATTCCCGAACGGCGAGGGCTACAACGAAACCGGCTCGACTGTGGTCAATCTGACCTACAAGACCTTCCGATCGGGTTACCACGAGACGGTCCACACGACGTACCACACCAGCACCGGCGGTTGGATACATACTAATTCGTATACCTACGATGAGCAGCCGGGGGCATTCAGCGTCAACTGAGATCGGCGGCCGGGGATTATACCCGTCGCGTTCTTTCATCAAAGGGGGTTACACCATGTTCAGAACGACGCTTTTGACGACCAGTGCGCTGATAGCTGCGACTTCGCTGGCGATTGCTACAGGCCAGTTCGAAAAAATGTCCCACGCCACACGGATGGAAATCGTGAAGGAAGCCGTGCGCCGCGCTTTCGAAAGGAAGATGCCCGGGGTGATTTTCGACCGCAAGAGCGGAACGCCGATGGCGATCCAGCTGCCGCTCGATCCCGGCAAACAGGGCAAGGGCGGCGACGCCAGGGTCGTTCCTCGCCGGAAAGTGGACAATTTCAGCAAGAGCAAGAAATCGCTTTACATTCCGTGGTTCGGCTGGTTTGCAGGCAATGCCGACATGCAATACGGCCCGTCCACGTACAGCTACTGCTATTCGTATTCTGCGGGCGGCAAGTGCGTCAGCGGGTACTACGAGAAGTTCTCCGAGAAGGTCAACATCGCCCAGAGTGCTGCCGAGCCGTTTACGGGCTTGGATAGAGCCAGATCGGTTACCATCGCCGCTGCGGCGTATAGCGGCGCCGGCGACGGGAGAATAGCGATCTACGAGTCAGCCCAATGCGCCGCGTCTGCCGCTTCCTGCCCGGGGACGGCGATTCCAGGTGCGAGCGGCACATTCTCCTCGGCGCCCGCCTACACCGGGCTCTGCTGCTCGGCGGTGGAGGCGGTGAACTTCCCGTCCGCAAGACTCGACAAGAAAAAGACGTACTGGGTTGTGGTGAACGGCAAGGGCGAAACCGGCCCGGACCACCTCATCTGGTTCGGTCAAAGCAGCAATTGGACCGAGATCCCGAACAGCAACATCATGGCCTACAACGAGTCCGGTACGACCGTGGTCAACCTGACCTACAAGACCTTCAGATCCAGTTACCACGAAACGATCCATACGACGTATCACAGCAGCACCGGCGGCTGGATACATACTACTTCGTATACCTACGAGGAGGAGCCGGGGGCATTCAGCGTCAATTGAGATCGGCGGCGCAGGGGTTTCCCTCGCCGCCTTTTTCTCTGGGTGACAGACGTGGGTTAAGGGTTCGTGGCTGAAACGAACTCTACAACGCGTGCATGACCAATTTCTTGCGCCTGGAATCTTCGGCGCCGGTTCCGATCCATTATAAGGGACCGCGCGTCCGCAGATTCATCGCAACCGCCACTGACAAGGGGGAAACGACAATGACGTCCATGAAAGCGCTGCGCTTTGCGAAATATGGGCCGCCATCGGTGCTCACTTTCGCGGCCAGCGAATTGCCCCGGCCCGGACCGGGCGAATCCCTGGTCGAGGTCCATGCCGCCGCGATCAATCCCAGCGATGTCAAGAATGTTGCCGGCGCCTTCAAAACCACGCTGCCGCGCATACCGGGCCGCGATTACGCCGGCGTGGTCGTGGACGGGGCCGGCAAGGGCCGCGAGATCTGGGGCAGCGGACCAGCTTTCGGGATCGCCCGCGATGGCTCGCATGCCCAGTTCATTGTCATTCCGGAACGCTGGCTGGCCGACAAGCCGCGAAATCTTTCCATGGCCGAGGCGGGCGCGATTGGCGTGCCGTTTCTCGCGGCCTGGAACGGACTGGTCGATGCCGCCGGCGTCAAGGTCGCAGAGACGGTTCTGGCAACGGGTGCCGGCGGCGCCGCGGGACGCACCGTGACCCAGATCGCGCATTGGAAGGGCGCGCGAGTCATCGGCGCCGATATTGTGGATCAGTCAACGGAGGCGGATGTATTCATCAATACCAAAATGAAGGATCTCGTGACCGAGGCGAGAGCCGCGACCGGGGGCGGGGGTGTCGACATCGCGTTCGATGCCGTGGGCGGCGCGCTGTTTGAGCCATGTCTCAAATCGCTTGCCATAGGCGGGCGCCAGATCGCAATCACCAGCACGGGCGAGCGTCGCGTGTCGTTCGATCTGCTCGATTTCTATCACAACAGGCTGCATCTGATCGGCGTGGACACGCTGAAGCTCGACGGTCCGCAGATTGCGCGCATTTTCGATGCGCTGAGACCAGGTTTTGAAGTTGAACAACTCAAACCCTTCAAGGTGCAGACCTGGCCGTTCGACAAGGCCGTCGATGCCTATGTCGCGGCCGCAAAGGGCGGCGCCGTTAAGCACGTGCTTCTTCCGCAACAATGACTGGAATGGCCAAATCAGGATTTTGCGCGGCTCGCACGCCTGCGCTGGCGACTCTCTCGTTCGCCGGTTTTGTCGCGAAGCCTGACATAGTCGGCCCATTCCCCGCCGGCCTCGTCATTTGATCGTCGCTTGTCTGCGTAGTGCATGCGCTTGCGCATGGAGGCGTTGGCGGCGGGGCCGGGTGCGAGTTTGAAATGCTCACTGTCGAGAACCGCGCCGCTCGCGCGGTCGACCAGCACAGGATCGACGTGTTTTCCCGTTTCAGCATCGGCAAGCTGCGTCGCGATGCCTTCGCGGGCAAAGTGGCGATTGCCATAGGCCATCAGTGAAACCAGCACCGGCCAGAAATCCCGGCCGCGCGAGGTCAGCACGTATTCGTATCGCGGCGGATGTTTGTTGTAGAGCCGCCGTGCGAGAAGCCCTGCTTCGACCAGCGCCTCCAGCCGTCGCGTCAGCATGTTGGGCGCGATTCCGAGACTGGTCTGGAACTGGTCGAAGCGGGTCAGCCCGTAAAAGGCGTCGCGCAGGATGAGAATGCTCCACCATTCGCCGACCCGCTCAAGGGTCCTGGCGACCGGACAAAGCATGCCCCCGAAATTCTTGCGCTGCATGCGACTAATGTAATGGATCGCTAGCAGAATGCTAGTCGCCCAAGCCCTTCCCGCGCCAGACAATGGACGCACGCGAAGACGCGGAGAACGCGGAGGAGGAAATTCAACACGAAGGGCACAAAGAGCACGAAGGAACAATGGCGCGCCTTCGGCGTGCAACAAGTCTTTGTGCCCTTCGTGGTCTTGGTGGTGAAACAGCTCCCCGTTCTCCGCGTCTTCGCGTGCAAATTCTTCATGCCGCAGGTCGACGAAACACGACGAGCTGTGATTTCAGCGTTTGGACGACTTCGTTGTTCTGATTCAGCGTCCGGGTCATGGCGATCACACGGCCGCGATCGGCGCGCGAGCGTGATGGAATGATTTCCAGCACCTCGCTTTCGACGCGCAGCGTATCCCCCGGCCGCGTCGGCCGCGGCCAGGCGACTTCCGCCCCCGCGCCTATGAGGCCGCTGGCGAGCGGCAACCCGCCTTCCACATTGAGCCGCATCGTGACCGCCGCGGTGTGCCAGCCACTTGCCGCCAGGCCGCCGAACAGGCTCGATCGCGCGGCCTCGTCGTCAAGGTGGAAAGGCTGAGGGTCGAACTCGGCCGCGAAGGCGCGGATGCGCTCCGCGGTCATCACATAGCTGCCACTCGAAAAACGCTGCCCGACGAAAAAATCTTCGAAAAACAGGGGCTTGCGCTCTGTGGCGGGATTGCTGTCGCTCATGCCGGCTACCTCGGGGAGAATTGAAACGTCAGCGGACATAGTTACTTTCATCATGATAGTCACTAGGCCGGAGACGGAAGATGGATGCTGTCGCTACCGACATTATGACGCGCCGCAGAGAAAAGCCCGCGCTGGCGTCCGTCAACCGGAAGAAGCTGCTCATGATATCCGCCGGTGCGCTGATCGTGGCGGCAGCGGCTTTCTACGGCCATCAGTGGTTTGCGGTCGGGCGCTACATCGAGAGCACCGACGATGCCTATGTCGGCGGCGATGTCACCGCGATCGCCCCCCATGTGGCGGGGTTTGTTTCCAAAATTGCCGTGAACGACAACCAGTTCGTCCGGCGCGGGCAGCTGCTCGTTCGTCTCGACGATCGCGATTTCCGCGCGGCCGAGGATCACGCCACCGCAGTCGTGGCCGGGAAACGTGCCGCGCTCGCCGATCTCAAGGCGAAATATCTGCTCCAGCAATCAACGATCCGGCAGACGGGCGCGAATCTGGCCTCGAAACAGGCTGCGGCTGCCTTCGCCCGTGCGGATGACGCGCGTTACCGGAATCTCCTCCGCGCCGTGGCGACCTCCGAGCAGGCCATGCAGAAGGCGCTCACGACCGATCAGCAGGCCCAGTCCGATGTCACGGCGGCGCACGCGGCACTCGCCGGCGCCAATGAACAGCTTGCCGTGCTCGCGGCGGATATCGCACAGGCACGCGCCGATCTCGCACAATCCCAGGCCGATCTCCGGACGGCACAACTCAATCTCGGCTACACCGAAATCCGTTCGCCGATCGACGGCTATGTCGGCAATCGCGCCATCCGCGTCGGCGCCTATGTAACCGTCGGCTCTTATCTGGTGAGCGTCATTCCCGCCCATGGGCTCTGGGTGGATGCGAATTTCAAGGAGGATCAACTTGCCGATATCCGGGCGGGCGAGGCCGCGAGAGTCGTGGCAGACGTTTTGCCGGGCCGCGTCTTCCATGGACATGTGGCAAGTCTCGCGCCCGGTACGGGTGCCGTATTCAGCGTCATCCCGCCCGAGAACGCGACAGGCAATTTCACCAAGATCGTTCAGCGCGTGCCGGTGCGCATCATCCTGGATTGGACTGATGCGACGCTCGGCGGATTACGGCCCGGCCTGTCCATCACCGCGTCCGTCGACACACGCTCGGAATCCGCGCGATGAACGAGGCGAACGCCGCACCGCATTGGCTGCGCGGGCTTGCGCCGTTCGTAGTCATGTGCATCGGCATGTTCGTCGCGCTGCTCGACATCCAGATCGTTGCTTCCTCGCTGCAGGATATTGGCGGCGGGCTTTCGGCTGCGCAGGATGACATCAGCTGGGTGCAGACCTCCTATCTCATCGCCGAGATCATCGTGATTCCGCTGTCGGGCTGGCTCACGCGCGTGTTCTCCACGCGCTGGCTGTTCGCAGCGTCCGCGGCCGGGTTTACGGTCGCGAGCATGCTGTGCGGCATTGCCTGGAACATCGAGAGCATGATCGTCTTTCGCGCCCTTCAGGGCATGCTCGGTGCCTCGATGATTCCGACGGTCTTCACCTCCTCGTTCCACTATTTCGACGACCGTCGCCGCGTCTATGCCGCCGCGGTGATCGGAACGATCGCTTCCATCGCTCCGACGCTTGGTCCTGTGATCGGCGGCTGGATCACCGATACGTTGAACTGGCATTGGCTATTCTATGTCAATCTGGTGCCGGGAACCGCGGTCGCCGTGCTGGCCGCGCTGCTGGTGAAAATCGACGAGCCAGATCCCGCCCTTCTCAAGGACGCCGATTACCCCGGCATCATGCTGATGGCGCTGGCGCTTGGCACGCTCGAATATGTGCTGGAGGAAGGCGCGCGCTGGAACTGGTTCGACGATTCCACGATCAGGGCCTGCAGCTATATTTCCGCGATAAGTTTCGTCCTGTTCTTCGTCCGCAGTCTGACGTATGCCAACCCGGTCGTCGATCTGCGCGCCTTCCGCAACCGGAATTTCGCGCTGGGTTCGTTCCAGTCTTTCGTAACGGGCGCGGCGATCTTCTCGCCCATCTATCTCACGCCTTTGTTCCTCGGCTATGTGCGCGGCTACGATGCCTCGCAGATCGGGCTCGCGGTCTTCTCGACCGGCGCAGCCTCGCTCATTGGCGTGCCCGTCTATATTGCACTTGCCAAACGCGTCGATCTGCGCTGGCTGATGATGGCGGGGATTGCCTCTTTCGGGTTCGCGATGTGGGGTTTCGCGTACATTACCAGCCAGTGGAACGGCGTCGAGCTGTTCCTGCCGCAGGTGTTGCGCGGTTTTCCGCAGGTCTTTGCGGTGGCGCCGGCTGTCACGCTCGGTCTCGGCAGCCTGCCGCCCGCCCGCCTCAAATATGCAAGCGGATTGTTCAACATGATGCGCAATCTGGGCGGCGCGGTGGGCATCGCGATCTGCGGCGCCGTTCTGAACGACCGCACGAATTTCCATTTCGAGCGCATCGCGTCCCATCTCACTCCGGCCAGCACGGCCGTGAATCAATTTCTCGCTGCCGCCGCAGAACGCTACGGCGCGCTTCCCGGCGCGGTCGATGGCGGCCAGACGGCGGCGCTGCGCGCGCTCTGGCAGCTGGCCTACCGCGAAGCCTCCACCATGGCTTATGCCGACGCGTTCTACGTGCTGATGTTTGCGTGTTTCGCCGCAGCGTTTGCCGCGCTGCTTATGAAGAAAGTTCCACGGGTGCAGCCTGCAACGGCGTCGGCGCATTAGGCGGCGACTGCCGACGTGAATGAAGTGGCGCGAATCCCGGCCGGACAGATTGCCTGTTCCGGGACATTCGTCTTCGGGCTATGGTGCCGGAGGCCGTGGGCGTCGATGGCTTCGGGAGGACGAGAGATGTCCGCAAAACATTTTTGCGACCAGGACAAATTTCACGCCATCCGTTCGGAGGAGGTCGAGTGGAAACCGTTTCCTGCCTTTCCGCCGGAAGCCCGGCTCGCAGTGCTGGTCGGCGATCCGGCTCAGGCCGGGCCCTATGTGATCCGCGTCAAGCTGCCCATGGGCACGCGCATGATGCCGCACAAGCATCCGGAAGACCGGATCTATACCGTTATTTCCGGGATTTTTTACATCGGGCTCGGAGAAACCTTTGACGAACATCAGCTGACGGCGTTTGCGCCCGGAAGCGTCGTTGTTCTTCCCGGGGGACAGGCGCATTTCCATTGGGCCAAATCCGGCGAATATATCACCCAGGTGGAGGCAATCGGCCCATTGGGGCTTGAATATGTCAGCGCCGGCGACGATCCGCGCAGCAGGCGTTGAATTTTCACCGCGCATCGTTTCGCACGGCGCTCCCGATTGTCGTCCGGCCGAAATGGAGAAAGTCCTTTGAGCGATTCCACAAGCGTGCAATTCGATTTGACGCCGCCTGCCAAAAGCCAGTTTGAGAAGCTGGTCGAGGGCCTATCGCCGCGAGAACGTGCCGTGCTGCTCGAACACGGCACGGAAGCGCCGTTCTGCGGAACCCTGCTCAGCGAGAAGCGCGAGGGGATATTTACCTGCCGCATGTGCGGACTGCCGCTGTTCAGGGCGGGCACGAAGTTCGAAAGCGGCACGGGCTGGCCGAGTTTCACAGCCCCGTTTGCCGCGGGGCATCTTCGCGAAATTCGTGACACGAGCTACGGCATGATCAGAACCGAAATCGTTTGTGCGCGCTGCGGTTCTCATCAGGGCCATGTTTTCCCGGACGGCCCGCCGCCAACGGGGCTGCGCTATTGCATCAACTCCGTGTCGCTCGCCTTCACCCCGAAGGGCGAAACGCTTCCTGACAAGCTTGGACGAGGTGCGCCCGAAGGCGAGGTCTGGCGGGGCTGAAGCGCGCTGTCAGCGAAATTCAGGCGGCACTTTTCGCAGCAACTTCCTGGCCTGCGGGCAGGCGCAGCGGGATTTCGATTTTTGCACAGGTCCCCCGGCCATCTTCGCTCTCGATAATCAATGTTCCGCCATGTTTCTCGGCAAGGGAACGAACCAGCGCCAATCCAAGCCCTGTACCGGCCTGCGCCGAAACTGTTGCCGTCGCGCGTCTGAGCTGGACGAAAGGCACTCCTAACCGGGGCAGATCGTCGGCAGGGATGCCGATGCCGGTATCGGCGACAGCGAGGACGAGTTTGTCGCCCCGCGTTGCCGTTTTCACCGATACCGCGCCGCCGGCCGGCGTAAATTTGATGGCGTTGGACAACAGGTTGAGCACGATCTGCTTCAAGGCGCGGCGGTCGGCGATAACCCGCTCAGGTCCGGCGAGTTCCATCCCAAGGCTGACCTCCCGCACGGCGGCACGTTCGCGCATCAGCTCGACGCAGTCGCCGACAAGTGCATTCAGCTGCAACTCCTCGCAATGGATTTCAAATTTTCCCGCTTCGATCTTTGACATGTCCAGGATCTCGCCGATGACTTCGAGCAGATGGTGCCCGGCATCGTGGATGCTCCCGGCATATTCACGATAACGCCCGTCTCCGAGCGGACCGTAGATCTCGCGATGCATGAGATTGGAAAATCCGATCACGGCATTCAGCGGCGTCCGCAGTTCGTGACTCATATTGGCAAGGAACATGGTTTTGGCGCGGCTTGCGGCCTCGGCTGCATCGCGTGCGACAACGGCTTCCTCGCGCGCCTCGGCAAGGCTGCGCTCCAGTTTTCGGCGCTGTTCGAGGCCGGCCCCGACGATGACGATCGTGAAGCTGATCACCGCCGTATAAAGCTGGAGAAAGAGCAGGTGGACTCGCTGATCCGACGCCGACAACGTGCTGTGAACATCGTCGACGTTACTTGCCATGTAGAGGCCAACGAGAAGGAGTGCGATGGCACCTCCTGCGAAGCCGCGCTGGAAAGTGATCAGCACAACCGCCGGAAAGAAAAGAAAGCCGAACGGATAGTCATGGAACACCGCGTTGATCGCAATCGTCCCGGAAACGACGCCGAGCAGCATGAGCGTGCCGGGCAGCATGTTGCGCGCGAAAATCGCCCTCAGCGCTTCTCCGCGTACCACCATAAGAGGAGGCACGAGCACGACCTGGCCGAGAACCGTCGTCATATACCATTCCATCCACGCCTGCTGGAACGGCGCACCGGTCAATCCATGCAGGACCGAGGCGCCGAAAAAGCCCGGCAACATGGTCGCCGGGCCGAGAACGAGTGCGTAGAACACCGCGAGCGTGCGCGGATGGGCGAAATCGCCGTCGAGCCGGAATGCGCGCAGCGGCGCCGCAACCAGGATCGCCTGGATGACGTCGATTGTAGGAAGCAGAATGCTCCGCGGCACGGCGCGGCCGATAGTGACCGCCGCAGCGATATTGGCGAGCCAGCACACCGCAACAATCGAAGGCCAGGCATGGCGTGGTGTGCGCAAGAGCCAATACACCACCACAGCCGTCCCGAGCCAGATGGGCAACAGGACCCCAGGGATCGAGCTGAAGGCCACGCCTGCAAGCGTTGCGCAGTATACGGTGAGCGCGACCCTTGTCAGCAGGCGCAAGGTCGGGCTGTCGATGGGATGAGCGCGCACATCGGCGGAAAGAGCGGCTACCATCCTTTGCCCTGTTCGATTCCGGTCTCCGGGATGCCTCCGGAGACATTACCGGCGGTCTTAACCTCGGGCGCCATAAGAATGCGTTAACTGTTGCTCTATGGCGGTCCCATTGGCGGGGCAAGCTTGCCGCCGCCTTTGCACGTCAGCGTGTCGCCGCTTCCGCGCGTGCGAGAAGCAATGAGGTGACGCGCATGGAGGCCGTGTGATGAAAATCTGCTTTACCGGCCCGTCGCCGCGATCACGGCCTCCCTGATCTTGGCGATGGCGTAGTGGCCGGCCTGTTCGAGGTCGATATGCGGCATGTTGGGCATCTCGTCGGCCGCGACAACGCAATCGACGATCGCAGGGCCATCCGCCGCCAGGGCTTCGGCGATCGCGCCGCGCAGTTCGTTTGGATGCTGCGCCTTGAATCCATGGCCGCCGCAGGCCCGCGCCAGCGCGACAAAATCCGGATTGGGAAATTCAATCGCGTCGCGGAACGCCGGCAGACCCTGGCCTTCGGCCTCAAGCACGATAAGTCCAAGACTCGAGTTATTATACACAATGACTTTCACCGGCAGCTTGTGATGCACCGCCGTGAGAAACTCGCACATCAGCATGTTGAAACCGCCATCGCCGGTAAGCGCGATGACCTGGCGCGACCGGTCAAGCGCCTGGATGCCGTTGGCCCGGCCGAGCGCGGTTCCGACCGCGCAATTGTTGAACGAGGCCAGGACCCGCTGTGAACCGCTCTGCCGGATCCAGTTGCCGGACCAGAGGGTGTTGAGACCCGTGTCGATGAGGAACACCGCATCGCGTTTGGCGAGGTCGCTGACGGTGCGTGCCACCGCCTGCGGGTGGATGCGGTCGCGGCTGCGTTCGAGATCGCCTGTTTGTCCAGCATCGCGTTCCACTCGTGGCGTTCGCGTGTCACATGCTCGAAGAAACTGCTGTCGCTCTTCGCCGTGACCTCGTCGAGCAGCAGCTTCACCGTCGGTTTGACCGAGCCCGTGACGCCGAGCGCGGTTGGAGTGCGGCGTCCGAGCGCCTCCGCCCTTTCATCGATCTGAATGACAGCGCCTTTCTGGGGCAGGAATTCCGAGAATGGATAGTCCGTGCCGAGCATCACCAGGAGGTCGCAGCGCATGATCGCATTGTAGTCGGCTTTGGTGCCGATCATGCCGATGCCGCCCATCCAGCGCGGATCGTCATACGGCATGATGTCCTTGCCCTTGAACGAATGGATCAGCGGCGCTTTGAGCCGGTCCGAAAGCGCGCGCAGTTCGTCCGCCGCGCCATGACACCCATTGCCGCACATGATGACGACATTTCCGGCCGCATCGATCATCCGCGCCATTGCGGCAATGTCTTCCGCACTCGCCGCAAATTCGTCGCGCGGCTTCAGCATCGTGACGCTCGTGACATGGCCTTCGGCCTTCGCACCAAACACATCCAGCGGGACCGTCAGATGCGCGACGCCGCGGCGCCCATAAGCAGCCGAAATCGCCTGATGAATGACGGACGGGGCCTGCGCCGCGGACGTAATGGTTTCGGTATAGAGCGCGACGTCGCGGAACAGCAGATCCGGCTCGGTCGTTTGGAAATAATCGATGCCGCGCAGCTTTGTCGCCATGTCGCCGGAAAGCGCAAGCACCGGCGCATGGTCGCGGGCCGCCTCATACAACCCCGCCACCAGATGCGTGCTGCCGGGGCCGGTCGTGCCCGCGCAGACGCCGAGGCGCCCGGTCAGCTTGGCCTGTCCCGCGGCGGCGAGTGCCGCGCCTTCCTCATGCCGCACGCCGATCCACTCGATCCTGCTGCGGCGCACAGCATCTCCCAGCGGATTGAGGGAATCGCCGATCAGGCCGAAAATCTGCCGCACCCCGATTTCTTCGAGCACGTCGACCAGGACGTCTGCCACCATGTGAGTCATCTGTCACTCCTTCGCCGCTGCGGTCGCCCCCAACCCTGCGGCGGCCAGGAAAGATCACTATACCACGAATTGGCGCGCGTTTTGATTCAAGAGACTGCTTCTGGATTGCCTCTCTGCGTTCAATGAAGGTGAGCAGATCGATGGATCGCATTTGCGATATCGGGGTGCTTGACATGGAAGCCATCGCCGCAACGAGCATCCTTGCTGCAGTGATAGTTCTGGCGCTGTCGATCGACGGCGGGCTGCGGCGAGTCCGGCAGAACCACGCAAACGCGAGTGCCTGAAGAATCGGATCGTATGATCAGGTGGCCTTGCAGGGATCGAACCAGCGCGTCGACGATATTGAGGCCCATGCCGTGGCTTGCTCCGTCCATGCCTACGCCGTTATCCGACACCGTGCAGCGCCATTGACCGCCATATCGCAACATTTCGATGCGGACCACTCCGTTGTCGCGACCGACAAAGGCATATTTGCTTGCGTTGAAGACGAGCTCGACAATGATGTAGCCGAGGCGTTCGCAAACCTCGATCGGCAGCCGTCCGCCGTCCGAAGATACTTCGCAGCCGATATTCGCCGGGCCAAGGACCGCGCGGGACAGGGCGCGACCGAGACTCTCGAGATGGACGTCTATGGCGACATCTTTGCCCGCGGGCGTCGAGGAAACCGTCCGCAGCAGCGCGCTCGCCGCAAGGATCTGGCCCTCGAATTGCGCCGCGGAGTTGCGGACGCGCTGGTCCTCGAATTCGTAGAAGCTGCGCCGAAAGATGGCCAGCAGCGTGCCCAGCAGATTCATCATGCGATGATTGGCTTCCCAGGCATCGAGCCCGTCCTGGTCATACTCTCGCGCAGTTCCCATCTCCGCCTCCGTCAAGACGCCATGGTTCTAACGCACGCCGGATTCTGCTTTCCTGAACAATCTTGCCGTGCTGGAACACCTTTGCTGCAATCGGTGCGTCAGCCTTGCCGCCTTCGGAATTGGCCGGGAGGGATTCCGGTCATCTCGCGGAACCTGCGGGCCAGATGGCTTTGATCTGCAAAACCCACAACAAGAGCGATTTCGGACAGAGGAAGATCCGTTGTCGTCAGAAGCTCGCGCGCCCTGGCGAGGCGGCGCTCCAATACGAACGCGTGGGGCGTCATTCCCTCGGATTGCTTGAAGGTGCGTGCGAAATGAAAGAGCGAAAGTTCGGCCGTCGCGGCGAGGGTTTCCAGATCGATGTTCCGATCGAGATGTGAGTCGACATATTCGCGTATGCGGCGCAGCGTAGCCGGCGGCAATCCGCCCTGGGCTCGCGGCAGCTTCGGCAATTGAGCGACCATCGCGAGAGCGTCAAGCCTGGGCCTGAGCCGGAATTCATCTGTCTCGGATTGCTGCCATCGCGCGAGCGCCGGCTCGGGCGGCGTGACAATGGCAGGCCAGCACTCGTCGATTCCGCGCGGCGTCAATTCGGCCGGAACATCGCCCCGGTCCGTCTGCCGGAACAAGGCGTCATTTTTCTCAAAGATGGTCCATAGGCTGGTGCTCTCCGCTGGCGGATCCCGTGCGTCACGCGACAGGACGCGGCGCGCGTTGCGGTCGGCGCCGGTGATGCGGCGGTCGCGATCGATGGCGATCAAAAAGGCGGAGGCGGTGTCATCGGCCGACCGGACGGCGATGATCCAGTCGCGCCGGAATTGTTTCCGGAACAGCCGCTCTTCGATCGCGCGTGCCGTTGCGATGGTCAGCGTGCCCGTCAAAGCGTGGGCGTGCTCCGACAAATCCGGATCGATGGACGAAACATCCAATACACCGGCCAGCCCGCCATCGGCGCTGAAGATGGGAGAACCGGAGCAGCTGAGGCCGATATGGCGCGCCCGGAAATGCTGCGAGCAATGGACAGTCACCGGCCGCTGCTCGACGAGACAGGTGCCAATACCGTTGGTGCCTTCCGCCTCCTCCGACCACACCCCGCCGAGCCAGGTCCCCCAGAGCCGGAACTGCGCCGCCTCGGGTTCCTCGCCGCGATGCGCGACCACCAGCCCGTCCCTGTCGCACAAGAGGATCACATAGCGGACGGTCCGCACGATCTTGTAGAGCTGGTCGAGTTCGACGCGCGCCGCTTCGATGAGTTGGGAAGACGCGTCCTGCGAAGCGCGCAACTCTCCGATCGTCAGAATGCGCGGCGGGGCGCGCGACGCGGGATCGACATGAAGCGCGTTCGCGGACCGGATCCAGGACTTCGAAATGATGCTGTCCACAGGAGGTTTGCCCAAACCTCCGGCAACCGCCAGGACCTGATCGATATGCCGGGTCGCCGCAACTGCCACCGCCGCCTCTCTCCAAATGGCCGAAGGCGGACGCAGCTTATCATTAATGTGCCATTTCGGGCGAATCCCCGTGGTCGGCTCAGTTCCGCTCGACCTGTTTGACGTCCGGGATGCGCTTCAAGACATCGATAACTTCGGTAACATCCTCGGGTGTCACGTGGGTTAGCGTGAGGTGGATTTCGTCGCTCTCGGCATCCTCCGATTGGGCACAGATGTATCGCGATATCCGCCGCGAGCGATATCCAACCGCGTCGTTGATGGTTCCGATCGGCAGTTTGCCATGGGCTGCCCTTACGACGAGCTGATAGGACTGGCTTCGTTGCTGCAACCATCGTTCGACGGGCTTGATGCCGGCAAGAATGACGAGAATGACCACGGTCGCGGCAACTGCCGCGATGTAAAGCCCGCCGCCAACGGCCAAACCAATTGCGGCAACGGTCCAAAGGCTTGCGGCCGTAGTGAGCCCTCTTACCACGTCGCCGCGCAAGAGAATCGAACCTGCTCCCAGAAAGCCGATACCTGAAACGACCTGGGCAGCAATACGGGAAGGATCAAGAACGACAGCCGGTGTCCCGAGGATGTCGGCGAAGCCGAATGCCGACACGATCATGAACAGGCATGCGCCGACACTGACCAACATGTGAGTCCGCAGGCCGGCGGCCCAGACCAGACGCTCGCGTTCGGCGCCGATCAGGCTCCCAAGACCCGCTGCGACCAGCAGACGCAAGATCAGTTCCCAGCTCGATATCATCGCCAATACCCCGCTCGTTTTGTACAAATCAGGATGGAGAATCGAGTCGGTGGTTCTCATCCTGAATATCCTTTGGCGGATCAACAAAACTGTCCCATGGAAGATCCTTGCGCAGGGTCAGGGACCATCGGCTGAGCCATTCGTCGCCGTCAGGGCCGATATAGGTGTCGGGAATATTATAGGCCGGGTCGTTCATGGCGCTGTCGAGCGTTGTCGGGTGCAAGTCGTTGGCCTTCAGGATTGCCGCGATCTGATCGATCGTGTCAGCATTGAGGCGGGTTGCGTGAAGCAGAAAGACGAATGAGAGCGGGCGCCCGAGCAGTGCGCGCGCAGCGCCGCGATACCAGGAAACTGCTTTCGCCGTGTAAGCGAGATAGGACTGCCTGATCCGCATCGCGTCCCCCGTGTCGCAGCGAAGGATTGCGTCGTCGTAAGGCAGCGCGAACATCCAGTCGGAGTTTTCCATGGTGACAGGCGCGACACGATAGCCATGCGCGGCGAGCCAGGTTTCAAACCCTTGGCGCGTCCCCGCCGTCAGGCCGGTTTCGAGATAGGGGTATCTGAACCAGCGCAGAACATGGCCGCGCGCTCTCAGCAAGGCGGCCGTCACGACGCCTCCGCGTGATACGTCGTTAATGTAGGCTTGGAGCGGTGTCTTGTTCAGCGAGAGATGGGAGTAGCCGTGATTTCCGAGATCCATGCCGGCATCAAGCCAGCTTTTTAGCAAGGCAATTCTCGCCGGCTTATCGCTGCCTTCCAGTTTTCCTTCGTTGACAAATCCCGTCGCGGGAATTCGGTTGCGACGCAGTTCATCCAACAATCTCACTGTCGTCAGATTCGCGTAGGCGAACGAATGTGTGAGCGACAGCGTCGGCAGGTCGTCGAACGTAACGGCGACATTCTCGGCGACCGCCGCCCGGGCAACGATCAAAATCAGAAACGCTCCTGTCAATGTACGCGAAACTGAACCCATAGGCGCCTTCCAGCTTTGTAAACGTTGATCCGGGAGACGGCTTGTCCGGGGTGCAACGATCGCTGCAGCCGCCTAGCGCTGGAGACGGTCGCAAAGTTCCGCCAGCAATGGTTCATGGAGCAAAATTGCCGCTTCCTGAGGAGAGCACCATTTGATTTCGCGCTCACCTTTTTCGGGCCATTTTTTTGCCGTCTCCGTCACTTCGAGCAAATGGACGCAGACCTCTATGACGAGTTTCAGGCCATGCTTGCGCTTGACGGCACGGTACTTGCCAACCGCGTGGGAATCGACGCGGCCCCTTACGCCGGCTTCTTCGAACGCTTCCTTCGCGGCGTTTTCGGCGAGACTGAGTTGCGGCTCCGCATTACCTTTGGGAATGCCCCAGTTTTTCGAGCGCGGCTTCCTGACGAGGAGGACGGCGATTTCGCCGTCATCGAATCTGCGAAATGCCAGTACGCCGGACTGAAGCAGAGGCTGGAAGCGCGCCGCCCGCGACCCCGCAAGCGGAAGCCTGGAGGGGTCTGCCGGGATTGTTTTCCGCGGCCGCTTCGACGGCCACAGGTCAAATCGGACACGTTTCTTGGACCGCTCGGAGCGGCGAGGCATTACGCTGTTTTTCATCACACCGAGCCGGCCGATAAACGCCGCCTCTGCTCGTAGACAACACCAATACTCGGATTATCGTTTACCACGGGTTGCCGAATCGTTGTCAAAAAACTGTCACAAGCTGGCGGTGAATGCACCCGCCATCGGATGGGAATCCCGCCATGTCGTCGGCGCCCCGTCTTGTGCGTCTGTGCAGAGCGGGGCAGGGCGATCCGTCCCGATCGAAACCGGGCATTCGACGCAGAAGGTTGGGACTCGCTTAACCCGATGCCGCGATTGGAGGAAAATGGCTGCTTGCAGAAATGATAGTATTCCTGGGTTTCGGGAGGATCACCATATGAAGGAATTGCTTCTCGCATGTGTCGTCACGACCCTGACTTTTGTCGCGCCCTGCGCATATGCCCGGCACGAACCGGAAGCGCTCCAGATCGTCACCACGACATGCCCCGGCGGCACGCAGGGGAAGGCTTATGCCGGGTGCACGATCGTGGCTCGGGGCGGGACGCCGCCATACATTTATTCGTACAATATGTCGGACAATTATCCGCCGCTGCCGGAAGGCCTGTCGATCGATGCATCAAGCGGCCTTATCAGCGGCGCGCAGATCGGCGGCCAGGGTACCTACGCGCCGCTGATCACCGTGACCGACAGTGCCAACGAGCAGGCCAGCCAGGAGATCTCGTTTGCGATCAATGGCGACAACAAATTCGTCGCGAAGATATTCCCGGCGAGTTCGATTTTTCATCACCGCGTGGACTATGCGACGACCAAACTGCCGGTGGACGATTCGCCCGCGGCACCGATCTATTCCGGCTATCTTTCGGAGACGGTGAAGCCGTTCTTCGGCAATACTTCGGGCTATCCATTCCCCAACGGGATCCCGACGTTTTCCGTTCCTTATAATCAGCCCGACGTGTCCGTGACAACGACCGTGTATCAATCCTATTTCACGTCGGGGCCGATCCCGTCAAACGCGCCGGTGGAAGGCACGAGCCAGTCGACAGGCGACCGGCATGTGCTCATCTGGCAGTCGGGTGGAACCGGTACCAATCCGGCGCTCTATGAGATGTGGCAGGGGATCTATCTCAATCCGGGTTGGACGGATTCGTCCAATGCGCTGTGGCCCGACACGAACAGCAATGCGCTGACGCCGCAAGGCAAGGGCACCTCCGACGCCGCGGGGCTGCCGGTGGCACCGCTGCTCGTGAACGCCGACGAGGTGATCGGCAGCGGCACGCCTTCGGCGCCCAACGGCGTCGTGAAACATCCGATCAGATTCACGCTTAATCACATGGTCAATTACTGGGTTTGGCCGGCAACCGAGACGGCCGGCGTTGGCTACTGCACGAAAAAGAACGGTCAGGACATTCCCGTCGAATCGGAAATCTCGCAAAAGAAAC
>DATJUM010000029.1:0-7048 GCA_035502355.1 Rhizomicrobium sp. | reverse complement strand
GAGCGCCGGAGCCGGGCGCGCATCGCGCTCGAGATTATGCCGCGCTGAAAACCGCGCACGAGGCCGTACAGACGCCGGAAGCCTCGGCGGCACCGTCAGCACCCGGACAATCGACAACGCGCGCCACGGAGCCCGAGCGCGAACTGCCGCCCGCCCGCGAGGCCCCGGCTGTGATCTATCTCGGCCCGCCCGTGGACGAGCTCGGCCAGGCGGCGGCGCAGACGGTCGACCAGGCCGCGCATGTCGCGAGCAGCGTCCTCGACGGCATGGAAAGCATGATTGGCAAGGCATTCGATTTTGCCGCCGACTTCATCGCCCCTGCGCCGCCGCTGTCGCCCGATCAGCAGCAGCGCGCCGCGCGCGCGGCCGAGGAACAGCGCGCGCAAGAAGAGGCGGCGCGCGAGGCGGCCGAGAAGGAAGCGCGCCTTCAGGAATTGCTGGAGCAGATCCGGCGCGATGATGCCGAGCGGGAGCGGCAGGCCCGCGAACGCGGCGACGACGAGGAACACGGCCGGGGCCACGGCCGCGGCGGGCGAAGTCGCGGGCGCGAGCGATAGCACCCGCGCCGTCAGGGACACGGCGCGGGGCAGCAAGAACCGGACGACAACCGGCGGCACGATCAAACGATTATTCGGCGAAGTAAGGAAAAACCTCACGCAGCGCGATGCGCCGGAGCCGAAACCGCCGCGCCGCCGCAGCGGCGACACCGACGCCATCCTGTTTCGGGCGGCGGCAAGGAACATCATGCGCCGCGCGGCGCGATTTCCGGCCGAAGCCTATGCCGCAGCGGAAGCGTTTCTGTCGGATGCGCTCGACTGGATGAACCCCTATTGGCAGGACGATGCCGAGCCGGACGAAGGATTCCAGTCCGCGCCGTCGAATCATCTTTCGCCGCGCCTCTAGGATTGCTAGAGCGGTTCTATGGCCGATGCCACCAAAGCGCGCACCCACACCGCTTTCGCCCTGAAACGGGAAGGCAAGAAGTTCGGGCGCTGGCTTGAGATCGGCGGGGCGCGCACGGAAAAAGACGGCAGCATCCGGGTGTTTCTCGACCGCACCCCGATAGGTGGCTTTAGCGGCTACGTTCACCTCTGCCCGATCGGCACCGAGCCGCCGCCTCCGCCGCAACCGAACCCGCAGCGCCCGGCGCCGGCCGCCGGCGACGAGGAAGAAGATTTTGAAAACTGACGAGATCACTGTCGCCGAGGCGCGGGGCGGAACCGTCCCGGCGTCATTGCCGCGCGCGGCATCGCCTGCGGCTTTAATCACATAATAAAATTGTTCTTTATCCAATGTGTGATATACTCGCGACGAAGGAAAGGCGATCCGCATGAGCATCGAAATTTCGCAGGAGAACCAAGCGCGGCTTGCCGCCGAAGCCCGACGGCTGGGCATTTCGGAGAACGAGTTGTTGGCGCGTTTCCTCAGCGGACACGCGGGGCCAGCTCCGACCCGGCCAAAGCCCGAATTGCCGGCATGGAACCTCGGCGCAGGGTCGCTTCACCGGCGCGACATCTATGACGATGCCCGCTGAGCCGGGCATCGTCGATACGAATGTTCTGATCTACGCGCTGGATACAGCCGCCCCGCAACACGCGGCGGCCCTCGCCCTGCTGAACGCCGCGCGCGCGGATGCCGCAACGCTCTTCGTGACCTCGCAAATCCTCTGCGAGTTCTATTCGGTCATGACCAACCCGCGACGCGTCGCCCGACCGCGCACCGCCGCGGAGGCGCTGACCGTGCTTTCCGATATGTTGACGTTCCTGCATGTGCTGCCCGTACCGGCCAGCACGATTGACAGGTTGCTCGATCTGCTCCGCCGCCGTCCGGTGACGGGCAGCGACGTGTTCGACCTGCACATCATCGCGGCCATGCAGGCAAACAACATCGGCAGAATCTACACGTTCAACACCGCCGATTTCGCGGCTTTCCCGGAACTCGCGGTTGTCACTCCCGCCGCCCCTTGACCCACATTTTGTGGCCGCGCACGCCAAGTAGAAACTTCCCACATGCAGTATTAGCGGCGGTCGCGCGGCCTCGAAAAACAAGTATAAGCGGCGGGCGGGGCGGGAAAGTCCGGATCCTTAACGCGAGGACTTATTTTCCATTTCAAAAAATTTACCATAATGGGGCTTATGCGACTGGAATCGAATTAATCGCCGGGAGCAAAAACACAAGATGTAGAAAATTCAGTGCGGCCCTTCGGTCGAAATAAGCCGCCGTGCTCGTTTCTCGCAGATGCGCTTTAGCCGAGCAGCCTCTACCTTCTCTTCTATGTCGTCAAAATGGTCTGACCCACAAACCAATCCGCCTATGTGCATGGCCGCAGCGAATACAGCCGGCATCCCTACGACGAGCGCTCCTACGCAAAACTGGCCTAATTGGAGTGGGCCATTGCTTGTATCAAAAATCGCTCTTGCGGCGAGCACGGCCGTGATGTCTTGTGCCACCCCTAAAGCATGTAAACTTAATGCAACAGGACAGGTAAGGTTAGCTTTTGCCAATCCAAAAAGTTCTCGAATTGCAGGCATGGATTAACTCCATTAAATAAAAAATCGTTAACATAGTTCCAGTTGTGTACAATATTGAAGATTGAATAGCTTCCGGCGGCAAACCAACTTAACATGAGAATCGAAGGTATAGCAAGTGCTGCTATAATACCGCGACCAGTCAACGCGGATTGACCGCCACCGCCGATTTGTGGTGCAAAAAAAACGCGAGTCCCATCGCTTAATATGAACAAACTATCTGCACCGAAGCGCATCGGTCGAGGTCGCCTTGAACGCCTCAGCCGAAGCCAGTTGCGGAGCCTACGGTGAGGTCGCTGTGAAGGCAGTACTTGTGCAAACGCGTATTGTCCACTGAAGATATCGCGAAGACTATTAGCAGCTCGCCGCGCGGCATTTATCGACAAAAGTCCAACCAAACTAATTAAAAGACCGACGGCGACGATGCAGAGCAAAAATAGTTCCATCTGAATAATAGTTATGCCTAAATTTCCCATACTACCCAAGCATTTTAAATAGCCGGGAGGCGAGGTGCTGAGAACAGTAGCCAGTTTCGCCGCAATTTCTAATTTTTTTTGAATTGTGAAACCATAAGTGGCGTACAGAAAACCATGTATAGTTAATAACCATGAAAGGCGATTGTTTATTAGGCTGTCTTCATGTTTAACGTAGTCACGGAACAGTTTGTAAATTGGGAGGTCGTCTGGCATTTTCGAAATCCTGCGGTCTCTTATCTGCAAAAGCCAAGAAAAAAGCCGGTGAGCTTGTGCGCACCGGCTTCATTTCCTTGACGGTTCATCGGCTCTCCAGCCTGTACCGTGCGGCTATTCTACATCAAACAATTTCCTTGTCCAAGTACTCCGGGAGAGCGCGAGAGGGCTGGCCCTCTGGCGTGGCGCGTAGCGCCAATTGACGCCGCCCGCGAACCGGCGCAAGCAGGATGTCAGGGGAACACAGCATGACCGAGCCAACGAACGACAATCCGCAGCTGAGCCTCGGCGCGATTGTCGCCAGCCTTCCGGCCGTCAAGGCGGCGAAGAAGGCGAACACCATGAGTCGGGTTCATCGCCGCCTGATCGAGCCGATAGAGACCGAGCAGGACAACGAGGCCCGGCTTTCGTTTCAGCACACGGTTTTCTGTCAGGCCGGTTTGCCGTACCGCAACCCCGGCGACGACGTGCGCGAATGGCAGCGCGAGCAAGGAGCAGTCTCGCTGCTTGTCGAAGCCGGGCGCGCACGTCACCCGAAAACCCGGCAATGGGTCAAGCTGGGCTTGCCGTGGGGAACCAAGCCGCGCCTGATCCTGGCGCATTTGAACGCGGAGGCGCTGCGGCAGGATTCGCCGGTGATCGAGGTCGAGAACAGCCTGTCAGCCTTCGTGAAGCGCATTCGCGGTTTCGACGGCGGCCGAGAAATCCGCGCCTTCAAAGACCAGCTCTCCCGGTTGTCCGTTGCGGTCGTCAGGCTTGCCACGACACGTGGCGACCGCGCGTTTCAGGTCAATGCGCAGGTCGTCGATGCGTTCGAGCTATGGCCCGAGCTGGATGCCCGGCAGCGCGTGCTGTGGCCCTCGACCATCCAGCTATCCCTTCCCTACTTCAACAGCCTGCAAGAGCACGCCGTGCCGCTCAACGAGGCCGACCTGGCGGCACTGGCTCATTCTGCCCTTGCGATTGATGTTTATTCATGGCTGGCGCAACGGCTGCACCGGATCAATCCGAACCGTCCCGCCTTCATCCAGTGGCCTGCGCTGAAGCAGCAATTCGGCCCTGATTACGCCCGCATGCGGGCATTCAAAGCCAAATTCCGCGCCACTCTCAGGCAGGTTCAGTGCCGCTACAAGGCCGCCCGGATCGAGATCGACGACCTCGGGATGCGGCTGCACAATAGCCCGCCGCCGGTCGCAAAACGGCTCGTGCAGCTTCCCCCTGCCCGTTCATAACTCGTTGAGATAAGGCAAATTATCCACGGTCACTTGGTGGCGCTAATCACGGTCACTTGGTGGCGGCGACTCGGTGAAAATCACGGTCACTTGGTGGCGGAATCCCTATAGAGTCCTATAGCTCTTCCGATAGTTGTCGCCCGGTTTCTGTGGATATCCAGAAAACCGCACCGACAGGATAATTGCGGAGTTCGCTGCGCTCACAACCATATCCGCCGCCTTCGCTTCGCTGCGGCGGCGAGGCCTCCGGCGGGAGTATTTCCAACAAGGAAATCTGCCAGTTTTTTGAAGATACAGACCCGCCCTGTCCTTCATCGTCCCTACACGTGCTCAGGCATCAAGGACGCTTACGCGCCGCTGCGCGGTGCCCTTGCAGGGCATCCTTGACCCCTTCCGCGCGCTCCGGGAAGCCAGTGCCAGGCGACGGGACGAAGAACGGCCCTCCAGCTCCGAACAAAGAACGGGTTGAAGGCGGGGCTAGGCAAATCAACTGAGAACTGTTACGCAACCGGTGAACCTGAACGGTTGACCGAACGAATCGACACTGGTGCGTTTTCCATGAGCTACACCCTAGGCGAAGCGGCAAAAGCCACTGGCATGAGCAAAGCCGCGATTTCACGAGCGATCAAAAATCACACGATTTCTGCCGAAAAACAGGACAATGGCTCTTACAAGATCGATCCGGCCGAGCTTCATAGGGTCTATCCGGCTATCGTTGCGCAACAGGAAGAACAACAGGTCAGACAGCGTTCAACATCGACCTTAGACGCAACTGAATTAAACGCTGAAAACAGAGAGTTACGGGCAAAACTCGAAGCCGTTACGCAACGGTTGAGTGACAAGGAAGCGGTAATCGACGATTTGCGCGAGGATCGAGACCGCTGGCGGACACAGGCTGAGAAGCTGCTGCTAACCGATCAGCGGGCGCACACGATTATGATGCCGCCGCTGGAGCCAGGCACGGCCGCACCGGCAACCCAGGCACCAGCCCGACGCAGTTGGTGGCGCATACGCGGCCACGAGTAGCTATTCAGCCGCTTCGGCGGGATCGTCGCGTGGCGGGAGGAACTCGAACAGCCAGCGATCTTCGGGCCGGGTGTATTGATCGAGCAACCGGAACAACACCTGGCCGAACTCAGAGCCGGGATTGCGGGCGGCGTGTTCCAGGGCGAGCGCACCGGCGATGATCTTGCGGCGGCTGTCGTCGCTGCGAGCTTTGGATTTCTGGCGGGACTGAACGGCGCGTAGCTGGCGATTGAGGCGCAGCTGCATGACCCGGATATCGGCTTTGCGTTTTTCGAGAGCGGCGAGTTTTTCGTCGTCAGTCATGCGCGCCATGATCGGCCTCACGCGAATCGTCGTGGCCGCAGGATATCACGGCGAACAATTCGGGCACAGCGGCGAGCGTGACTCCGGTCGATGGTGTTGAGAATCCCGGACGGCCTGCTGTAGAGAAATCCTTTAGGCGCACTTTTATGTTGCTGGCGCAACAAGTGCGCAACAAGTGCGGCCCCGCCATCCGGCGGGGCAAGGTAGCCGCGCCACGAGGTGCGAAATGAAATCGCCGACCTCGGGCTTGCCATCCGGCAAGCTTGCAGCGGCGGCGGAGTGGAGCGCGTGGCGAGCTATCACCTGAGCGTGCATCCGAACGTCAGCCGGGGCAAGGGACAGAGCCTCGTCCGCACCGCCGCCTATAACGACCGCGCCAAGCTGGTCGATGAGCGCACCGGCGAGGTGTGGGATTACTCGCACCTCGGCGCGGCGCTGGCGTCGGGCATCTACGCGCCGCAGGGCGCGCCCGATTGGGCGCGCGATCTCGGCCAGCTGGTCAACGCGGTCGAGCAGTTCGAGAAACGCAGCGACGCGCAGCTGGCGATGAATCTCGATATCGCGTTGCCACACGAGCAGACGCTCGAACAGAACCGGCGGCTGATGCAGGACTTTGTGCGCGAGCAGTTTCAGCGCAAAGGCTACGCGGCGCATTTCGCGATCCATCCGCCCGACCGGGACGGCGACGGCCGGAACATCCACGCGCATGTGCTGGTGACCTTACGCAAGATCGACGAACACGGTTTCGCCCGCACCAAGACCGAGCAGCAGGAGCGTTACCGGAACCGGGGTGCCTATGTCGAAGGGCTGCGCAATGCGTGGGAGAAGCTGGCCAATCGCCACCTTGAGCGGAACGGCTATGACGCCCGCATCGACCGGCGGTCGCTTCAAGACCAGGGCATCGAGCGCGAGCCGCAGCAGCACCACGGCCCGGCCGTCACCGCGATGGAACGCGAGGGCAACGTCACCCGCATCGGCGACGAAATCCGCCGCCGCCAGCACCACTACGCCGAATTGAAGGCCCTTGCCTCCGAAGAGCGGCAGATCGATGCCGAGATCATCGACCTCGAAGCACGACGGGCCGAGCGTCAGGCGCGCGAGGCGGCGCGCGGCCAGCTCGAGGACATTCGAGCGCCGGAGCCGGGCGCGCATCGCGCTCGAGATTATGCCGCGCTGAAAACCGCGCACGAGGCCGTACAGACGCCGGAAGCCTCGGCGGCACCGTCAGCACCCGGACAATCGACAACGCGCGCCACGGAGCCCGAGCGCG
>DATJUM010000028.1:0-27322 GCA_035502355.1 Rhizomicrobium sp. | reverse complement strand
ACTGTTCGGGTTCGATGGAACGGCGGGCGGAACACCGCGCTGAGCTACGGGCTTTTTTGCCCCAGGATGAGTCGGTTTCCCGTCCGCCACCGCATCGGTCAGCATAACCGATGCGCGTTTCCTTGTCTTACAAGGATGAGGGCCATCTTATTTGCATCGGCGGTTGTGGCAGAAAGATTTCCCTCATGCTGAGCTTGTCGAAGCATCATGCTGAGCCCGTCGAAGCACGCAAAATGCCGGTCCAACGCCGGGCCCACAACGGCAGATGCGATAGCCCTGGTTTCATCCCCGGGGGTCCATACCATCGATGCAAACTTTGTGGCCCCATTCGCACCAAACCCTATGCCGGCACATCGCGCCATGGATTGAGCACCGGCACACGCGCTTTGACATATTCCCGCGTGTCGCGCGAGACGAGCGTCAGGCCGTGCTGAAGCGCCGTGGCGGCGATGATGAGGTCGGGCTGGGAGAATGTGTGCTTCATGCGCCGGCCGTCTTCGACGAGCTGCCGCCAGCGGAGCATGATATCTTCCGTGACCGGCAGGGCACGCTGTCCGAACATGGGCCGGATCCGATGCGCCAGCCAATCATTCATCTCTGCGCGCCTGTCCATGTCGGCGACGCGCTCGATACCGAAACGGATTTCGGCAAAGGTCACGGTACTGACAAAGAGCGTCTCAAGTGGCTGCCGTTCAACGAATGCCACCACTTTGCGCTCGGGCTTCGGCCGGCGTAACTCGGAAAGAATGTTGGTATCGAGAAGAAACCCGGTCACAGATCGACGTCGCGAACCGGCAGGCGATGGCGTGCCGGCGCGATTTCGAGGTTGCGGTGAGGCGAAGCGCGGCATGCCTCGACGAGAGCACGGCCGGTGAGATTGCCGCTGAGGCGCCGGAACTCCTCCGCGGAAATGATCACCACCTCGTCCTTCCCACGCACGCTCACATGCTGCGGCCCCCGCTCGCGCGCCTCGCGCACGAGCTCGCTGAGCCGCGCCTTCGCATCCTGGAGGCGCCAGCGCCCCGGCGCCCGGGGCTTTATCGAACTGGTCATGCTGACCAATTAGCATGGCAAAGCTGGCCGCACAATGGCGCGCGTCCGTTGTCTTGCACGCGGTGGCGCGGAGGACGCAGAGCTATTGAACCACGAAATACACAAAGGGCACAAAGAATGACTGCGCCCGGAACGTGCGCCTTGTTTCTTCGTGCGCTAAGAGGAAACTACGCCGGGTGCCGGCAGTGCGTCCACCAGCGTTCCCGTTACATTCCGAGGGCTGTCGCATATGGAGCGACAAGAAACCTGCATCAGCATGGTGCGTCCTTCGACAGGCTCAGGATGAGGAGAAACGTAGTTGCACTGACAGTTGTGGCAGAAAGATTTCCCTCATGCTGAGCCCGTCGAAGCACGCAAAATGCCGGTCCCAGGCCGGGCGCCACAATGGCAGATGTGATAGCCCGTTTTCATTCCCGGGGGTCCATATCCTCGATCGAAACTTTGTGGTCGATTCGAACTACAGCGCCGCCAGACGGATCGAGAACATGGCACCGCCGCTGGCGCGGTTCTCGACGTCGATCTTTCCTGCATGCGCTTCGACGATGCGGGAAACAATGGCGAGGCCCAGGCCGGCGCCGTCGGCGCGGCTCCGGTCGCGGCGCCAGAAGCGGCGGAAAATCAGTTCGCGCTCGGCGGGGGCGACACCCGGTCCCTCGTCGGACACGCTGACCGCACCATCGCGCGACACGCCGATTTCGACGCTCGTGCCTTCCGGCGTATGGCGCAGCGCATTTTCGGCGAGATTGCGGATCGCGCGATGCAGCATCGGCGCATTGCCGCGAACGAAAACCGGCGGCTCGGCGCCGGTGAGCGCGATATCCTTCTTCTGCGCAATGGCAATGGGCGCGAGGCTCGCCGCGACTTCGCTGCAGATACCGTGCAGATCGACCGTTTCCATCGCACCGGCGCTGTTTGCTTCCAGCTCAGCCACCGCGAGCAACTGATTGACGACATGCGTCATGTTCTCAAGGTCGGAACGCAAGCCCGCGACCGTGTCGCGGTCGGACAATGTGTCGATGCGGGCGCGGAGAACCGCAAGCGGCGTCCTTAGTTCATGCGCCGCGTCGGCGGTGAATTCGCGCTGGGCGCGGAATCCTTCCTCGAGGCGGTCCAGGGCCTGATTGATCGCCAGAACGAGCGGCCGCACTTCCGCCGGCACGTCATCCGCCGGCAGGCGCAGATCGATGCGGCCCGGATCGATCGCGCGCGCCATGTCCGACGCGCGCGTCACCGGAGCGAGTGCGCGGCGCACGATCAGGATGTCGATGACGAGCAGGAGCAGCAGGATCGGCAGCGTGAACCAGGCGACATGGGCGAGATAACCGGCCACGATGTCGTCGATGATGACATCGGGATGTTCGAGATCCTGCCCGATCTGGATGCGCAGCGTCTGGCCGCCGCGCGCAACGGGAAAGCTTGCGCCGTAATAGATGGCGCGCCCGGAACGATGCTGGAAGTAAAACGGCGTACCACGCGTCTGCGTCGCGCCCGGAAGCGACCCGCCGGCATGCAGCGAGGAGAACAGCACCCGGTTCGAGCTATCAACGATCGAATAGGCGAAGCCGTCAAAGCCGTGAAGGTAAAAGGTTCTGAGATCCGGTGGCAGATCGAGCCGGAAATGGCCGCCGGGCCCCGCTGTCAGATAGGAAGCGAGGCTTTCCGCATGCGCCCGCAGCGTCTGGTTTTCGAAGCCGTTGGCCGTGGTCTCGAGGAGCAGATAGGTCGCGAGCGGCATGGCGATGGCGACGGCCGTCAGCGCGGCCGCGTGCAGCCAGAGAATACGGGACAGTATGGAACCGACGCCGCGCATCACGCATTGGCTTCGGTCAGGAGATATCCCACGCCCCGCACGGTGTGTATCTCCACATCGGCGCCGAAATCGGCGAGCTGCCGGCGAAGGCGGTGCACATAGACCTCGATGGCGTTGGAGCGGATTTCCTCCGACTGCCCGAAGAGATTTGCTTCAACATAGGATTTCGTGACCACGCGCCCCACGCGCCCGATCAGGAGTTCGAGAAGCGCCGTCTCGCGCGCCGATAGAATCTGCGGCTGCCCGTTCACATAAACCTGCCGCGCCACGACATCCAAAGCGACATTGCCAGCGCGCCGCAACCGTCCCAGAAAATCGCCCGGCCGGCGGAGCAGCGCGTGAATGCGCGCCACCAATTCCTCGAGCGCAAATGGCTTCACCAGATAATCATCGGCGCCGTCGTGAAGCCCCGTCACGCGGTCCTGAAGCGTGCCGCGCGCGGTCAATACCAGCACCGGCGTCGAATCGCCGCGTTCGCGCAGGCGGCGCAGAATGGTGGTGCCGTCGCCGTCGGGCAACCCAAGATCCAGAAGAATGACCGCATAATTGCCGCCCGCAAGCGCATCGTGCGATTCGGCGAGCGATTTCGCGCGATCGACTTCGAAGCCGGCATTCTCGAGCCCCTTCGAGACCAACTCGACCAGGCTGACATTATCTTCGACGAGGAGCAGCCGCATCCGCCGGGGCGTGAAGTTTCATTAATACACGCCCCAATTTTATCACGCTGCGGGACGCGCTGTCAGCTTCATGTAAGCATCCTCCGCTATTGCTGCCGCCCGGCGAGGCGGTCCGGAACTCATGGACCGTCCGGTGTCCACGCTCCGGAGAAGGGTATTGAACGAGACGGAATGGCGCCTGCCCGCGCGGTTGCGGCTATCGCGGCGCGAACAAATCCGGGTGCTGATCATCGCCGGCGCGGCGGCGTTGCTCGTGTTCGGCGTCGGCCCCTGGCTCTGGGGCATGCTGTTCGGCCCCAGCGAACCGAAAGCGCCGCCCGAAATTCCGGGTACATTCCGGCCGACCGCCGAACAATGGGCCGACCTGAAATTCGCGCGCGTGCGCGCCGAGCAGTTTGCCGGACTGGTGGTCACCGACGGCGCGCTGGCACCGAATGACAGCACGACGACGGCCGTCTATTCCCCCTATTCCGGCCGCGTCACACGGCTCATCGCGAGCCTCGGCGATCATGTGGAAAAAAATGCGCCGCTGATGAGTGTGGACGCCACCGAGGCGGTCCAGGCGCGCAACGATCTCATTGCTGCGCTGGATACGCTCACGGCCGCTGAGGCGCAGGACAAGGTGGCGGTCGCAAACGAGGCGCGCCAGCATCAGCTTTATCTGGGTCAAAGCGCCGCGCTGAAAGACTGGCAGCAGTCGCAATCGGATCTTGCGGCGGCGAATGCCGCGCTCAGGACCGCGCAAACCGGCCTCGTCGCCCAGGAAAACCGCATGCGCATTCTCGGGATGAGCGGGGATGCGATTGCCGCGCTCGAAAAGACGCGCGGCACAGGCGGGATTTCCGCCGACGCCCTCGTCAAGGCACCGATTGCCGGCACCGTGATCCAGCGTCAGGTCGGACTCGGCCAGTACATACAGGCCGGCGCCGCCAATCCGGTCTACTCGATCGGCGATCTTTCGACGCTGTGGGTGCTCGGCAATGTCCGCGAAACCGATGCGCCGCTGATGCGCGTGGGCGAGCTTGCCGACATCCGCGTGATCGCGCTTCCCGATCAGGTCTTCACCGCGCGACTGACCTGGATCGCGCCGACCATTGACGCGACGACGCACCGGCTCGCTGTCCGCGCCGAACTGAACAATCCCGGCGGCGTGCTCAAGCCGCTCATGTTTGCGACGGTGGCCATCCATACTGCGTCCGACCGGACCTCGCCCGCGGTGCCGCAAAGCGCCGTGATTTATGAAGGCGACGGGGCGCATGTGTGGGTCGCGCATGCCGACCACAGTCTCGGACTCAGGATTGTCCGCGTCGGCCGCATCCAGGACGGCGACATCGAAGCGCTTTCCGGTCTCAGGGCCGGCGAAACGGTCGTGACGAGCGGCGCGCTGTTTATCGACCGCGCCTCGCGGCCGGACTGAAAGGCGCGGGATCGGTTCATGAGCGCCATCATCGCCTTCGCCCTGAAGCAGCGCGTGCTGATTGTCGTGCTTCTGCTGATGTTCGTCGGCGCCGGCCTGTTCTGTTTTCGTGAGCTGAACATCGAGGCCTATCCGGATCCCGTCCCGCCGCTGGTCGAGGTCGTCACCCAGAGTCCGGGACAATCGGCGGAGGAGATCGAGCGCTACATCACCATACCGATCGAAATCCAGATGGCGGGCATTCCCCACGTCGCCGCCGTGCGCACGATCTCGTTGTTCGGCCTTTCCGACGTTAAAATACAGTTCACCTATGATTTTACTTATGATGAAGCGCAGCAATGGGTGAACAACCGCCTGACGCAGTTGCCGCCGTTGCCGAACAACGCCCAGCCTCTGTTGTCGCCGGAAAGTCCGATCGGCGAAATCTACCGCTACCGCGTGGTGGGACCGCCGAACTATTCCGTCGAGGATCTCAAGACCATCCAGGACTGGATTCTCGAACGCAGGTTCAAGGCGGTGCCGGGCGTGATCGACGTCACCGGCTGGGGCGGGAAGACCAAGACCTACGACGTCGTCGTCGATCAGCACAGGCTGATGAGCTACGGCCTGACGCTGCCCCAGGTGCTGCAGGCGATCAACAACAGCAATGTGAATGTCGGCGGCCAGACTGTGAATATCGGCCCGCAGGCGGCCATCGTGCGCGGCGTCGGACTCATCGAGTCGATGGACCAGCTGCGCAATACCGTGCTCGCCGCGAACAACGGTTCGCCGGTCCTGCTGAGCGACGTGGCGCAGGTCAAGGTCGGAAACGAGCCCCGGCTCGGCATCGCAGGCCAGGACAACGACAATGACATCGTGCAGGGCATCGTGCTGATGCACCGCGGCGAAAAGAGTCTGCCGACGTTGCGCGCCGTCAAAGCGGAAGTCGAACGGATCAACAGCGATGGCGTCCTGCCGCCCGGCGTGTTCGTGCGGCCGATCTACGACCGCACGCAGCTCATAAATGTAACGACGCACACCGTGCTCGAGAACATGGCGCTCGGCATCGTGCTGATCTTCCTTGTGCAGTGGGTGTTCCTCGGCAATCTGCGCAGCGCCCTGATCGTGGCCACGACGATTCCCTTCGCGCTGCTCTTCGCCGTGACGGTGCTCGTGCTTCGCGGCCAGTCCGCCAACCTGCTCTCGGTGGGCGCGATCGATTTCGGCCTCGTGGTGGATGCGACCGTCATCATGATGGAAAACATCTACCGGCATCTCTCCGGCTTCGTCGCCGATCGCCCGGAGCGCCGGGACCGGCGAACGCGGGCGGCGATGGCCGGACTTACGGGACGGGTCGGCGCCATCCTCGTTGCCGGCCAAGAAGTCAGCCAGGCGATCTTCTTTTCGGCAGCCATCATCATTGCCGCCTTCGTTCCGCTGTTCACGCTCTCCGGTGTCGAAGGCCATATTTTCGGGCCGATGGCGCAGACCTATGCCTATGCCATCGCGGGCGGGCTGCTCGCGACCTTCACGGTCACGCCCGCGCTCAGCGCGCTGTTCCTGCCCGAGCGAATCGAGGAAGTCGAAACCTACTTTGTTCGCGTGCTGCGCCGGCTGAACGAACCTGTCATGCAGTTCGCGCTCGCCAACCGCGTGATCTCGCTCGGCGGCATCGCTCTCCTGTTCGGCGTTGCGGTCCTCATCGTCCATTCGATGGGACTCGAATTCCTTCCACACCTGGAAGAAGGAAATTTCTGGATCCGCGCGACGATGCCGACTTCCATTTCGCTGGAGGAGGCCAATGGCTACGTCAATGAAATGCGGAAGGTCATGCGGAGCTATCCGGAAGTCATCACCGTCGTATCGCAGAACGGACGGCCGGACGACGGAACCGACGCGACGGGATTCTTCAATGCGGAATTCTTCGTGCCGCTGAAGCCGTTCGGCGCATGGCCGGCGGGCGTCGACAAGGAGAAGCTCACCGATGAAATGAGCAACGCGCTCGAGAACCGGTTCCCCGGCGTCGAGTTCAATTTCTCGCAGAACATCGAGGACAACGTCGAAGAGGCGGCGTCCGGCGTGAAGGGCGAAAATTCCGTCAAGCTGTTCGGCAATGATCTCGAGACGCTGGAACAGACAGCGGCACAGATAAAAGCCGTGATGGCGAAAGTTCCCGGGATTACCGACCTTGCGATCTTCAGTTCGCTCGGCCAGCCGACGGTTCGCATCGACATCGACCGGCTTGCCGCGGCACGTTACGGCCTTGCACCCGGCGACATCAATAGCACGATCGCCGCCGCGATCGGCGGCGAGGCCGCGGGCAATCTCTACGAAACGGGAAGCGACCGCAATTTTCCGATCGTGGTGCGGCTGGCGCCGCAGTACCGCAACAGCCTGGACGCCATCCGCCATATCGTCATCGGCGCACCCAATCCGTCCGGCGGGGCGGCCATACCGGTGCCGCTCGCCAGCGTCGCAAAAGTCCGCCTCGTTTCTGGCGCATCTTTCATCTACCGGGAGAATCAGGAGCGCTATATCCCGATCAAATTCAGCGTGCGCGGCCGCGATCTGGGCAGCGCGGTGCTGGACGCCCAGCAAAGAATCCAGAAAGAGGTCCGCATCCCCGGCGGCTATCGCCTGGAATGGGTCGGCGAATTCGGCGAGCTGCAGGAAGCGCTCGGGCGGCTCTCCTTCGTCGTGCCGCTCAGCCTGGTGCTGATCGGCGTTCTTCTCTACGTCAATTTCTCTTCGCTGACCGATACGCTGCTGGCGGCGAGCGTCATGCCGATGGCGATGATCGGCGGAATCCTCGCGCTCTGGGCAACGGGCACGGCCTTCAGCGTTTCCGCGGCGATCGGTTTCATTGCGTTGTTCGGCATCTCGGTGATGGACGGCATCATCGTGCTTTCCTACTACAACCGCCTGCTCGCGCTGGGCATCGACCGCGCCACCGCGCTTCTGCGCACGGTGCGAATCCAGTTTCGTCCCGTCTTTATGACTTGTGCCGCCGCAGGCGTGGGCCTGCTCCCCGCCGCGATATCGACCGGCATCGGCTCGCAGGTCCAGAGACCGCTGGCGATCGTGGTGGTGGGCGGAATGCTGCTCGCGCCCGCGCTCATTCTGCTCGTGCTGCCGGTGCTGATCGAATGTTTTTCGCGCCGGGCTCCCGCCATCCGGGAGAGCAGCGCATGAAAACCGCCGGTGTGAATCCAAAGCCTTGTGCGCTTGACGACAACAGGTTCACGCGGAGACGCGGAGACGCGGAAAAGCAGACATTGGACACGAAGACGCCAAGAGTACGAAGAATAGTTGCGCGCGAATGCGCGCCGTTCTCCCTTGGTGTATTTCGTGGCTTGGCGATTCCTTCACTCCGCGCCTCCGCGTCTCCGCGTGCAAATTCTGTAGCGCTGCGCGCTGCGGGCGCGATCATGGTCTCGTTTGTTACTTCCTGTGCCGTCGGGCCGGATTTCACGCGTCCGGCGCCGCCCGCCGTCCATCAGTTCACGGCCGCGCCGCTGCCGGCGGCCACGGCGGCGAATGGCGGCGAGACACAGCGTTTCATGGAAGGCGGCGATATTTCCGCCCAATGGTGGTCGCTGTTCCGCTCGCCCGCGCTCGATGCACTGATCGCGCAAGCGCTGAAATCCAATCCGGATCTCCAATCGGCGCAGGCTGCGCTGCGGGTGGCGAAGGAAAACATCTACACCCAGGAAGCCGCGTTTTTTCCGACGATCGGAGCCAACCTCGCGGCGAGCCGCAATCTCAATTCCGCCGTGCTGTCGCCGACGCTTTCCTACTATGTGCCCTATTTCAGTCTCTACTCGGCGCAGCTTTCCGCGAACTGGTCGCTCGACATCTGGGGCGGAAACCGGCGCGCGGTGGAGGCGCTGAGAGCCGCCGCGGAGGCGCAGCATTTCCAGGTGGAGGCGGTGTATCTCACCCTCACCTCCGGACTTGCGGCAGCGGCCGTGCAGGAGGCGTCGCTCCGCGCGCAGATCGCCGCAACACAAGTCATTATCAAGGACGAAGCGGATTCGCTCGCGATCCTCGAGCGGCAGCTATCGCAGGGTCAGGTTTCGGGCGCCGATGTCGCCACGCAGCAAACAGCTCTCGCCCAGGCGCGTCAGGCGCTCCCGCCGCTGGAGAAACAGCTGGCGCAGGAACGCGATCTCATCACCGTGCTGGCCGGACGTTTTCCCGACGATCAGGTGCGGCAGATCTTCGATCTGGATCAGCTCGCCCTGCCCCATGAACTGCCCCTCAGCGTTCCTGCGAAACTCGTCGATCAGCGGCCCGATGTGCGCGCGGCCGAAGCCAACCTCCATGCGGCGGAAGCGCAGATCGGCGTCGCCATCGCCAATGAACTGCCGGATATCTCGCTCAGCGCGTCGGACGGCACAATTGCCACGGGATTGGCCGGGCTGTTCGGACCGGGAAGCGCATTCTGGAGCGTGGGTGGTGGGCTGTCGCAGACCCTGTTCGACGGCGGCGCGCTGCTTCACAAAACGCGAGCGGCGCGCGCCGCCTTCGATCAGGCCGCCACGCAATATCGCAGCACGGTGCTGACCGCATTCCAGAATGTTGCCGATACGCTCGAAGCGATCAACGCCGATGCACGCGCGCTCGATGCCGCTGTCGCTGCCGACGATGCGGCGAGCCGCAGCCTCCAATCCCAGAAGCTGCGGCTGAAACTCGGCGACGCCAATGTGCTCGCCGTGCTCAACGCCGAGCAGGCCCACGAACAGGCAACCATCGCGCTTGTTCAGGCGCGGGCCAGCCGGCTCGCCGACACGGTCGCGCTGTTCGAAGCTCTGGGAGGCGGCTGGTGGAACCGCCCATCCCCCGCGCGACCGCGCGAAGCGGCAGCCTCACGATGAGGCATCCGGAATTTCAACGCCATGAAACAAATTTGCAATCGAGCGCCAACCGAAATCTGAACGGGGAAAGAGCATGACAACGGACTGGGAGAATCTCGAGGCGGATTTCATCCGGCTCAAACAGGTCGCGGCGGGGCTCCGCGAGAAATGCGCCGAACTGGACCAAGCCGATATCGAACGGGTGCTCGCGCCGCTCCGGGGCTGCATGGTGGAGCTGATCGCGCTGCGCTCCTCGCTGGAAAAGGTGAAGGCGGAACGGCTGAAGGACACGGACAATCCCTGACCCGCCGGGTTCCGGCTTCCCGCAAGCCGCGCCGGGCTGTATCGTCCTGCGTCACCTTTCGGGGGAATCCGGATGCTCCGCAGTCTTGCCGTCGCCGGCCTCGCCGCCGGTCTTGTCATGGCCTCCGCCGCCGCGCACGCCCAGAAGGTGGTTCGGCTGACGAATCAGCCGCCGGACGGTGCACTCGTGACCTTTCAGATGACCGACGGCACCGTGCTGGCGCAGTCCGACGACGAGAACACCTGGTACAAGCTGACACCGGACGATACCGGCAGCTATGTGAACGGCACCTGGTCGCAAGTGGCGAGCCTTCCGCCCGGCTATCAGCCGCTCTACTTCGCCGCCGCCGTTCTGGCCGATGGACGCCTGGTCATCACAGGTGGCGAATACAACCAGAACAATTTTGCCTTCACGAACCAGGGCGCCGTCTACGATCCCGTGAAGAACGTTTGGACCGTTCTCAAGCCGCCCAAGGGATGGAAATGGATCGGCGATTCGCCGTCATCCGTGCTGCCGGACGGCCGATACATGGTCGGGGACAAGTTCTTCAACAAGGTTGCGGCGCTGGATCCCAAGACGCTGCAATGGACAGAGCTCCCATCGAAGGGAAAGAACGAAAAATGGTTTGCCGAGGAAGGCTGGGTGCTGATGCCGACCGGCAACATTCTCACTTGGGACGTGAAAGACAATCCGCTCTCGGAGATGTATGATGTGGCGAGCGGCAAATGGAAGAATCTCGGCAGTACGCAGCAGAATCTGCAGGGGCCATGCCTGGAATGCCAGTGCATCGAAGTGCCGCCAAAGAACTGGTGTTACTATTCGCCGGGCGAAACCGGGCCCGGCATATTGAGACCGGACGGTACCGTGTTCGCCGAGGGTGCCATGCACCAGGGCGCGTCCACGGCATACACGGCCATCTACACGCCGGGCAGCGGCTGGTCCGTGGGCCCCGACTGGCCGGATGGCGACCAGGCCAGCGATTGCCCTGCGGCGCTGTTGCCCGATGGAAACGTCCTGGCGCTGGGATCGAGTGATTATCTCTATGAGTTCGACGGAAAGAACTTCACGCGGGAGAATGTCGGCCAGGTGAACGCCACCTATTCGTCGCTCATGGTCCTTCCTACGGGCGAGGTGCTCATCGCCGGCTACGCCGTGTATCAGTCCACGGGAACCTACGAGCCCGCCTGGCAACCGACGATCTCGAACTATCCTTCGACGGTGACCCGCGGCTCGACCTACAAAATTTCCGGTACGCAGTTCAACGGATTGTCGCAGGCCGCAGGCTTTGGCGACGAGGTCGAGACCTGGACCAATTATCCGCTGGTGAGAATTACAAACAATTCCACCGGCCACGTCTTCTACGCGCGGACGCATGATCACAGCACGATGGGCGTGGCAACGGGCAGCCAAATCGTGTCGACACATTTCGACGTGCCGTCCGGAATGGAAACCGGCGCCAGCACGCTCGAAGTTGTCGCCAATGGAATACCGTCCACGGCGGTCGCGGTTGCGGTGCAATAGCATTCGCACCCCCTCTCCCCTGATTCCAGGGGAGAGGGAATTGAAGGAACAACCGGCCTAACGGTCCGCGGGCCACATGGCCGCATGGTCCTTGGCGTGCAGGATCGTGTCGGCCAGGAGCTGCCCCGATTTGTCAAACCTGCCGCGCGCGATCAGCCCATGCCCCAGAGCCGGTTCGGCAAAGCGCGAGTTGTTCTTGGCCTGGCTCGCATCGATGCGGACGATCTCGCCGCCACGCTTCTGCGCGGTGATCGCCGAACCTTTCATGCTGCGGACGAACGCATAGATTTCGTGTTCGCCTGCGGGGAGCGCCATCCGCATGTCGACATGGCGGACCTTGGGCAGCTTGGCCTTGCCGCTGCCGCCCAACCCGAAGATCGTCAACATCTGGTCGGACGCGACATAGACGAGGCCATTGTCCACGACCGGAACGATATTGGAATTTCCGCCCGTGTTTGGCCATGCACCCGCCGTTTCGCTGAACAGCTCGGTGCCGGTATCGGGATTGACCGCATAGAGATCGACATAGGCGGGATCGTTGTCGGTCGGCCGCCCCACTGCCCAGACGATTGCCGTCCCCGCCGTCGTTCCGTTTGACGACACCGAGGTCAGGAAGCCGGGATCCTGCGCCCCCGCGATTCCGTTGTATTGCGATTTGCGCGTCAGGCTCGGATAGTTGCCTTCCAACTCCCAGACCATCAGCGAATTTCCGCCGCTGGTGACGATACGGCCGTCTCCGCTGCTGTCCTGATAATAGGAAGGCCCGCACCAACAGCCGCTGATCTGATAGGAGCCGAATTCCTTGCGGAGATTGTCGGCGTCGAGCAGATAGAGAATTCCGTTCTTGCCCGCGGCCGCGGCAATATCGGGAAATTTGCCGCTTTGCGGCGGCAACAGCATGATGCCGCCCGATCCGAAATCGGAGTCGTCGTTATCCAGCTGCCTGTGGTCCCCCGGCGTAAACAACCCGAGCTGCGTGGACAAATCTCCGCTCATCTCGGCCGCGCTCTCGGCAATGTTCCTGGCCTTGCTGTAGCTGGTTCCGCTGTAATCGGAATTGCCGGTTACAAAATACACCGATCCCGCGCTGTTGGCGGCAAGACCATAGCCTGACATCCAGACGGACGAGAGAAAGAAATCATCCGGCGATTTCGGACGGGCATCGTTGAGCTTGTTGCTGGCCAGCGGCGTCAGCGTGCTTTCCTGCCAGCCGAGAACCCAGCCGCGCGACAGATTGGCCGAACTGTCACAGAAACTCGCAAAGCCCGCATAAAGCGTTCCATTCGACAGGAGCAGGCCGGCGCGCTGCCGGCTCACGCCGGCCGTGAAAGCGTAGGTCTTGCCGTTGCTCATGACGCCCGACGCCGAAATCTGGACGGGCGTCACCGTATCGGCGAGCGTCGTCAGCGACAGCGAATGGAGGAAAAACGCCGGCACGTTGTTCTGCAGGACGAATGAAATTACATATAGCGTGCCGGCCGACGTATCGATCACCGGGGTGGAATTAATGCCGACTTCCGGCCCGTTGTTATTACAGTCGCCGGGAAGGTCGTACCACGGCACCGGGGAACCGAGATTGGTCTGCAGCAGCACCTGCCCGCTCTGCGCATCGATCGCGTAGACCGAATTGTTCTCGGTGGCGACATAGACCACATTATGCTGGCCGCCATTGATTGTCTCGTTGTTGACGATCAGGGGCTGCGCGTCCACCTGGTCGTCGAGCGACACCGTCTGCAGGAGCCCGAAGCTTGTATCGGAAACATTGCTCTGGGTCAGCGTCGTTTCGCTGGAATTCCAGCCGGTGCGATTGTTGTCATAATGATAAGTGGTGACGTTCGTCTGTGCCCGGACAGCACCCCCCGCGACGCACAGAAACGTCGCGAAGCCGACCGCGGCGGCGGTCGCCCCAAATCCCAATCTGGTCATTTTCTTCCCCTTTTGATCGACACATGTCGCGGGCGGACACCGCGCGTCAATCGCTCCGGATCGGGATCGTTGTTGCGGTGGCACGCCCTCTTTGGGAAACATTAAGCACCATTGCGCTTATATGCAATCTGGAGTTGGAATTCCTGTTCCGGAATGGTGAATCCCATGCAGTCCGTTTTTCGGTCCATGTGTCTGGCTATTTGCGGGACAGTGCTTCTGCTCGCCGGTTCCGCCCCCGCCGCCGAAACCGGCGCTGCGCCGCCCGTATATGCCTCGATCAAGGCGAACCCGGCGCTCTGGATCGTTCATTCCTCCGCCGGAACCGCCTATCTGTTCGGATCGATCCATCTGCTGCCGCCGAACATCGACTGGCGTTCGCGCCCGGTCCAGCAGGCGCTCGCCAGCTCCGATATCTTCGTATTCGAAGCACCGCTCGGAGATGCCGGCAAGGAACAGACTGAAAACTTCGTGCGGGCCAACGGCTTGCTGCCGCCGGAAACGGCACTGCCTTCGCTCCTCGGTGAAACGGCACGGAACGATTACCGCAGCGCGCTCAGGCTGACGCATGTCCCCCCCGAAGAACTCGTGCATCTGCGGCCCTGGCTCGCCGCCCTTGTCATGGAAACCCATCTCGTCGAAGCCGAGCATTATTCGCCTGACAGCGGCATCGACCGGCAGGTCTGGGCCTATGCAAAATCGCAGAACAAGCCGGTGCAAACGCTCGAGACGATCGACGAGCAGCTGCGCCTTTTCATGCCGAAGGACAAGAAGCTCGAAGTCGAGGAATTCGATGCGTCCCTCAAGGAGATCGGCACGGATGTGAACCAGGTGGGCGGGCTGGTCGATGCGTGGACGGAAGGGCGGATGAACGAGGTGGCGCGGCTGATGAATGCCGGACTGAAAAGCACGCCGGGCGCCATGAAGCTTCTGATCGATGATCGCAATGCCCGCTGGGTGACCCGGATTTCCGCCATGCTCGCCCAGCATCAGACCTATTTCATCACGGTGGGCGCGGGACACATTGCAGGTCCGCGAGGCCTGCCGGCCCTGCTTGCCGCCCGCGGCTATCGCGTCGAGCAGATCGCCCCGCGCTGATTCGCCGGCCAGCAAGGCGGAACAGCACTTCCGGCCGGCGCGTTCCGGTAGCAGCAGCCTTGACACCAGCAGCATGTTGCGCCTCGCCCTTCAACGATATTTCGGGTTTCAGCCTTTTCTGCGCCCGGCCCATCCCTATCGGTTCGGGCTGTGCCTGAGCCTGCCCGAGCCGCCAATCGCGGCGGCCGACACGCAGCTCTGGGCGGATATTGGTGCCGATCCCGGCGCGCACCTGCGGTGTGGGCAGCTGACCGCGTCCGATGGCGCCGCGATACCCTATCGGCTCTGGCGGGCCCAAGAACCGCGCGCCGCCGTGCTGCTGCTGCATGGTGCGTTCGATTATTCCGCCGCCTTCGACGAAATCGGCCCCAGGCTGGCGCGCCGCGGATTCACTGCGCTTGCGATCGACCAGCGGGGCTTCGGCGCAACCGCTTCGCGGGGCCACTGGGCGGGACCGGCGCGCATGGCGGCAGACGCGGCCGAGGCGGCAGGATTTCTGATGGGCCGCATGCCCGCACCGACGCCGCTTTTCCTGCTCGGCGAAAGCATGGGCGGCGCAGTCGCCATTCACGCTGCAGCGGGCGGATCCATTCCACGGCTACAAGGCCTTGTGCTTGCCGCGCCGGGCGCGCTCGCCTCGGCAATCCGGCAGCGCATGCTGGGCTGGCTTGCATTCGCCGCGCGTGCGCTTGCCGGCGATGCCGAACTGATTTTCGAGCGATTGAGCGGTTGGGAGCTGACGCCGGCCGCCGCGATCCGGCTGATCGGCGATCCGCTGGTCATGCGCCGCATCCGGCCGGACATTCTCTCCGGCATGGCCGACCTCGCCTTCGCGTCGCTCGAAGAGGCGAAGAAGGTGCGCCAGCCCGCCCTCGTCATGGTCGGCGCGCGCGATGAAATTATTCGCAGGAGCTGCATCCGCCGTCTCTTCGACAATCTCGGCGCGGAAAAAACATGGCGAGTCGTCCCCGACGCACCGCACCTCCTGCTGCATTGGCGTCGCTGCTCCGAAGTGCTGCGCGAGGCAACGCGCTGGATATCGGACCGGCTTTCCCACCCGGGGATGGTGCGGAACGCCGGGGACGACTCACCCCTCACCGCGCTTCCGCAACTCCCATCGCTCGCCACGCCGAACAGAATCCCGTAACCTCGGATTCGGTGAGCGAGAAGAACGGCACGCGCCATCCCGAAACTGTTGCCGCCCAGGCGCTGGGTTGGGTGGACGAAGCGACTTGCGCGATCGTGCCGCCGATCCATGTCGCAACGACGTTCGAGCGCGAAGCCGACAATTCCTACCGCAGCGGCCGAAGCTATGGCCGGGCCGACAATCCTGCCTATGACCAGCCGGAACGCGTGCTTGCCGCGCTTGAGGGCGGTGCGGACGCGATGCTGTTCGCATCGGGCATGGCGGCGGCGACCTGTGTGTTCCAATCGCTCGCGCCCGGCGACCATGTGGTGGCGCCGCGGGTCATGTATTGGGCGCTCCGCGGCTGGCTGGCGCAGGAATCGCGGCTCGCGATCGATTTCGTGGACATGACAAATAACAGCGCCGTCGCGGCCGCGATCCGTCCGGGGCGAACCAAATTTGTTTGGATCGAAACGCCCGGCAATCCGCTGTGGGAAATCACGGACATTGCGGCCGTGGCCGATATCGCGCATCGCGCCGGCGCGCGCCTGGCCGTGGATTCCACCGCGGCGACGCCCGTTTTCTCCCGTCCGCTGTCGCTCGGCGCCGACATCGTCATGCATTCGGCGACCAAATATCTGAACGGCCATTCCGATCTCATCGCCGGCGCGCTCATAACCGGCGAAGACGACGCGCATTGGCGGAGGCTCAAGACATCGCGCGCGCAGTTCGGGGGAATATTGGGGTCCTTCGAGGCGTACCTTCTTCTGCGCGGCATGCGCACGCTTTATCCCCGCGTGCGTCTCGCGGCTGACAATGCGCTGGAACTTGCCCGCCGGTTCGCGCGCCATCCTGCGATTTCGCACGTGCTTTATCCCGGCCTGCCCGAGTTTCCCGGCCATGCCGTCGCGGCGCGCCAGATGAAAGGCGGATTCGGCGCGATGCTGTCGGTTCGCGTCAAAGGCGGCGAAGACGCGGCCATCGCAGCGGCCGGAAAGCTGCAGGTTTGGAAGCGCGCAACATCGCTCGGCGGCGTGGAAAGCCTTGTCGAACACCGCGCCTCGGTCGAAGGACCGGACACGCCCTGCCCGCGCGATCTCCTGCGCCTCTCCGTCGGCATCGAAAACGTGGAAGATCTCTACGCCGATCTTGAGCAGGCGCTGGCATCTCTCCCTCTCCCCGGAATCGGGGGAGAGGGTTGGGGTGAGGCGGCATCGACACGCTGGATACGTTGAAATGTTGTCACGCGGTTGAAACAAATTTCCGACGGTTGCGCGGCGGATGGCCCCCCTCACCCTAACCCTCTCCCCCACATGCGTGGAGGAGAGGGAAGGACAGCCTGTACCGCGCCAGATGTTCGTAGTGCGGCCGTACAGCATCGGCGATCGCCATGAGGTCGTCGTCGAGCGGCGGATAGTTGCGCGGTTGCGCGAAACCGGTGGAACGTTCGACGGAATCATACCAGGCGGGCGCCCAGGCGCCGTCGGTGGGACGCGGGCCCGGCGGCCAATGCAGCATGCGTTCCGAAAACGGAATTCCAACCGCCGCGCAGAGCGCGGAAAGCGCCGCGCGCGGATTGCGCAGCACATCCTCGGCATCGATCACCGGCGGTGCTGCGCCGATGCGGTCGGCTTCGCGATCGAAGATCTCACTTTGCGTCTCATAGCCGATATCGGCCGGCAGGAATTCCGCTCGCTTCGCGCTGTAGGATGCAAGCACCGCTTCCGGCGCGCGAATGAGAAAGGCGTTGCGGCACAGCGCCATCCAGTCGCGTCCGATCTCCGGCAGCATGTGATGCGTCATGTGCTTCTGATAGAAGATCGCGCGGCCGCCGGGTACGGGACCGGCAAGCATCTCCGCCACTTTGCGCCAATCGCTTTCATGCATGGCAAGCGTCGCATCGCGCAGCGGATGATCGATGCCCGAAAGCTTGAGATAGGCGGCGTAGAACGGTTCGTCGATGACGGCAGTATCGGGGCGATTTTCGAAGGACCGCATCATCGCCGTCGAGATGTTGCGCGGACCCGACCACATCGCGATCCGGACGGGCGCGCCGCTCACCGCCCGCCCGTGCGCGCGACCCAGGCGGCCGCGTCCTCATCCTTGAGTTCCCGGTAGAGCGCATCGAGCCGGCGCGTAAGACCGCCTTCCGGGGCCACCGCAATCGCACGCCCATCGATGGTGCGAACCGGCACGACGCCGCCGAACGTGCCGGTAACAAAGGCCTCCTGTGCGCCATACGCGTCATGCAGGGTGTAATTCGCCAGCCGCACCGGGACTCCGTTGCGCCGGCAGAGCGCGATGACGTTGTCGCGCGTAATTCCGTTGAAACAATACGCGCCGGTCGAGGTGCGGACCTCGCCGTCCGCCACAAAGAAGAAATTTGTTGCGTTGCAGCTCGATACGAAGCCGTTAGGATCGAGCATCAGCGCCTCGTCCGCGCCGGCCGCGATGGCCTGGGTGAGCGCGATGACGAGATTGAGCCGGCTGTGCGAATTGAGCCGCATGTCGAACATATCGGCAGGCGTGCAGCGAATCGTGGAGGTGAACAGATTGAGCCCCTGCGCCCTGACTGCGGCGCTTGGTTCCTTGTATTCGGCGACAATGGCGATGGTCGGACGCCCCAGCGCATTGCGCGGGTCCTGGTTCGGGGTCTTCTTCTCGCCACGCGTCACCATCAGCCTTATATGCACGCCATCGCGCATGACATTGGCGGCCAGCAACTCACGCAGCGCCCGCGTCAGTTCTTCGCGACCAAGACCGATATCGAGAGCGATTGCGCGCGCTCCGGCATAGAGCCGGTCGAGATGGGCATCAAGAAAAAGCAACCCGCCCTTGTGCAGACGGATCCCCTCCCACACACCGTCGCCCAGCACGAAACCGGCATCGAAGATGGAAACCCGTGCCGCGGCGCGGGGCACGAGAGCGCCGTTGAGCCAGATACTGACCGATTCGTTGCGCGGGTCCGGCGCGAAATCCTGGCTGCCGGCCATCGTCAGCTCCAAAAATGCGGGAGGGGCGCGGCGCCCGCGAATACGACGGAAGCCCGCACCGGATTTTCCGCTACGGGCTTCCGCCTGTTCGCGATCCGGCTTGCAGGGAGGGGCTTGCAGCAAACCGGATCAGAGACGCGACGATGCCCCCCTTGTCCTGAACGGGTCATGGCGGCGCCGTTCATCTGCCGTTCATCAGGCTCGTCGGTCGGCCGCCCTATTTCTGCACATTGTCGGTCTGACGGATGAAGGCGGCCACATTGTCGTGCAACTGCTTCAGCGCCGGGGTGTGCGCATACACCATGTGGCCGGACGCATAATAGCGGTAGGAGATGTTACCATCGAGCTTCGGCGGTATCTGCAGGTGATGCATCTCGTACCAGCCCTCGTAATAGGGCGTGGCGAGATCGAAATAGCCGCCATTCAGCAGGATCTTGAGATTGGGGTTGTATTTCATTGCCGTGGCCAGATCCGGCATGACATTGGCATTGCCGCGGATCGCGCGCTGGGCGCCCGGCGGCTGGTGCGAGAAATCCCAGGATCTGTAGAGCTCGATCTCGGGATTGTAATGCAGGTTCTGGCCGTAATTCAGAACTTTCCGCACATAGTCGTTGAAGGCCGAAACATAGGCGGAGCTGATGGCCGCGGACTGCGGATCGTACTCGGCGCCCTCGCTCAGCGGATCCATGGTCGGTCCCGAGAAGCGGGTATCGAGGCGGCCGATGGTAATGTCATTCGCGTCTTCGAGGCTTTTCTCGAACTCGCCGCCATCGATGCGCAGATTGGCCTTGTCGATGTAATCGGCGGGGAGGCCGGTGAACATGTGCAGCTTGGCGATGATCTCCTTGCGCCAGCGCGGCCCGATCAACGATCCCCGCTGCAGCGCCAGCGCATATTCGCCCATGGTGAACGATTCCACCTGATGAATCAGGGTCGGCAGATCCTTGGGCGCGTTGGGCGGCAATTTGTGATGATACCAGGCCGTCGCCGCATAGGTGGGAAGCGCCAGCTGATAGGCCAGATCGATGCCCGGCTCGTATTCCGGCCGGTCGGGGCTCAGGGCGAAATTGAGAATCTGCGACAGCAGTATGACACCATTGAAGTCGATGTCGCGGTCGGTCTCGAGCTCACGGACGAGAACGGCGGAGCGCGGCGTACCGTAGCTTTCGCCGAACAGATATTTCGGCGAATTCCAGCGTCCGTACTTCGCCAGGAACTGGTTGATGAAGTCGCCGAACGCGTAGGCGTCGGGATCGATGCCGTAGAACGCCTTATCGGCGTCCTTGCCGGCGATGCGGCTGAAGCCCGTGCCGGGCGCGTCGATAAAGACAAGATCGCTCGCATCGAGCAGGCTCTCGTCATTATTCACGAGCTGATAGGGCGCCGCAGGCGAATGGGTATCGTCCGCCGTCACAATGCGGCGCGGGCCGAAGGCACCCATATGCAGCCAAACCGTCGAGGAGCCGGGGCCGCCATTGTAGAGGAATGTAACAGGACGCTGCGTTGGATCCACATCCTTCTTGAAATAGGCCACGTAGAACATCGCGGCTTGTGGCTGCTTGTTCTTTTCGTCGCCCTGCGGTTCGGTCGCATCGTTCCAGTCCTTGGGATGGACGATGATGGTGCCGGCATGGGCGGTATAATCGACCCGGTCGCCGTCGACGGTCACCGAGCCCTGGGTCACGCTCTCCGGTGCCTTGAAGTACGCCGGATTGGGCGCAGGGAACGATTGAGCGGCGCCCGACGGCTTGTCGGCATCCTTGTCGTCCTGCGCCAATGCGGTCGAGCAAATTCCGAGCGTCAGGGTGAGAGCGGCGAGCGTGGCAAGTCTCATGGCGTTTCCTTTAATTGTATCGGACCGTAAAACCGGATGGCGCTCGGGCCGAGACTATGCGAGCAGCCCCGCCATTGTCATTCCCAATTCCGTGAGTGCGGCGTCAGGCCCGGTGGCGGCGGTCCCAGACTAAGGGGCGCCGCTCACCGGCTTCCATGACCCGGGGGGCCGGGGCGGTCCGAAGGAACCGCCCCAATCCGGAAGAATCAGTATTTGATCGTGGCAGCCACAAAGATGGTCCGGCCCAGGGAATCGTACAGGCCGGTGAAGGTGTTGCCGTTGCCGGCCGGCAGCGGCAGCGCCTGGGTGCCGATGACCGGGGGCTCCACGTCGAAGATGTTGTTGACGCCCGCCCTCAGATCGACGCCTTCGCGCACGGTCCAGTCAGCCGACAGATCGAAATAGTCATAGGGTGCGATCCGCGCGTCGGGGCAGTCCATAACGCCATGGATCGTCAGCCCGTTCGCGCAAGTGTAGCTGTTGGCGGGGCTGCCTCCGACCAGCACGTTGGTGGAGTCGGCATCGAGGCTGGTGCCGCCGATATAGCGCCACTGGCCCGAAATATCGACATCCCAGGGCGTCGTCCAGGTCACGCGCAACTTGTTACGCCATTTCGGGTTCGGCGATTCGCTCTCGCCAGATCCCGAGCAGGTAAGACCATAGAGGCCTGCGCAGTTGAAGGGCTGCTCGACGCCGCGCAAGAGCGGAGTCTGGGGCACCGGCTCGATGGTCAGATCGGTGAGATAGGTGCCAATGAAGTTGAAGGCCAGCGAGCCCATGTCTCCCATGCCAAGGCTCGACATGTCGGTCTGATAGTTCAGTTCGAAATCCACGCCCTTTGTCGAAAGCCAGCCGGTATTGATGTTCGTGGCCGAGACGAAGCCGGTACCGTAGACGAGGCCGGCGGCGTTGCGATGCACCAGGGGGCAGAAATAGGCCATGCTCGAAGCCGTGGCCGTGGCGCCGTAGCATTCATCGAGAATTTCCTGCGGCGGCAGAGTGGAGATGAAATTGTCCACCCGGATGTCGAACCAGTCAAAGGTCGCCGTGAACCCGTCGAGGAAAGTCGGCGTCAGCACGACGCCGGCGGTGCGGGTGTCGGAGACTTCTGGCTTGAGGGATGCATTGCCGCCGACCTGCTCGTCACATTGCGTGGCCGGGCAGGTGATCAGGCCCGACGCAATCGCACTGGCCGGGACCGGCGCAAATTTGTTGTGCACGCAATTGTTGTATACGACCGAACCCGGCGTTGCGCCGACGCAAGGGTCCTGCCCGCTGAACAGGACGACATCGAGCGGCGCGAACAATTCGAGCACGTTCGGCGCCCGGACCGCGCGCTGATCGCTGGCACGAATGCGGAAATCATCGATCGGCTGCCACTCCAGGCCATATTTGTACGTCGTGGTCGAGCCCGCCGTATTGTAGGACGAATAGCGATAGCCGCCATTCAGCGACAGGTCTTCGAACCACGGCATTCCCTGCACCAGCGGGACCTTCAGCTCGGTGAAGCCCTCCGACACATTGAAGCCGGACTCCGGGACCGAGACGATCGGGCCACCCTGGCCATACATGTCGAACGTCGTGAATTCCTGATCCGTGGAGAATTTCAGGTCTTCGCTGCGCCACTCCGCGCCGACCGAAACTCCGACCGGGTTCTTGGCCCACGGCGACTGGATGCCGTATTGCCCGAGATCGCCGGTGAGGCTGCCGCTGACGACCTGTTCCTGCGTCCAGCCTTCCTGGAAGCCGTCGGCGAGCACATATTTCAGCGCCTGCTGCGAGATGCCGCCGAGACCGTTGAAAATGTTGATCGGTACGCAATCAGGCGCCGAGGGAGGCAATCCGTTCTGGGATTCGGATGCGTAGCACTGGCCGGTCAGCGGATCGACTTCGATCGCATTCTGCGTGCGGCTCTTCGAAAGCTCCCCGGTGAAATTCTCCGTAAACAGCGTCAAGCCGTATTGGGCGTAGACGTCGTATGTCCAGCCCTCGCCCAGATCGCCCCTGGCTCCGATCTGCATTCGATAGGAGCTGTGCCGCAGATCGCTCTGGCGATCCGGGCCCTCGATATCGCGGCGGCCGATCAGGAGATTTGCCTGGCCGGGAATGCCGGCCGGATTGGGCGAGAGCGCCGTACCGTTTGCGGCACCGTTCCAATAGGTAAACTTCTGCCCGTTGGGGAGCGTTACCGTCACCTGCTGATCCCCGCCCGGCATGCCGGGATCAATCAGGCCGCACAGATCCTTGTTCTCCAGTGCCGTCATGTAAGGATTGCTGCAGTTCGTGTACACGCTGCCGCTCGGTCCCGGACCGGCTCCGAGAAAGAAGCCCGACTGCGCGATCTGCGCGACCGTATGATCGTCGGCAAACATGAAGTTCGAATAGATGTCGAGCTCCTTGTTCTCCTGGTAATGCGCGAAGAAGCCGCCGGTGTAGCGCGTGTCGGGACGCTGCAGATAGTTCAGCGAACCATAGTTGAAGTGCTGGTTGGCCGCTCCGACATAGGGGACGAAATTGCCGGTGGGAGCCTTGCCCTGCACGAAATAGTCGAACGGCTGGCCGCCGAAAAGATTGTCCAGAGACAGGAAGCGGTTGTAGTTCGACGAGCCGTTGCAGGCCGAACCGGTAAACGGCGTGGTGCTTGGGCTGCCGTTCTTGTTGATCGATGCGATCGTGCATTCCGAGTAGTCGCGCGTCGATTCAAGCACCGGCTGGATGTCGCGGTAGCCGAGATAGGCGGTGACATTGCCTTTGTCATTTGCCGTGTTCGTGCCCATGAGCAGGGTGGCGTCGGTCGTCCCGCCGTTCCAGATGCCTTGCTTCGACTGGGCAAAACCATAGGCACCCTGGTCGATCTCGGCCTGGGTCAGATTGCGCCAGCGGCTGGTATCGTTGTCGTTTTCGGTGATCGAATAAGTACCGTCGACTTCGACCCCCTCGAAATCCTTGCGCAGGATGAAATTCACGACGCCGGCCAGCGCGTCCGAACCATACACCGCCGAAGCGCCGCCGGTGAGAACTTCCACATGGTCGACAAGGGCGGCGGGAATGTCGTTCAGGTCGGGAACCGGGACCGTCGGGTCGCCGGGCATCAGGCGCGTGCCGTTGATCAGCACCAGCGTCCGCTTCGAACCCAACCCCCGCAGATCCACATTCGCCGCGCCGGTCGCGCCATTCGAAACGCCCTCGCTCTGGTCGACGAAGGCTTCCGGCAGGTTGTTGATGAGGGTCGTGACATCGGTCGTGCCCTCGAATTTCAGTTCCTGCTGGCCGACTGCCGTAACCGGACTCGCGCTGTAGATGCCCGTCTGCGGAATGCGCGAACCGGTGACGACGACGGTTTCAACATTGCCGCCTGTCTGCTGCGCCAGCGCGGGCGCACCCGGCGCAACCAGTGCCGCCGTTGCTACTCCCGTCAGCCAGCTGGAGCGCAGGCTCATCTTCCACGTCCTCCGATACCTCATGATCATCCCCTCGCGATACGCCGCCGGCGCGCCCGTGCGGCACCGGATTTCTCTGTGTCGTGCGGGCTACGCTAGGAATCGCGGGTTGGGCCAATCTACAGAAAAGCGATTTGGCTAATGCAGTGCGTGCGCAGTGTTGCAAAAAAGCAGAGGTGATAATAACCGGCGCTGCGGTCCATTAACGTCCCCGCGCAAATTTGTTAGCAGTATTTGCATTTGAGGTCGCAGCGATGAACAGGCGATGCGGTTGCCCTGTGCAAATGACGGACTTCGCACAGGGCAAAACCCGCCGAGTTGCAGCAGACAATGGCGCGCGGCCGCCGACAGCACGCATTGGCGAACATCCGCGCGGGAGCTTTTGCCTCACACGAAATCGTTACCGCTGGAACTGGCGGAAAACATTCTTGTGAATTGAAGCGCGCAGGCGCGTGGCGCACTCAGGTCTCGTATCCAGAGTCGGGGGTAGACCGGTGCGCGCGGACATCTGTAATTTTCCGCTTGCCATCGCGTCCATCAGGATCGATGGCAATTTGCCAGTTCCAATCTATGAACAGATCAGCCGCGCGGTGCGGCAGGCCATTGAGATGGGCGAACTGCCCGAAGGCACGCCGCTTCCCACGGGACGTGAACTTGCCCACGCGCTCGGTGTTTCGCGCAACACGGTGGTTGCGGCCTATTCGCGTCTCGTCGCCGAGAATTATCTGGTTTCCAACACGCGACGCGGAACGCAGGTCGCCAGATGCCCGTTCGGTGCTATGCTTGTCGAACGGAACGGCGACAATCGCGGTCAGAGCGGGGTTGCGCCGGAACCGGCGCGAATCCAGATCGGCTTCCGGGCCCAGCAGACGCTGCAAATTCCTTTCGCACGCCCGGCGTCGTCGCGTCCCTTTGCGCTGCACGCGCCCGATGCATCTTTTCTTCCCCGCAATCCGCTCAGCCGATTGCTGACGGAAGAATTCTGCAGATCGACGACTGACCGGCAGCACGCATGTCAGCGCTTCCAGACCGCCATCGCGGCCCATCTGCGGCAGATGCGCGGCGTCTGCTGCGAACCGGCGCAGGTCATTCCGACCTCCTGCCTCGACAACGCGCTCGACCTCACGGTGCGCGTCATGATCGATCCCGGCCATTGCGTGCTTGCGGAAGATCCGGCCATCCACGGGATGCATGAACGATTCGAAGCGGCTGGCGCACGCATCTTTTCCCTCTGCGCAGACGGCGCCGATTCCGCCTGCGCCGCCGTCCCGCCGCCGCGCATGATTCTGGTCACGCCCAGCCTCAGCTTTCCGTTCGGACGGCAGATGCCGGAAGAACGCCGCCTTGCGATCCTTGCTCTGGCGCGCGGCTCGAACGCAATCATTTTCGAGAACGACATCTACAGCGAACTGACCTGGTCGGGCGGTCGTCTGCGCGCCATACAGGGCCACGACCGCGATGGACATGTGATCTATTTCGGCAGCATGCAGGAGACGCTCGGCCCGCAAATTCGCGTCGGCTATCTGGTGGTTCCGCTCCATCTCGTGGACGCATTCACGGAAATGGCGCAGCGCATGGCCTGCGGCCCGGACCACTTCCTGCTCTCGGCGCTCGCGCGCTTCATCGACGAAAGCCAATATGCCATGCATGCACGGGCCATCCGCTCGGCCTATGCGGAACGGCTCGGCACCGCTGTGGAGTCATGCCGCGCGCATTTCGGGGACAGCGCGATCATTGCCCCCAGTGGCGGCTTTCATCTGACCATTTTGTTGCCGGACGAACCGGACGAGTATGCGGTCTGCCGCCTGGCTGCCCGCCACGATCTTCTGGTGACGCCGCTCTCCTCGTTCCACCGCCATCCGCCGCAGCGCGGCGGAATCGTTATCGGGCTTGGAATGATACCCGACCGGAACGTGGACACGATGATCCGCCGCCTCGCGGAAATCGTGGAGCGGACGCGGCTCGAAACCCGGCCGCTGGATCTTGCGTCTTAAGCCGGCGCGCTCCGGCCACGGCAAGGCCACCAGCTTGCCCCGGCGGAAAAATTTAAGTATCTGGGGCGCCCCGCGGACAGGTGGCTGAGCGGTTGAAAGCACCGCACTCGAAATGCGGCATACGGGCAACTGTATCGGGGGTTCGAATCCCTCCCTGTCCGCCAAAACTATCCCGGAGCACGATGTGCTATTCGATAACCCGCCATAGCCCCAACTGAACGCATGTTTACACCGAGGGTACGGTTCGTTCACAAGCGGTGTTTGGAAACCGGGTCCTCGGTTGAGATCAGGTGAAAACCTCCGATGTGCATTCCCAAATTGAACCGTCCGCCCAGGCCAAACTCAACATAGTCCCCGAAGTCGGCCGCACTGGTAATGGGGAGGTTTGTCGCCACGGACTTGATAAAATCTAAAGTGCAGGGCTCGCGTTCGATGTTTTTGACGCAGTCCGGCGCACTTAGAGGGCGGTTGCCCGGCGCGATACCCGACCCGAACTCGACATTTGAACCCGTGAATCGGCACGATACGCCGCCTGAAAGTTGCATAATGGTAGCTCCGTCAGCCGTCACGGTCAGGTTTTCAACCTGCCGCCCAGCAAGGGAGGAATACATCTCGCCGAATGACGATATCCAACGCTCGGGGAAGACGTAGTACCGTCCATCCTGCGCGATTTCCTCGTGGCCCTCGAAATCCGCAATGAGCGAGTAGACAAAGTCAAAAAAGTTAGGTGCTTCGTCAAGATCACCCGACCTAAGCTGAACTCTTTTACGAAGGGCGAACAAGCTCCTCTCGAACATGCGAAGCACCGTGTCGGGCGTAAAGGAGAGATTCTTCCCTTTCAGTGGCGGAATGAGCCCGAGGTTATGTGAGGTGGCCCATGCTTCGCATCCGCTTGTGAATCCCTTCGATGAAACGACCATTCCGAGATAGAAGGTGCCATCGGAATAGTTGTTCATGGTCCGTATAACCGCCGCCCACTCCTGCACATGTGCTGGTTCGGCCCGTCTAGCGAACTCTTTGCAGCTCACAAGCAACGTAATTTTCGGGCTGTCGAGCAGTTTAGCCACAAGAACGTCTATTTCTTTCGCCGGAGGGCCCTTAAATGCCGCGACTTCTGGGAATAGCGCGCTTTCGATCTGCAGGCGCTTGTTGTGCTCGATCTCTACGGTCGGGCCGAGCGTCTTGCGGGCGATCTCGAAGCACCGCCGTTCGAGCGCGTTCTTGAACTTCATCGGAAGACCTTCTCGCCAGAAGCCAGCACCATGCCGGGCTCAAGCTTTTCGGCGCGGACCTTCTT
>DATJUM010000027.1:0-33657 GCA_035502355.1 Rhizomicrobium sp. | reverse complement strand
CTGTATGGCACAACGGATTGGGGCGGCGCCGGCTGCGACGGATACGGCTGCGGCACCGTGTTTGCGATCAGGCATCCCTGACGGGAAATTGGGGAAAATTGGGTCAGAGTTGTAATTCGTGCATCTTGGAGGGCCGATCGCATAGAAATCAGGGTGGGCCTTCATTTGTGAAGTCGCGACTGGCACGGTCAATGAACCCGATGCGCGAGGCGAAGCAGAGTGCGGCGATGGCGGCCACGACGAGCGCCGCGGCAGGGCTGTGGCGGGCGATGATGGCGCCGCCGGCGGCTCCGCAAACCAGTCCGCACCAAAGCGCCACATAGGGCAGGGGCGCGCGCCACGATTCCAGGCGGAGCCAGGCATGTGCGAACCCGCGCGCCGCATGCACGAGTGTTCCAGTCACATAAGTGGTCGCCATGCTGGCGCCCCCGATCAGATAGATCGTGCCGTTCTGCATGCCAAGCGCGACCGTCAATGGAATAGCCGCGAGCCAGCTCCTGCTGTCGAGCGCAATGATTCCTGCGCCGGCAAGCAGCAATGCGGCCTCGGCGAGGAACAGGAACACCTGACCGCGCCGTCCCCCGAAATGCACGATCAATTCGCCGCCGAAGACGCCCGCAACAAAGCCGAACACCACGGCGCCGAACGCCATGGCGGAAACTTGTGTCTTGCCGAACAAAGAAACACCCAGCGCCGTGCTGTTGCCGCTCATGTAGGAGACGTAAAGACCGTTCAGATGCACATAGGCGACGGCGTCCACCCAGCCCGCCAACGCCGCCAGCCCAGTTGCAAACGCGAGCCCGACCGCACGCTTTTCCTGCGGCTCGGAGTTCGACCCGCCCCGCTCATGCGGCATTATTGGCGCTGTCTCCTCCCGTCACGTCATAGGTCGCGCCGCTGACCATCGCCGCCTCATCCGACGCCAGGAACACGACCACGGGGGCGACGGATTCCGGTTCGATCCATGGTACGCCCAGCGGCGTTTTCGCGATCAATCGCTTTGCGGCTTCGCGCTCCAGATCAGCCGTCGATGCCGAAGATGACAGATCGTCGACCACCTGTTCGTAGCGTTGCCGGTGCCGCGTCAATGGGGTGTCGATGAGGCCGGGAATGACGGCATTGACGGTGATGTTGTGCTCGCCGAACTCCAGCGCCGCGGATTTCATCAGGCCGATAATGCCCCATTTGGATGCGCAGTAGGCGGCGCCGTATTTCGTGCCGTGCCGCCCTTGCGTCGACGCGCACACGATGATGCGGCCGCCGCCATTTTGCACGAGAAAGGGTGCCACGGCCCGGATCGCGTTGCAGGTGCCGGTCAGGTTGACATCGATCTGGTCGTGCCAGTCCGCGTCGCTCCATTCGAGGATCGGTTTGAAGGCCTGAATGCCGGCATTGGCAAACAGGATGTCGATCCGTCCGAACGCGTCGTGGGCCGCCTTCGCCGCGTCGCGCAATGCCGGCAGGTCGCGCTGATCGAGACGCGCCTCGCACCAGCGCCCTCCCGCGGCGACAACGTGGCGGCCGGTTTCGGCGAGTTCATCCGCAGTAGCCGGTTCGACCTCGATCGTTGCGCTCACGGGTCCGGCGATGTCGATCCCCATGACGTCAGCGCCCTCGCGCGCGAAAGCGATTGCAGTCGCCCGCCCGATGCCGCGCGCGGCACCGGTGACGATCGCGGCCTTGCCCTTGAGGCGCCTTGCGTCTCTTGTTGTTTCAATGCTGGAACGGCTGTCCCGGGATGTTTGGTTCATGTCCGCAGGTCTCCGAAGTTCGAATTTCTCATCTGCTCCGCCAAATTATACCGCATCTTATCCGGCCCTGCGGATGTAGCCGTAGGCGCGATTGCTGCGCCGATATCCGGCGGCGGCGTAGGCGGCCTTGTGCTCGTCCATCAGATCGGCATGCCGGACCGTCTCCAGATTCTGAACGCGCGCGCCGTTCTGGCCGAGAATGGCCGTTTTCACGTCGCCATCGGCCGGCCCCAGCGGCGCAAAGCCGTGCTTCTTCTGCATATCCTCGGGAATTTCGAGCCGGCGCAGCGCTTCGATCTGCCATTGCGGCGAACCGAACCAGATCGAGTCCGTGCCCCAGATCACGTGATCATGGCCCATTCCCCTGACGAGAATGCCAAGCATGGCGGCGGCGGTGTTGGGCTCTGTGACGCAACAGGCTGCAAAACTGGCGCCGATATCCGCATACACATTGCTGACGCCATGCAGCCCGGGAATATCAGCGAGATCGCTCACCCATTCCATGCGGCCGGTGTTCTCGAATTCGGCGAGTGCGATCCTCGGTTCGCCCACCCCGGTATAGCGGTAGGCCGCGTGATAGATCAGGAAATTGAGCTGCGGCCAGTCTTTGGCGGCTTTCGCCACGTCGTCAACGCGTGCGTATTCCTCGAGCCGCGGATATTTCTGCGCGTCGCTTTGCGTGTACAGGCCCTTGTGGATGGCGACGTTGCGGATGCCGGCTTTGACGAATTTCTCATAGGCCCTGTAGGCGAGTTTTTCGTCATCCATCCGCCAGGGATAGCGACAGATGTCTTTGTGCGTGTTGTCGCCGATCGTGTAGCCCTTCCAGGCATCGGGCTTGAGCGTCTCGATGCCGCGATCGATGTCGTCGAGCCAGCCGGGCTGACCCGGCGTGAAGATGAAATGCGACAGGAGGCGCCGCGAGCCGGCAAAACGGTTAATGCGCTCCCGCGCATCCGCGATCGCATCATTCGGGAGGAGCCAGTCCTTTTTTATGTCGGACGGCGCACCGGACAGCGCGGCGATCTTCGTGTCGCTGTCGAACCACATCTCGCGGAGATAGGTTCCGAGATGAAGATCGTTCAGAGTCGCGGGCCGGTCCGGCAATTCCGGATTTTCGCCCGTTCGTCGCGTCCTCTCACGGAGCTGCGCGAAAGATTCCAGTCCGGGGCCGGCATCGTCGCGGATGAAATGGGTGTGCAGGTCGACAATGAACTGGCCCGACAGCGCATCCGCGCGCGCCTTTGCCGCGTCCGGCACCGCGGCTTCGGCCGGATCGACCTCGAACAAAGGGCCGTAAACCGCGTTCATGGCGGCAAACGCCGCGGCCATTCCGGCCGCGCTGGCGAGGAAGTGCCGGCGTCTCATTCCGTGCCGGCGGGCGAGCGTTTCCGCCGCCGCCTTGATCCTTGCCTCGACCTCCTTCTGTTGCGCTGTCTGGCCGGCCGGCATGAACTCGCCGTTTGAAACAAGCTGTGTCGGAACCGGGGAAGGAAACATGTCGGCTGCGCGTTCCAGCCGTTCCAGTTCCTCCGGCGTGAGATATTCGCTCATGGATGTCCCTCGCGATTCGTGAGGTAACGTCATGCGACGGGGTCCGTTCACCAGCCCGGTTGTTTGCGATTCTGCCGGGTGCTCGGAAAAAAGCCCGCAAGAGCGCAGAATTTGGACTATGCCGGCACGCCACCGCCTGTTAGCGTCCCGGCCTCCGGCCGCTGGGGGGCGGCAATCCGGCACACGACCGGAACGAGGGCAGCCGGCACAACATCAATAGGCGGAATATCCGCTCATCAAGGGGTAATAACATGAGTGAGAATACAACAAGGGTAACCGGACGGGGACGACCTGACTGCAGCCGTGCGAACGGACGCGCGCGCCGCATGGCATGGGCGCTGGCGCTGTGCAGTGCTTGTGCTTTCGCCGGTTCGGCGGCTGCACAGACAGGCTATGTCGGCATTCTGGGCGGCGGGCCGATTTACAAGCAGGTTCCGAAAAATATCGGCGAACTCAAGAAATCAGGGTTCAATGAACTGATCGTCTGGAGCGTCGAGGTCAGCAGCACGGGCGATCTGAACCTGAACGGAGAATTCCCGCTGACATCGGACGGCGCCTATATCGGGAACCAGACCTACCCCAATTTCGCCGCCGATCTGAAGAAGATCAAGAAGGGCACGGTCACGCGCGTCACCTTGAGCATCGGCTCGTCCAACTATGGCGACTGGGAGAATATCAAGGCGCTGGTCGATGCGCAGGGCACCGGAAAGAACAGCATTCTCTACAAGGATTTCGCCGCGCTGAAGAAAGCGCTGCCGCTCGACGCAATCGATTTCGACGACGAGAACAGCTATGATTCATCGTCAACGATTGCATTCGCGGTGATGCTCGGCAAGCTCGGCTATCATGTCACCATGAATCCGTACACGAATTCCAGCTACTGGACCTCGGTGGTATCGCAAATCAACGAACAGAGTGCCGGCCTGGTGGACGGGATCCATTTGCAGACCTTTGCCGGAGGAGACGGCAACAGTCCCTGCTCATCGGAGTGGGATTTTGGCAGCGTGCCGGTTTTCCCCGGTCTCTCAGACCAGACCTCGGCGCCGCCCTATAAGTCGCCGACCGAGGCGGAAGCGGCGCTGGCGAACTGGCATTCGCAATGCGGCATCATTGGCGGCTGGCTGTGGATTCTCGACCAGATCGTAGGCACCAAACAGGTGCATCAATACGGCCAGGACATGACCAAGGGTGTCGAGTAAACGCCGCTTCGGCGGTCCCGCGGCCCGGTGTTGTTGAGCGGGCCGCGGGACCACTGAGTTGCTGGACCCGCGAAGAACACAAACAGCACGAAGAATGATCTCGCGCGACCCGCGCCTTACTTCTTGGTGTCCTTCGTGTTGTTTGTGGTGAATTGGATTTTTGGTATTGGGATTGCCGGGCGGATGGCTTAGGTTATTCGCCGGGATGTCAGGGGACTCGGGCGTCGCTCTTTTTGAGGAGACGAACATGGGTCCTCGTCAATTCTTCGCCGCGCGCCTTGCGGTTATCGGGTCATTCTCGCTTGCACTCGCGTCCGGATCGGTTCTGCAGCCTGCGTCCGCCGCTGAAACGGCCCAGGCTTCATCTCCGTGCAAGGGCGACAATGGCGGCCTGACGCTCTCGCCGGGATTCTGCGCGACGATTTTCGCCGACAATCTTGGCCATGTTCGTCACATGGCCGTAGCAGCCGACGGCACGCTCTACGCCAATAGCTGGAGCGGACGGTATTTCCGAAATCTGCCGCCTCCACCGCCGGGCGGCTTCCTCATCGCGCTCCGGGACACCAACGGTGACGGGAAAGCTGATGTCATCAGGCGTTTCGGCGTGACCGTCCAGGATGGCGGCACGGGCGGCAGCGGCATCGCGCTCTACAACGGCGCCATTTACGCGGAAGAAAACAGCCGCATCCTGCGTTACGCGCTTGCGCCCGGCGAGATGGTTCCGACTGCCCTGCCGACCCTCGTCGTCTCGGGGCTGACGCTGGTCGGCGATCACCCGATGCACCCATTCATCATCGACCCGAAAGGCCGGTTGTTCCTCGACGTCGGCTCGGCGACGAATTCCTGCCAGCGCGAAAATCGCATTGCCGGCTCGCCGGGCCTTTCGCCCTGCACCGAAAAGGAAACGCGTGCCGGCACCTGGCTCTATGATGCAAACAAATCCAACCAGGTGTTTTCGCCGACCGAACGTTATGTCTCGGGATTGCGAAACGGCGAAGGCTTCGCGTTCGACACGGAAGGGCGCCTGTTCGCAACGATGCATGGCCGCGATCAGCTGTTCCAGAACTGGCCGAAGCTTTACACGGCGGACCAAAGCGCGGCATTGCCGGCCGAGGAACTCGTCATCGAGGAGCGCGGCGCCGATTACGGTTGGCCCGAATGTTATTACGACCAGATGCAGCGAAAGCTCGTGCTGGCGCCGGAATATGGCGGCGATGGCGGCAAGAAAGTCGGCGTTTGCGCCGACCGCCGCAGGCCCATCGCCGCGTTTCCGGGTCACTGGGCGCCGAACGATCTTCTCATCTATCACGGCAACAAATTTCCTGCCGGCTATCGCGGCGGCGCCTTCATCGCCTTCCATGGTTCGTGGAACAGGGCGCCCGATCCGCAGCAGGGCTACGATGTCGTGTTCCAGCCGCTTTCCGACGGCAAGGCCTCCGGTCCGTTCGTTGTTTTCGCGGACGGCTTTGCAGGCGCCTACAAGGATCCGGGCAGATCGGCGTTCCGGCCGACGGGACTGGCCGAAGCACCCGACGGATCGATCTATGTCGCCGATGACAAGCACGGCCGTATCTGGCGTATCACCTATGACGGCAACGGGTCGGACCAGGTGGCGTCGGCTCCGCCGGCAGCGGTCGCAGCGAACGCTTCAGGCAATCCATTGCCGCCGGAGGGTATCCATCCCCATGCCGGTGCGCTGCCCGTGCCGCCGGGCGCAACAATCGCGCAGGTGCAGCTTGGCGACCAGATTTTCCACGGCAAGGTGGCCTCCGGCACCTGCAGCGGCTGCCACGGCGAAGATGCCGGCGGCAGTCCGCAGGGGCCGCCGCTCAACAGCGGTCACTGGCTGTGGAGCGACGGAAGCCTCGCCGGCATTCGCCATACGATCGAGATCGGCGTGCCGCACCCCAAACAATATCAGGGCGTGATGCCGCCGCTCGGCGGCGCGCCGCTCTCACGGGCCGATCTCGATGCCGTCGCCGCCTATGTCTGGTCGGTGGGGCATGCGCGCAATCAGTGATGCGGATTTGTTCCAACCGGCTGTGAAAGCCTGCAAAGGGAGTCATCGATGTCATATCCGGATGATCCGTTGTTCGACATCTCCGCTGCCGCCGGGCACGAGGAAACCAGCAGGCGGACAGTCCTTCTTGCTTCGCTTCTCGCGAGCCTGCCGCTCGGCATGGGCTCGGCCCGGGCCAGCGCAATAAATCCTTCAGAAACAACCGTCACGCTCCCCGACGCCATTCAGTTTGTTCCGTGGAGCGGCGGACCTCCCGAAAGCGGGGACATGGCGCGGCTGTATGGCGATCTGAACCAGCCGGGTCCCTATCTCGTCTTCATGAGATGGCATCCCGGTTATTTCAGCGCTCCGCATAGCTATCGGACGGACAGGATTTCGGTGGTCGTTTCCGGAACCTGGTGGGTCAACAGCGGCGCCGATTTTGATCCCGCACATGCCGTGCCGGTGCCGGCGGGCGGATTCGTGCTGCGCCACGCGCACACACCGCATTACGACGGCGTGCCGCACAACGAGAAGGAACCGGCCGTGATCGCGCTGTTCGGAACAGGTCCTGTCGATTTCCGGCTTGTCGACCCCAACAAGCCACCCTGGCGGCGGGTGTGATCCTTATCCGGCTTGCAACGACGGCACGACTACCAGGCCGCCCCATCCCGTCAGGCTCTCCACACGTCGGGCCGAAGTAGCGCGGCTCAGGCGCTTTCCGGCGGGGCCATGAATTCGGGGCCGATCGGGCGGGGTATTTCTTCGACGAGGATTTTCTCGATCTCCGCCTTGGCTGCGTCGTCCAGCGACCATCCGCTTACGCCATCCACGGCCTCGAGTTGATCGGGCCTGCGCGCGCCCCAGAGCGCGGCCGTGATTCCGGAATCGAGGCCGAAACGCACCGCCAGATCGATGATGCTCTTGCCGTAGCGTTCGTCCGCAAATTTCTTTAGTCGCGTGACGGCCTTCAGATATTGCTCGAAATAGGGCGGTTGAAATTTGGGATCCTTGAGGCGCAGATCGTCGCCGTCGAAATGCGTCGCGGGTCCGATGCGGCCGGAGAGGAGTCCGCGGCACAGCGCGCCGTAACCCAGCGTCGCAATTCCGTGCGCGCGGCAATAGGGAAGGAGTTCGGACTCGGCCGCGCGCTCGAACAGATTATAAGGCGGCTGCAGGACATGCAGCGGCGCGGCCTTGCGGAATTCGTCCATCTGGGCGACGGAAAAATTGCTGACGCCGATCGCGCCGATCTTTCCCTGTTCGAAAAGCCGGCGCATCGCATCGGCGGTCTCGGCGATCGGCGTTTTCGGGTCCGGCCAGTGAACCTGATAGATATCGATGTGGTCGGTGCGGAGCCGTTTCAGGGACGCTTCAACCTCAAACATGATCCGTGCGGGCGCCGCATTGCGGAACGGTTGTCCGTCTTTCCAGTCGAGCCCCACCTTCGTCGCGATGATGGCCGAGTTGCGCAGGCCCGCTTCCGCCAGCGCCTTGCCGACCATCTCCTCGGAATGGCCAAAGCCGTAAACAGGCGCCGTATCGACGAGCGTGATGCCGTGGCCGAACGCGGCCTGGATGGTCCGGATCGCCTGTTTCTCATCGCTGCCTCCCCACATCCATCCACCAATTGCCCATGTACCCAGCCCTACCCGCGAAATCTTGAGAGGAGTTCCAGCGACAGCCGCAAGTTCCATATGGGCTGTTTTTGTTTTCGCGGGCGCGCTCATGGTTCACCTGTCTGCTGGCTAAGAGGAAACTACGCCGGGTGCCGGCAGTCCGTCCACAAGCGTTCCCCGTTACATTCCGAGGGCTGTCGCATATGCAGCGACAAGAAACCTGCATCGGCATGGTGCGTCCTTTCGACGGGCTCAGGATGAAGAGAAACGTACTTGCACTGGCAGTTGTGGCAGAAAGGTTTCCCTCATGCTGAGCCCGTCGAAGCATCATGCTGAGCCCGTCGAAGCACGCAAAATGCCGGTCCCAGGCCGGGCCGCACGACGACAGATGCGATAGCCCTGGTTTCATCCCCGGGGGTCCATACCATCGATGCAAACGTCATGGACGCAGATATGTCTGTCCGGCCAAATTCTCGCAATCGTTCATTCGACAACAGGGCGCGCATTGAACCAGAGCCCGAAAACGATTGCCCCGGCGAGGCCGATGGCCGCGGCGAGGACGAAGGCGGCGGTGTAGGTTCCCGTAACATCCACGAGCCAGCCGGTTACGGCGACGCCGATGATCCCGGGAATCTGGCCGATGCTATTGCTGAAGCCGACAAGCAAACCGCAATGTCGCGGAGCGACGTCGAGAATTCCCGCCGCAAAGCCGCACCAGGTGAATCCAAGGGTAAACATCGCGCCGGTCATCAGTAGGAGCGCCAACGCGGGCGTATGCGCGCCGCGCATGGCGAGCAGCAAGAGCCCGGAAAGAATGAGCCCGCCGCATTGCATGATCTTGCGCACGCGCGTGATGCTCATTCCGCTCTCAATCATGCGATCCGACAGCGAACCGCCGACATTCATCGCCACGGCCATTGCGAGCCATGGGCCGGCGGAGAACAGGCCGGCATTTGCAATGCTCAGTCCCTGGACGTCACGGAAATAGCTCGGCAGCCACGCCAGCAACACATAATGCGTCCACGCGCCGGCAAACTGGCTGATGACGATCGCCAGCACCGGCGGGCTCAACAGCAGCTGCCGCCACGGCAAGGATTCGCTCTTGGCATTGTGCGCCGGCCGAATGGATTGAATGAGATCGCGCTCCGCCACGCCAAGACGCGGATCCGATCGCGGATCGTTGCAGACCTGCCAGAACCAGATCAGCATCCAGACGAGGCCCGCAAGCCCGAAGACATAGAAGGGCGCGGGCCAGCCATAGCGGGTGACGAGCCAGCCCGAGGCTATCAATCCGATCACGGTGCCCAGCGGGATTCCGCTGACGAATCTGCTCGACGCGCGCGTGCGCTCGGTCCGGGGTATCCAGCGGCCAAACAATTCGTAGGTGGCAGGAAACAAACCCGCCTCGCCCATTCCCATGCCAATCCGCGCGGCGATCAAAACGGAGATCGAAAGCATTGCGGCGAGCGGAGTGAGAAGCGTGAAACAAGACCAGATGAGCACGGCGGACCCGGCAACGCGTTTGCCGCCATAACGGGTCGCGATCACGCCCGCGGCGAACATGCACAGCATGTAGCCGACAAAGAACGCCGACAGCACGAATCCTTTCTCGGTCTGCGTCCAGCCGAAATGTTCCTTCATGGCGACAGCGGCGACGGAGATGTTGACGCGATCCGTGTAGGCGATGACGCAACCGAGAAAAGCGAGCGCGACGAGCACATGCCGTCTCGACCATGCGCCAGTCCCGCTCACGCCCACGGCATGAGCATCGCTCCGAACGTCCAATGGATTCCCCGTCGTCCTATGCCCCGGACGGGATGGGTACCACTCTTATCGCGTATAGGCGAATTCGCGCTTCTTCAGGTTGCGGCGCGGCGGACCCGGCTGCAAACCAAGCCACCGTCGGCTTTATCACTGGCTCTCGAGAATCTTGAGCTTGGTGCCTTCGCCGCCGCCAAGGATGGAGCCGTCGGTGAGAAGCAGCGTGGCGCCCGGCGTCAGCGCGGCAATCAGGTTCCGGTAGAACTCGGGCGGAATCACGATGTCCCGCTGGGGAGCGATGTCCAGAGGCCGCCCGAGCTCGGCCTCGTGACCCGGCAGGCCGATGTAGAACCATTTCTCCTTGCCGGACGGATCGAAGCCGGTGAACTCCGCGGCCCGCGTGCCGACGATTCTGCCTGCGGGAATTTGAACCCTTGCCCGGCCGATGATGATGCCGTTGCGCACCACGATGACGTGCTGGTCCGCGCCGCTCACCAGAATGGTGACCGGTCCGGAAGGCGAAAGCTGCGGCTGCCAGCGGAATTGCTCTCCCGGCGCGAGTCCGCCGGCGGGCGAACGTCCCGGGACTCCAACATCCGGGATCGCCGCATGCGGTTCGATAAAAGTCTGAAGCGCGGGCGTCTCATCGGTAATAACGACGGTCATTCCCTTGGTAGTTGCCTGAAACAGCGCCTCCGAAAATGCCAGCGGCAGCCGCACACAGCCATGCGAGGCGGGATGGCCGGGCAGATTGCCGGCATGCATGGCGATCCCGTCCCATGTCAGGCGCTGCATATAGGGCATCGGCGCATTGTTGTATTTGTTCGAGTGATGGTCCTTTTCCTTCTGAAGGATTGTGAACACGCCGGTCGGCGTTTCCTTGCCGGGCTTGCCTGTCGAGACCGTGCTCGCGCCGATGCGGACGCCGTTGCGGTAGACATAGGCGCGCTGCGCGCGAAGATTGACGATGATCGTCATCGGTCCCTGCGGCGCCAGCGCCGGATGCCAGATGAACTCGCCGGGTTTCAGACTGCTGACATCGGCTTCGGCAACGGAGGATTTGCTCGCGCCGGAATTGGCGAGAACGGGCGCTGCCGCGGTCAGGAAAAGAAACGCGCAGGACGTAACAAGATATTTCTTCATTGCTGAATGGCACACGGTCTTCGTCACCTGTTTCAACCTGTCGCTGGTCAATGCCCGGGAATTCCGAGCGCTGCAAGATCGTCGACCATGTCGATATCCGCAAGCGTGCCATCGTCGGATGGAATGAGCACCGCCCCCTTCAGCAGCGCGCCGGCGCCGTGATCGCCGGTCAGGCCTTCAAGTGCGTCGAACCAGTTTCGGCCGAACAGGGCAGGCGGACAGGCATGACGGGCCATCGAGCCGACAATGGACGATTGGTCCTGGTAGGCTGCCAGTAATCGCCCGATATGCGCCGCGGTCACGAACGGCATGTCGGCAAGCGCGATCAGGATCGCATCCACATGGTGCTTGCGCGCGGCTGCAATTCCAATTCGGATTGAATGACTGAGGCCCGACGACGGCGTGTAATTCCGCACGACCGAAAATCCGATGCCCGCATAGTCGACAGAGTTTTCCGAAACCACGGCGAGATGCGCCGCAAAAGAAATGGACAACAGCGTCTTCGCGGCATGCAGGCCGAGCGGCATTTCGTTCAGCTTATATGCGAGTTTGTCGGTTTGACCGAACCGGATCGAGCGGCCGGCAGCGAGCAGGACTGCAGCGACACGCGATGAAGCAATCACGGCATTTGCTGCGAAAGTGCGCGCACCATGCCGGCGGCAATCGAGAGCGCAATCTCGGCGGCGCCATTGGCATGAAGATCGATCCCGGCCGGACCCTCGATCCTTGCCAGTGCGGATGGCTCGACGCCGGCGCCGCGGAGCCGCTCCAGCCTTGCCGCGTGGCTGCGCCGCGAACCCAGCGCGGCGACGTAGCCGGTGGGCGCGGCAAGCGCCGCAATCAGCGCGGGATCGTCAATCTTGGTATCGTGGCTCAGCGTCACGACCGCCGTCGCCGCATTCGGCCGCAGAGACTTGATTGCTTCATCCGGCCAACGTCCGTCGCGTATCGCGCCGGGAAAACGCTCCGCGGTCAAAAGATTTGGCCGCGGATCGATTACGATCGGCGTGAGCCCAAGGGTAAGTGCAATGTCTGTCAGCGCCTGTGCGATCTGGACGGCCCCGACAATGATCAGCCGGCGTGGAGGCAGATAGAAGTTGACGAACACGTTCTCGCTATTTTTTTCGTGGATTGTGCTTAGTCCCGTTGTCAGATCAGTATATACGGCGATCGGCTGCCCGGCCGCGCGGCTATTGTCGATCGCGTCGAACAGTCCCGGCGAAAAGGCGGTCGCGGCTACGGGCTGAATCAGAATTTCAATACTGCCCCCGCAGGACAATCCGACCTCCCAGGCCGAACCATCTGTAACGCCGTATCGCCGCATGGCGGTCGAATCCGATGCGATCGCCTCCGCGGCAGCGACGTGGACATCGTTCTCCACGCAGCCGCCGGAGACCGATCCTGCGGATCTGCCATCGACATGGACGAGCATGTGGCTGCCGCGCGGACGGGGAGCCGAGCCCCATGTCGAGATCACTGTGGCAATCGCCATTGGCGCCCCGGCCCATCTGCGATAGGCGCGGAAGACGTCGTCATTGTCACTCGTCCCGTTGTAACGATGCCGGTTCAAATCTGCTACGCCGGGATTCATTTCAACAATCCTGCGGAAACGTCCTCGGGAATCGGGATTGCGCACCCTCGTTGCGGTGCCCAGCCATTATTAGTTCGCTCTCGCGATCCTGACATAAGGAGACACGCGCAACAAGGCGGCAACCACCGTCGCCGGGCGGCAGCACCATTTGGCGCAAATGGGCGGGACCGGATATGAACGCCATGGCGGCGGCAAACAATCTGGCATAAGCTCGCTCGCCCGCATGGAGGGGATACCATGCCGATCGAATTGCGCATCAATGGGGAGACGAAAACCGTCGACGTGCCCGCCGACATGCCGCTGCTCTGGGTGCTGCGCGATGTGCTCGGCCTTACGGGCACGAAGTTCGGTTGCGGTATCGCGCTCTGTGGCGCGTGCACCGTCCATGTCGACGGCAAGCCTGTGCGGTCCTGCCTTCTGGCGGCAAGCGCTGTGGGCAACCGGGCCATCACCACGATCGAGGGGATAGGCGCCACGCCGGCCGGCGCCCGGGTCCAGAAGGCCTGGCTTGATGTCGAAGTCATCCAGTGCGGCTATTGCCAGTCCGGCCAGATCATGTCGGCCGCGGCGCTCCTGGCTACGACGCCCAATCCCGACGATTCCGATATTGATGCGGCGATGTCCGGGAACATCTGCCGTTGCGGCACCTATGTGCGAATCCGCGAAGCGATCAAGCGCGCCGCAAAAGCGCGCGAGATGGTGGGAGAGCGCTCATGAGAACGGCCGTTTCACTTGCGCCGTCGCGTCGCTCGATGCTGCAGGCGGGATTGGCGGGCGGTTTTGTGCTTGCGTTTCATCTGCCCGTCGCGGCGGCACCGGTTCCCAATGACAGCGAAGGCGTTCCGCCGGAGCCGGGTCCGTTTGCACCCAATGCATTCATCCGCATAGACCCGGCAGGCAAGACCACGCTCGTGATGCCCCAGGTGGAGATGGGGCAGGGCGTCTACACCGCGCTTGCCATGATCCTCGCCGAGGAGTTGGACGCGGACTGGAATGCCATCGCGCTCGAGCCTGCTCCGGCCAACGAGAAACTTTACGCCAACCCGATGCTTACGGTGCAGGCGACGGGCAATTCCAATTCCGTCCGCGCCTTCTGGATGCCGCTGCGCAAGGCCGCCGCGCAATCGCGCGCGCTGCTGGTCGCGGCGGCGGCGGCGCAATGGAACGTGTCTCCCGATAGCTGCACGACCGGGAGCGGCAAAGTTTTTCACAAGGCAAGCGGCCGGACGCTTACCTATGGCGAACTGGCCTCGCGCGCGAAGGGAACGCCGCCCGCCAATCCGCCGCTGAAGCAGCCCAAGGATTTCCGTTTCATCGGCCGGCCGATGAAGCGCCTCGACACGCCGGCAAAGACCGACGGCAAGACCATCTATGGCATCGATGTCATCCTGCCGGGGATGAAATTTGCAACGCTGGCCGCGAGTCCGGCTTTCGGTGGAAAAGTTACACATGTCGACGATAGCGCCGCGAAGAAAATACCGGGCGTGCAGCAGGTCGTGGTGCTCGACGATCTCGTCGCCGTCATCGGCGATCACATGTGGGCGGCGAAGAGCGGGCTCGACGCGCTCGATATCGAATGGGATCCGGGGCCGAACGGCCATGTCGATTCCGCCCTGATCCGCGCTGATATCGCAAAGGCAAGCGAGCAGGGCGGGCTTGTCGCCAGGAAGCGCGGCGATGCCGACAGGGCGCTTGCCGAGGGCGACAAATTCGAAGCGCATTATGAAATGCCCTTCCTCGCCCACGCCACCATGGAGCCGATCAATTGCACGCTGCATCTCACGAAGGACTCCTGCGAGATCTGGATCGGCACCCAGATCATGGCGCGCGTGCAGGCGACGGCGGCGTCCGTGGCGGGCCTGCCGCTCGAGAAGGTGATCGTACATAATCACATGCTCGGCGGCGGCTTCGGACGCAGGCTCGAGCCCGACATGGTGGTGAAAGCCGTTCGCGTGGCCAGGCATGTCGACGGCCCGGTGAAATTCGTCTGGACCCGCGAGGAGGACATCCAGCACGATCTCTACCGTCCGCTCTACTATGACCGCCTGACGGCGACGGTGAAAGACGGCAAGATAGATGGCTGGCGCCATCGCATCACCGGATCGTCGGTGGTGGCCCGCTGGCTGCCGCCCGCTTTCACCGGCAATCACAATATCGACTTCGACGAGGTCGACAGCGCCATCGACGTGCCTTACGCGATTCCCAATCTGGTCGTCGAAGCGGTGCGGTGCGAACCGCCCGGCGTGCCGACGGGCTTCTGGCGCGGCGTCGGTCCAAACAACAACGTCTTCGCCATCGAGAGCTTCATCGACGAGCTCGCGCACAGGGCCGGCAAGAATCCGGTCGAATTTCGTCGCTCCATGCTGACGAATACGCCGCGCCTGCTTGCCGCGCTCGATCTCGCGGTCGAGAAATCGGGCTGGGGATCGCCACTGCCGCCGCGCCACGGCCGCGGCGTTTCGGTGCAGATATCCTTCGCGAGCTTCATTTCCACGGTCGCGCATGTGGAAGTCGATGAAAGCGGAAACGTCAAACTGCACCGTCTCACCACGGCCGTCGACACCGGTCTCGCCGTCAACCCCGACACCATCGTCGCCCAATTGCAGGGCGGCATGATCTTCGGCGCGACCGCGGCGCTCTTCGGCGAGATCACCATCAAACACGGCCGCGTGGAGCAGTCGAATTTCAACAATTACCGCATGCTGCGGATCGACGAAGCGCCTTCCATCGACGTGCACCTGATCAAGAGCGCCGAGCCGCCCGGGGGAATCGGCGAAACGGGGGTGACCACGGTCGTGCCCGCCATCCGGAACGCCATCTATGCCGCGACCGGAATTCCGCTCCGGCGCATGCCGGTTGATCGTGACGTGCTTGCGGGGAGGAAACAGGCATGAGCCGGCTCTCGCGCATTGTTCTCATCATCGTTGCGATAGTTGTCGTTGCGGGTATCGGATTGTTTGCCTGGATTGTTTCCGGTCCCGGTCCGGTCGATTTCGCCGGCGGCGGGAAAGTCGCGCTGGCCGACTATCACGCGGCCGATCCGGCCGGCGTTCCCCCCTCACTTGCGAATGCGAGCATCGTCAAGCGCGGCGAATATCTGGCCCATGTCGCAGATTGCGTCGAATGCCACACCGCCAAGGGCGGGCACGACTATGCCGGCGGCTTTGCCTTCACGCTGCCCTTCGGCACGCTCTATTCGACGAATATCACCCCCGACAGGGATACCGGCATCGGCAATTACAGCGACGCCGATTTTCTCAATGCCGTGCATCGCGGCATCCGCCGCGACGGCCAGCCGCTTTATCCGGCGATGCCGTTTGCGTCTTATACGTACATGACCGATTCCGATGCGCTGGCGATCAAGGCCTATCTGTTCAGCCTTGCGCCCGTGCACGCACCGCAGCGCGCAAACGGGCTCGCTTTTCCCTTCAACCAGCGCTGGCTGGTGGGCATGTGGTCGTGGTTCTTCAACGCGAATACGCGCTTCGAGCCCAATGCCGGCCGCAGCCCGGCCTGGAACCGCGGCGCCTATCTTGCCGAGGCGCTCGCCCATTGCGGCGAATGCCACACGCCCCGCAACCTCGCTTTCGCGCTCGACAACCGGCGCAAATTCTCCGGGGCACTGACCGGTGGCTGGAAGGCCTATAATATCACCAGCGACCGCGATACGGGCGTCGGCGCCTGGAGTGATGCGGATCTTTTCGCCTATCTCGCCGAGGGTCATGCGACGGGGCACGGTACGGCGAGCGGACAAATGGGCGAGGCGGTCGACAACGGCTTTGCCTATGCGAGCGCGGACGACATTCGCGCCATCGTCACCTATGTACGCAGCGTGCCCGCGATCTCTTCGCCCGGTCTGCCCGCCACGCTCGCGCCGCCCGCGCCGGCGTCGCCGAAACAGGGCGTCATCGCCGACGCCTTCGGCAAACATATCTTCGAGGGCGCCTGCGCCGCCTGTCATGGGTGGACGGGCCGGAGCCCGATCTCCCCCTTCGCGACGCTGACCGGTGCGCGCGCGGTAAACGATCCCAGCGCTGTCAACGTGGCGCAGATCGTCATTTCCGGCACGCGGCGCAAGACACCGTATGGCGTGATCTCCATGCCGGCCTTTGGCGCGAGCTTCTCCAATTCCGAGATCGCCGCCGTGGCCAATTACGTCACCGCCCGCTTCGGCACGCAAGGTTCATCTCTCACGGAGAAAAACATCGCCGACCTCCGCCGCCAGACCGCGCAGCCGTGATTTGTTCCATACTTTGCGGAATGAGGGCGAAAACGGGCATTGCTGCGATCAGGAAAACAAACGCGCCGGACGCGACGAGATATTTTCTCATTGCATCTCCCCAGGCTCCTCTCCGGGCATCCCGCAGGCAAAGAAAGCGTGCATGCGCAAGCCCAAGGGGCTTGCGCATGCGCTGTGGCGGTTAGTGTTTGGCTGTGATGCGGAACACCGTTCCCGAACCGGCGGAGTCACCGCCATAAAACGTCGTGCCGTAAAGATCGCCGTCCGCGCCCAGCAGCAGGCCTGCTTCCGGCTGCGAGCCGTCCGGGGAGTCCTGGAAGGTATGAAGCACGTTTTCCGTCCAGCTGCCTCCCCTTTGCGGTGACAGTTCGAACACAACTCCGTTCTTGGCCGTGCCGCCGGTCTGCGTCGTACCATACAGATCCCCGGATGCATCCATCACCAGCCCGGAATAAGCGGGCGAGCCGCCATTGGGCGAGAAGTCGAAACTGTAGATCACGTTTTCCGTCCAGGATTGCTGCCCCTGCGCCGGCGGGCTTACCTCGAAGACGGCACCATAGCCGATGCTGCCGCCGGATTCCGTTGTACCATAGAGGTTTCCCGCGGCATCCATGATCACGCCCATGCGCGGCTCGTTGCCGTCATCGGACGCGTCGAAGCTGTGCAGCACCGTTTCGGTCCAGGTCTCGCCGGAAACGGGCGGCGACAATTCGAATACGACGCCATTGCCGGCATTGCCGCCATTCAGCGTCGTGCCGTAGAGATTGCCGGCACTGTCGAAGATCAGCGTGCAATAGGGATAGCCGCCATCGGCACCGTTGGTGAAATCGTAGAGAACCACTTCCTGCCACTTGCCTTCTGCGTCCGGCGAAAAGCGGTAGATCAGGCCGGCTCCCGACGTGCCGCCATAGCCGGCCGCGCCATAGAGCGCGCCGTCAGGCCCGAACACCAGCGTGCCATGCGGCGTGCCGCCATCCTTTTTGCCCGTGAAGCGATGCAGCACCGCCTCCTTCCACTTGCCGCCGGTTTCACCCGGAGCAACAAGTTCGAACACCGTTCCGGCGTCGTTGATGCCGCCCTCCGACGTGGTCCCGTACAGATTTCCCTGCGTGTCGAAAATGACGGAAGAGTCGGGATAGATCCCGTCCTTCACATTCGTGCTGAAGCGATGCAGCACGGTCTGCTTCCATTTCTTTCCTGTCACGGGCGGGCTGAGTTCGAACACGGTGCCATTGCCGTCCGGCGCACCGGTATAGGTCGTCCCATAGAGATTTCCGGCCGCGTCGCTGGTCAGCGCTGCGCGCGGGCGCGCGCCCTTGGCGACATTGACGAAGGTATGAATGATCCTGAACGAATCCGCTGCCGCGGGCCCGGCGCACAATACGAGCGCAGAACAGGCGGCGAGGAGGCAGGCATTGCGTGAACGCATGAATTTCTCTCCTGATGTTGAACGGGCGCGGGGCTTGTCGGAACAAAAGGCTTACCCCGCCCTGGCTCGCGTGAGCCGGGCGATGGCTGGTGCCGCGACAGGGATCAGGCCCTGACCCCACCGTGTAACGGGCATTTACCGCCCGGTTTTTCAGAGTCTACCCGCTGTCTCGGTGAATTGCCACCGATTCGGCCGTTCAGGTTTTCTGAACGAGCATCATCCGGAGATTCCGCGTGAGTTCGGCGTCAGACCCCGAAATCCCACTCCGCCGCCATCTTCCTTGCCGCGAACTGACCGAATGCTTCCGCGAGTTGCGCCGCGTCCACGGCGCTGGGGCTGGCGCAATGGCGGCATCCGAAATCTCATTCGTATCGCCGACGGCCCACGCGATCTAGTTGGGGAGCGGAGCTCAGCGCGCCGGACGCGCGTGCTGGCGCGGGCAAAGCCTGAGTTACAGCGGCGGTGGTCGTGACGGGCAATCTTCGCGCCGCTAAGGTGCCCGGCCATGCGCTTTCGCCGTCCGTTCGATCCAATGCCTTTCAAGATCGCAATGGGGTTCCTTGCGGTCATCTTGGGCATGCTGGCATTTTGGAGCATCTGGGGCTTTCCCGCGCCGTGGAATGGTCGGGGAATAGGGCAAACGGCTGAATGTGCCGTGTTCGACTACGGTTGCGCTCGGTATTTGCCGCCGTCCCGTCAGAATACGATCAAACCGAGGTAGCCCTTCGTGCCCGCATCGTCACGAAACGATTTCACCACGCAGACACAGCCGGGAAATGTAGTTCGTGTCCCGGGATTTGTAGATGTCGGAGAATTTTTGAGTCGAGGTAAGGGACCCGGCCCACCCCGCCTTGGTGTTTCGATCTTCGAAGGCGGACCTTCAGATTTTGAAACTTTTCGATTTGATGCACAAGCTGGCGTCATCCGCGGGGGACCGCGGTTGGACAGCATTGCAGGCGCGGGTGTAAACTCTGAGGGTAAACAAGATGCCGTTGTCATGACTAACAGCTTTATTTTCGAAGTACCTTCGGAACGAAGTTCGGAAGTTCGGGGTCAGAGTTGCAGCTCGCGGGGATTTGCCTATGCTGACGGCCGGAACCTGGCAGGAAGGCGCATGGCGCGGCGGAAGCGGTTTTTTCTCGGCGGTCAGCCGCTGCATGTGATCCAGCGCGGCAACAACCGGCAGGCGGTGTTTTTCGCCGAGACCGATTATGCGCAATATATCGGCTGGCTCGCCGAGGCCGCCCGGGAATACGGTCTCGCCATTCACGGCTATGTGCTGATGACGAACCATGTGCATCTGCTCGCGGCGCCGGCGGACGCGGACAGTCTCTCCCGCACGATGCAATCGCTCGGCCGCCGCTATGTGCGCTATGTGAACGGCCGCCACGGACGCTGTGGGAAGGGCGCTTCCGCGCCGCGCCGGTCGACACCGACGCCTATTTTTTCGATTGCTGCCGATATATCGAACTCAATCCGGTGCGGGCGCGGATGGTCGCACGCGTCCGCGACTGGCGCTGGTCGAGCTATCGCACCCACGCGCTCGGCGCGGCCGATCCCGTGGTGAGCGAGCATCCGCTCTATCGCGCACTCGGGCGCACGGCGGCGCAGCGGCAGAAGGAATACCGCCTGCGCTTCAAGAGGCCGGACGACGAGGAATTCGTCTCCGCGCTCAGGCAGGGTACCAATGGCGGCTGGCCGGTGGGCGGCGACAGCTTCAAGCGCGAAATCGCCAAGGCGCTGAAATGCCGCGTCACGCCGCTTCCCCCCGGCCCGAAACCTCAACCGCCGTCCGACAAACGCCAGATGAGTTTGCTGTGACAGCGGTTACAACTCTGACCCCGATCTTACCCGCGCGGAGCGACCCAATCCTGTGAGCTGATGGCCGCCGCGTCCCTGCGGACCGAGGCGGGCGCGAGAGAGGGCTCGCCGCGGGCCGCCGCCTCGCTGAGCGCGACCCTTTCGGCCGCCAGCGCGTGCAACTGCCGTAGCTCGGCATGGCCGTTCTCCACGCTGCTATAGGCCCGCAGCGTGAGGCCGATGGCGTCCGCCATCTGTGCCTGGGTCCAGCCAAGGCGGCCGCGCAGCGCGGCGAGGGCTTCCCTGGTCATTGATTTTCGCGCCTCTCTCGCTTAGGTTTCGGATACCTGCCGGGGAGGTTTCGTCTCCCCGGCAGGCGGTCCGGGCTGTTAGCCCTTGGAGATGGTGAGGATTAGGCGCCATCTCCAAAGCCGGACCATCAGAAATACCCTCATCGGGTCCTCCTTTGGTCGTCAGCCAAAGCCACCGGCTGACAGGACAGATATACGCAGAAACTGCACATTCGACAAGAGGCGTGTGCAGTTTTTTCGTATCGGCTGATATGCAGAAACTGCATACCGGCGCCGGCGGGCTAAGGCGCAAATTCGGCGCGGAGCGCGGGGGGAATCTTATCGGCGCAGAGCCATCGCAGCGCGAGATGCACACCCCGTCAACTGCACGGATTCTGCACGCCTCTGCCGTGCAAATCCTGCTTTGTTCCTCCACTACATTCCACTTCGTTCCGGTTCGCGGAACGGCCGAGGAACGCGGTTTTCCTGTTGTTTCAATGGCTTAAATGGTGGGCGCGACAGGGATTGAACCTGTGACCCCTCCCGTGTGAAGGGAGACGACAACGGTTTTCTCGAAATTACCCGGAAGGGATGTTGTTGACTATCTCCCTGATTCTCTTGAACTCTGCATAAACTCGTGTTTACCAGAGGCAACCGCCGGTGGAAGGCGTTTTCCCCGAACTGCTTCCCCCATGCTTCCCCGGCCGAGGTGGATACAGGACACGGCACGGTGGCGAAACTTACGAAAACACTGGTTGAGGGTCTCTCTCCAGATCCGAGTGGGAAGGATACTTTTGCGTGGGACTCAGAAACCCGGGGCTTCGGAGTTCGCGTGAAGCCGTCAGGAGTTGCCTCATTTCTTGTGCAATACCGAACCGTGGAGGGACGTACACGTCGCCTGGTTCTCGGCCGAGTAGGCACCATAACGCCGGATCAGGCCAGGAAGCTCGCACGAGAGAAATTGTTGGAGGTTTCAAAGGGTGCCGACCCTTCCGCTGAACGGCGGTCGCAGCGAGGCGCACTAACCGTTGGCGAAGTATGTGATGCGTACATGCAGGCCGCCCGCGCAGGGTTGGTCATGACACGTTTCCGGCGCGAGAAACGGCCTTCGACCGTTGGCTTCGACGAAGGTCGGATTGAACGCCACATAAAGCCGCTGATAGGTGGACGCATCGCGAACCGGACAACCCGGCATGATGTGCAACGGATGGCGGACGCAATCGCCGCCGGGAAGACAGCAGGAACATTCGTGGGCAAGCCCCGCGGCAAAGCTGTTGTGACAGGAGGCGCCGGAACGGCCGCGCGCGTCGTGGGACTCCTTGGCGGGATTTGGACGTGGGCAGAGCGCCGTGGTTTAGTCACAGGCGGAAATCCGGCGCATGGCGTCGAAACCGCTGCGAGCGGGACAAAGGAGCGAGTGTTGTCATCGGCGGAGCTGAGTGCACTGGGCGATGTTCTGCGCGCGCGTGAAGAGGACCAGCCATATGCTGTCGCCGCCGTGCGTCTTCTAGCTCTCTCAGGGCTGCGGCGACAGGAGGCGTGCGGGCTACGCTGGCCCGAGGTTGACGAGGTCGGCTCCTGTCTGAGACTGGAAGCTACCAAAACCGGTCGGTCTAGGCGCCCGGTTGGCACGGCAGCAACAAAAGTGCTGCAGGCGATACCGCGGGGCACCAGCGAGTACGTGTTTCCCGCTCAACGCGGTAACGGTCCAGCCGATCTCAAGAAGCGCATTGAGGGTTTATTCGACCTGGCTGGGCTCTCCGACGCCAGGTCCCAAGAGCTGAGGAGGACATTTTCCACTATCGCGTCCGATGAAGGCTACAGCGACGCCACGATCGCGGAGCTCTTGGGCCACGCCCAGCGGGGCGTGACAGCACGTCACTACATTCGGCGCCCTGACGAAGCGCTTGTTGCTGCCGCAAACAGGATCGCGGACCGAATTGCTGCCGCGCTCGAAGCGAATGAAGAGGCTCGGGTAGTTCCAATCCGAACTGTTCCGAACGCTGCCTAAAGATTCGTCGGTTGCGCTATCAAGCCGGTACCAGTGAACATGCCCAGCCATCCCCGGAAAATCGGCTATTGCCTCGACAAGGCGAATCAGTCTAGGGAAAAGGTGAAGCCCCGGAAGCAACTGCCGCGGGCCTCCTAGCAAACGAGCAAAGCAAAAGCACGTGCCGATTTATGTGAATCGGTGCAACAGCTAGTGAGGCTTTAAGTCGTGACCGTACCGGAGTTTCGCCGGCTCCGCCGAGCGGCGGCCAGCGTTTATCTCAAAGAGGTCTGGGGAATTGATCGGAAGCCATCGACGCTGGCAAAGCTCGCCTGCGTTGGCGGTGGTCCTCGCTTCCAGTCAGTAAATCGGATTCCGCTATATCCTGAGCCCGAACTCGATTCCTGGGCAAAGGCGCTGCTATCGCCGCTTAAATCGTCTACATCCCAGGATTCCAGACGGTGATATGCGCGATGCTCACGTGCGAGCAAGGGTGCCCGCTCAAGCTGCACGCGTTCGCGTTTAACCACCTGCGCGCTAACATACGGCAACGTGCACGGGTACCAAGCGCCCAGACTATCTGCTCGGCCAACGAGGTTGGATGGCGCGTTCACGGTGTAGCACGTCGCGCTGCATTCTTTGCCTTCGCCGTTCTGCGGATGAAAGCATTTGTTGGTCCGCCTAATGGCTCGACAAACTTCAAGTCAACGCCGCAAAAGCCGGGCGGCTCGAATGGCTAAGGGCTACGCGTTGATCCTTCGAGCAATATTCACCGAGGCTTGGTTTCGAGAGCTATCGGACAGAGGTAAATGCTTGGCCTTCTACGTCGCCTGCGGGCCCCACTCAAATATCATCGGCGCCTATCCGTTGCTTGACGGATACGTCGCGGCCGATCTCAACTGGTCAATGGAGGAGACACAAGCGGTGATGTCGGAGCTCGTCCAATCTGGGTTCGTGAAGCGTTTTGGCCGCGGCGAATATCTTCTTCTCTGCCGACATCGCGACTGGAACACGGTTGCAAATCATAACGTAATGAAAGCTGCATTCAAAGAACTAAGGACCCTTCCGCCCGATCCCGTATTGCACGTTATTATCGAATGGCTTCGTCCCCTTTGCATACGGTTCGGAAAGGGTTTGCCTGAACAGCTGGAAACAGTTCGCGTACGTTTGCTTGAACCGTTTCGAAACACCGAAGCCCAACCCCCACCCGCACCCCCAACATAAGCCGTATCTGAACCCCAACCCGCGCGCTTGGCAGAATCGTATCCTTCGTGTACCGACACGCCCAAAGAAGATTTATCCACAACAATTCCGGGAGGGACGGGAACGGGAAAGCGTGCGCGCAAATCTGTCGTCAGGATCTAAAACCCATATAAGCGCCTGATGATCTTCGCCGACGAGCTCGCTAGGGTTGTCGAAGGCGGATGGGTGACCATCGCCGTCGCAATGGACAACACCAAGCCGAACCACCTCCAAGCTCTCCACTCCTGCAAAACCACCGCAAAAGAACAACTCGACAAAGGCTGGCCCGAACTCTGGCCTATAAGCGTCTCTGGATTCGATGAGCTGCGCCTGCGGGGAAACAGCCAATAGCGCTTGCGAAGGGCGCTGACGCGCGGGAAGGCGGTTTTTTCGGGGAGATCGGCGGGACGGTGCGGGCACAGACGCGCACGAAAAACTGAAGCCCGCCTGACGGGAACGTTGATTATCAAAGGCTCGGCGCGGGCAGTAAATTTTTTCTCGTGGTCTCCCCGCAAATTCGTGCTCGCAAATGCTCCCTTTTCGGAGAAATCGCGCGGTATCGACTAGATGAAGGATACGGTGGCCAATTCAGTCCCGCGCCCCGCATCAAATTGGAATTCTTATGCAACCTTGACCGCATAGATTCGTCGGCTCAACGTCTCTCTGTGACGAATCAGTGATTTTTGAATCGAGCGCAATGTTGTCCCACGATCCTTTCCATAAAGCTCCAGGTTCGCCGACGGCTCGCAGCCGCGTCACGAACGGGAAAATCTTTAAGGATGGCCGAAGTGCCGGCGCACGCCGGTTTCGCGATTTGATGGTCCAGTTCGCGGACGAGGCCGGGGGTATGGTATCGCTTTCAGCAGGTGGTCAGCAGCTTGTCCGTCGACTGGCGCAAGTGTCCCTTGAATTAGAGTTCATGGAAGCCTCCCGCGCTGCAGGAAATGCAATCGATCCGCTGGCTTATGTGACGCTCGTCAATTCCCAACAGCGACTTCTGCGCGCTTTAGGACTGCTGGCGCCTCGTGAGGTCTCGACGTCCGCTTGAACTCTGAGCCGATCACGTAGGCTCTGGCGGCAGTTGCACAAAGCTATCACCTGAGTAATGCTTCCACATGTCGGTATCAGATCGAAAAGCGACGCTTGCGCCTCACTGGTTGGCGCTGGCGAGAGTGTTCGATCGTCTGGCGGAGCAAGAACCGAACCCCGAACTTAGGAAGCAGCGGCAGGCGGAGGCGCTGAAGATGCATGAGCTGTCCACGTCACAGGCCGATGGCCGCGCCGCAATGGCTGGCAAACGTCTTTCGTAAGGGATTTCCAGATCGCGCAGGGCGCCTCTGCGCATTTTGAGCAGGAACCCACAGCACTGATTGATTATGGCTCGTCGTCGTCTTCACATGAGATATCTGAGCCGCTGAAAGCGTCGCCCACCGCGCGCCAGTGATGATGTGAGCCACACGGCTCACCAGGTCGCGGAGCATTCCAAGTGTCGCGCATGTGCGTCCAGATGCTCCAGGTCGCGAACAAAATACCCGCCACGAATAGCAGTACTTCTCCCCAGTCCCGCATACGTCGAAAAAAAGACCTCACTGGCAAGTCGTGTAGGGGGAGCCAGGGGGCGTGAAACAGTTGATCGGTGCGTTCTGGTGCATCAGGCCTTGCATCATGATCGCGTGATTGCGCTGCGCCTCGTCGGACAAATGCTGGTTAAGTCGTAGAACCTCCTGCATCTGTTCGGACTTTTCGGGCGTCATAGGCTGGCTCGAGCAAGCGGTTAGGCTGAATGCGATGAGGATCGCAGCGATGAGGGGTTTGGACATGGCTCGTTCAACTCCACCTGGCGATCGGGGAGTTAAGAAGCCTCGGTTAGGGGGCCGCATCGGCCTTTAGACCTTTCGGTCCTGAACATGCGCCGATGCCTCCCCGACCATAGGGTCGAGGAGTGCTGTTGCGGCCGCACAAGCGCCGCTAACCGAGGAGGTTCTTACGCCCCAGGGCGGTCAATGGACCGACCTAGTGCCAACGTAGCGCCTGAGCGTAATGGAGTCATTAAGGTAGGGACCACACGATCGGGTAAATCTGGCGGAGCCACTGCGCCACACCCATGAGCCCGGCTCTCGTCCGGAATCCGCGAAGACGCTGTCGTTCAGCAATGTGCGGGCGCTTCGCAAACCAATACAGTTGGCGCGAGCTTGTCGAGCTCTACCGGATCGCCGAGCTTTACGTCTCGTCGATCTCGAATCTTGAGCCGCGCTTCAACTTCGCACCGACCGACACCGGGCCGGTCCTCCGCGGCGCGCGTGCGGCGACGTTCCCAAGGATTAAACGAAGATCACGATGGGCCTGATGATGAGCCGCCGGAATGGTAGCCCGATCGGCGCCAAGGCAAGAGCCCTGGCGCCGAATTTGGTTGCGGCGGGGGGACTTGAACCCCCGACCTTCCCGCCCATACTAGGGGTGCTCCGCCTAGAATGTAGTAAGCAGGGACGCTCTTTCCACTGAGCTACGCCGCAGGGACACCGTAGCGTCACGACGCCCGGAGGCCCTATATCGAACCTCTATTTCGGCACCACGCTGAGCTTGGGCCGCTTCCTCGCGAGGCGGTCCTGCTCCTCCTTTTCACGCTTGGCCCGTTCGGCCAATTTTTCCTGCGCATAAGGCGTGGCCGCCTTAATCAATCCCTCGAACCCGTACAGATTCGTATCGCTGCCAAACCGCGTCTTGCGGCGCTCCTTGCGCGAAAGCAGGCCGAGCTCGTGCAGGGCCTTGATGCGTTTCTGAACGGTGCGGGGCTGTACGCCGATTGCGTTGGCGATGGTCTCCACCGAAGGGTGGGGCAGGTTGTCGGCCGTCCACCAGTAATTCGACAGATGCACGATGATGTTCATGTCGAGAGCATCCAGCCCAAGAGCTTTCTGCTTCTCGATTATGATGCTCGGGATGGCATTCCACCCGGCCTGCATAAGCGGCTTCGACCACTTTACTTCGTTCTTGCGGAGCGCCTCGGCGTCCGCGCGCTTAACAGCGAGCTTGATCATTCTCTTCTTTCCTGCACATAACGGCAGCGCTTATATCGTCGTTACGACGGCGTTTTTTCAATACCCAGGGACGTGTTTGAGGGCGGCTCCACGTTCGCCCGCCGGGCGAATGAATAGACGTGGAGCGGGCGTTTCTGAGGGCGGGGGCCGGGCGTGCTAAGGGACGCCCAAAACAGGATCATCGCTAATCAGCATAGCCCAATAGCACGATTGCTCAGCAGCAATATGACTAAAGCGGGGGACGTATCCCCGTTCGCCCGGGCAACCTCGGCTGGCCTCATCGAGAATTTCGCGGGCGATCGTTCGGGCGATCGGCCCCATCGTCTCCATAGGATGCCCGTTGCGTCCGTAATTGGCGGAATCGTGTTTGCTGCCAATACCGTGGACATGAATTTCCTGCGTCAGGACGCGGGAGCCAGAGACTACGCGCGTGCAAGAGTATGGCTTTCCCTTGTATTCGATCTGAAATGGCTCCCGGTACTGCTCTTGTTGTTTCTTAAGCATGTGGGCTGTTCCCGAGCCTCGAAATCGTGCTGTGGCTGACATTGTAGCTGCGCGCGATCTCGCGCACGGCTTCGCCCTTGTCTCGTCGCCTGCCCGCCTCACGCTGCTGATGCACGGTCAGTTTTGGTTTCCTTCCCATCTTCACACCACGCGCCACGGCACGGGCGCGGCCTTCCCCCGTGCGCACGCGGATCAGCTCGCGCTCGAACTCGGCCAGGCCGCCTAGCACAGTCAGCATGAGGCGGCCGTGCGCGGTGGTGGTGTCGGCCCATGTGTCGCCAAGGGAACGGAAGCCGGCTTTCTTGCCGGCGATCGTCGCGAGGATATTGAGAAGATCACGCGTCGAGCGCGCCAGACGATCGAGACGTGTCACCATGAGCACGTCGCCCGCGTCGAGTTGGTCGAGCACGCGGCGAAGCTGCGCACGGTCGGTCTTCGCTCCGCTCGCTTTCTCGCGGCAGATTTTTTCGCAGCCGACCGCGCGGAGCTGGCGCACCTGTGCGTCAACGCTCTGGCCGTCCGTAGAGACTCGCGCATAACCCAAAATCATGGCCCGATTCTGCACCGGATTTGTGCACCGGAAAAGCGCAATCGGATCAGGGGTCTAGTTTTGGTGCGAAATTCTTGAATTTTGCACCAATACCGAAACTTGCCAACTGCTGCGCACCGAATTCGGCTCAACGTGGCCATGTCCGTTAATGACTCGAACACGGACGGCATTCCAGCAGAGCGGTCCTATGGCCGTTCTGGGGCATGAGAAGCCCTACACCTGACGGCGTTGTGCAGCCGTCACCCGACACTCCTCGACCTATGGTCGGGGAGGCCGTAGCGCGTGTTCAAGGCCGAAAGGTCTAAAGGCGGCGGCGACCGCGCTGAGGTGTGGGTTTATCAACTCCCCGATCGCCAGGACGAATTGAGATGATACTTAGTATGATTTTTGGGATAGGCGTGCTCGGACTTGGCGCATGCTTCTCGCAACCCATAACGCCGGAACAGCAGGCGCTCATCATCCAAATGGTGCATGGCCAACATTGCAGGCGCGGCGCGACAGAACGCGCCTGTGAATTGCATCACGTCCTACGCTTCAGGATCAGCGTACACAACGTGTCAGTGAATTGGTCGCGCGGGCTGTTTCGGGTATGGGCCTTCGCGCCCATATGCTGGATATCCCTAGTAACGTGGGACGCTGGCACCACTCTGTCCAGGCTCACCCCTTTCGTCAGCTCACTGATGCCGCAGGATTTGACGAAGGGAAAGGTCGTCAATTTCGACGACCTCATCCCGCCACACCGGCCCCCCGCTCGTGCCGAGCCTAGAAAAATATGGCGAACTCGCTGTACTGCCCGTCGGTGGAACGCTCACGCTGTATTTCGTGATACGCTGGACTCAGAGTGGTTTCAGCGGACCGCGGTCGCGAAACCATTGTGGAAAATCGTCTACTTCGGTGTAATAAGAACGACTCAACAGGGGTGGGGGGTAGCCCGAGTCTGAAAGGAGAACATAGGTACCATCGTCCTCCCGCGCGGACTAGCCGGCTGATACTGCGTCTCGGGTGCGATGCCTCTTGGCAGCCAGACCAATCCGCTACAGAGCGTGTCACTCACCATAACCCGCCGGCGTGATGACCGAGTCTTCGAGGCGAGGCGAGGCCAGACCAGCCGGCTAAAATCCAGATCGATCGTCGGGAGATAAAGCGCACAATTCTTGGGCCGCACTTTGACACCGGCTACATAGTTCAGAGTCGAAATTCAGCGATTTCAAGGGCTGAGAGCCGAAAGTCCCGCCTGTGATATTTCGACATCATGTTCAGGCGTGTCAAAACTTGCGCCGATTGCGCCGATGACTTCGCCATCCACAATGATCGGTAGCCCGCCCTTCATTTGAACAAAACCCGGCGCCGTGACAGCTGCGAAGCGGCCGTGGTTGATCGTCTCCTCCAGTGCTGCAGTGGGCTTTTTAAACAGCGCTGCCGCGCGAGCTTTTCCAGGCGCAATTTCGACGCTCGCCAGATAAGACGCATTGTCCATGCGCTCAAGTATAATCAGCCACCCTCCGTCATCGACAATCGCAATGACACCACGCAGTTTTTTCCGTCGGGCCTCTTCTTCTGCGGCCGCAACTATTTTACGGGCCGCCTGCAGCGTGAGCACCTTCTTCTCGGCCAGTTGAGCCGCCGCAGTATGAGCGGTCAATATCGCAACGCTAGCGGCGACTGCAAATAAATTTACGGCGCGCATGTTGGTATTCCTCCTGGTTCATGTTGGCCGCGGCTTCCCGGATCCGCACAGTACTAGGGCCGCAGCCTAGTTCACGATAATTGTCTGATCGAACAAATAACTTTGTTTGGCATAATTCCTATCGCTAGTGGCACCAATATGTGCTGGCCGAGGTAAGTTTCTGCCGGAACACCCCTGCAAGTCCAAAAGCAATCGGCCTCAGAGCCACATAGGGTTGTGAAGCGTTTTTGGGATTGTTGCGCTTCTGTATCAAAATTCAACCCGCCACATATTCCACGATGGAATGGGGCATATCGCATCTTGGGGGCTGCCGATACCTGCCACCCGCTGTAACCTCTAACCTGTGCCCGGGTCATATCCGGCCCTTCATCGGATGCTCGTTAGGGGCACAACCGCCAATCGCGAGTGTCACCGGTGCGGCGGTACGTGCGCGGTCGACTGAGGAGGCACCGATGACCGAACAGACGTCCAAAATCGCCCGTCGCTCGGTTCTTTTGGGCAGCGCCGCGCTTGGAGTAGCCGCGGCCGCTGCGAATACAGTCCATGATGGGGAATTGGGCGCTCCTCCTCGAGACTTTCGTGGAGAGGTGCCATGGGACGAAGGTGCCGCGGATTCTCCCGCCGAGGCAACGGGCTCGGGGTTCAAATTCTTCAACGCCGAGGAGCGTGCGTTTATCGAAGCGGCGGTCGACCGTTTGATTCCGCCAGATCCAGTGGGACCAGGCGCGGTCGAAGCAAACGTTCCATTCTTTTTGGACCGTCAGCTTGCCGGCGCGTTTGGGCGCGGCGACCACTACTATCTCGCCGGACCTTGGAAGGAAGGCATCCCAGAACAGGGATACCAGCTACGTTTTTCTCCAGCGCAGTTGTATCGGGCCGCAATAAAGGCAATCGACAGTTACACAACGGCTCACTTCAGGGGAGTTCCTTTCGCCAAGCTCAGCCTTGTACAGAAGGAAATGGTACTAGAGGGCTTGGAGACAGGCAGCATACAACTTCGCGGCGGTGTGAATGCAAAGGTGTTCTTTGCCATGCTGCTACAGAACACCAAAGAGGGTTATTTCTCCGATCCTGTCTACGGCGGCAACAAAAACATGGCCGCATGGAAGATGATCGGCTTCCCCGGCGCCCATTACGATTACAGCGAATGGGTGGATCGCCATGGCGAAAGAGTCCCCTATCCGCCGGTTGGCTTCAAGGGTCGCCCCGGTTGGTCGGAGGCCTGAGACCCATGGTTCACACCCTCAAACCCGTCGACGCCGTGATGGTCGGGTTCGGCTGGACCGGCGCCATCATGTCTCAGCAGCTCTGTGATGCTGGTTTGAATGTACTTGCGCTGGAGCGAGGGCCCTGGCGTGATACATCGACCGACTTTGCGACGGGTTTTGCGCAAGACGAGCTGCGTTACATGTGGCGCCACCATTTGTTCCAGAATCTTTCCGACAGCACACTTACGATCCGCAACAACGTGAACCAGGAGGCGCTTCCCATGCGTCATCTGGGATCTTTCCTCCTCGGAACGGGAGTTGGGTCTGGCGGCGTTCATTGGAACGGACAGATTTGGCGTTTCCTCCCCAGTGATTTTCTCACGAAGAGCCACAATGCCCAGCGTTATGGAAATAAAGCGGTTACCGACCACGACCTGACAGTGCAGGACTGGGGAATCACCTACGACGAACTGGAACCTTATTACGACGAATTCGATAAGTTGTGTGGGACAAGCGGCAAGGCTGGCAATTTGCGGGGCCAGATACGGCCCGGCGGCAATCCATTCGAAGGGCCGCGTTCGAACGAATATCCTACGCCGCCCATGAGGCAGACTTATGGTCCCACACTGTTCGGCCAGGCGGCGGCAAAGCTGGGGCGGCATCCCTTCCCCCATCCCACAGGCAATCTGAGCCAGGCTTACACCAATTCACTGGGTTGCCAGCTTGGCAAATGCACCTATTGTGGCTTTTGCGAGAAGTTTGGCTGCGGCAACTATTCCAAGGCTAGCCCTCAAACTACAGTGCTGCCTTATCTAATCCGCAAGCCCAATTTTGAACTCCGCACCGAGTCTGAAGTCCTGAAAATTGAGCTCACGCCCGACAAGAAACAGGCCACCGGTGTCACCTACGTCAACAGTGCCGGCGAGGAGTTTTTCCAGCCGGCCGAGATCGTGTTCGTTGGCGCATATGTCCTGCACAACGTGCGTCTGCTGCTGCTCTCCGGAATTGGGCAACCCTACGATCCCAAGACGGGCGAGGGCGTGGTTGGCAAGAACTACGCCTATCAGACCATGTCTTCCGTCAATGTATTTTTTGACGACAAGATTATAAACCCGTTCATTGGCGCGGGCGCCTTGGCGACAGTGGTCGATGACTTCAATGGCGACAATTTCGACCACTCCGGCTTGGGTTTTATAGGGGGCGCTTACATCGCGGGCATGATCACGGGTGGTCGCCCAATTGAGATGATATATACGCCCAAAGGCGTGCCGTCCTGGGGCCTGGGGTGGAAACACTCCGCGGCAAAGAATTATCTGCGTTCCTTCAACATCAGCGTCCATGGTTCCAGCATGAGTTGCCGTGGCAATTATCTCGATCTCGATCCGACATACCGAGACGTTTTCGGCCGGCCCATGTTGCGGATGACCTTCGACTTCAATCAAAACGACCTGAAGATGTCGAATTATCTGACGGACAGGGCCGCCGAGATCGCGCGCGCGATGAATCCGAGAGAAATCAAGGAAAATCGCCGCGTCGGGTCGTGGAGCGTCGTCCCTTACCAGACAACGCACAACACCGGGGGTGCGATCATCGGCGATAGCCCCAAAACCAGCGTCATAAACAAGTATCTGCAATCCTGGGACGTATCGAATGTATTCTCAATGGGAGCAGGCGCCTTTCCACAAAATGCGGGCTACAACCCGACGGCCACGGTTGCGGCCCTGACCTATCATGCGGCTCAGGAGATCATCGGGCAGTATTTGAAATCACCTGGTCCGCTGGTGCACGCATGAGCCGCCGATCCTCATACGCCGCGGTCGCAGCATTTGCAGTCGTAGGCGTCTTTGCTGCCAATTGGGCGATGGGTCAAACAATTGGTTTCAATCGGCATCCCTTCACCGCCGTCACGGCCTTTTCGATGCTCTCGGGGCATATTCCAGACGGGTCGAACGCAACGGTCTTGCGCCGTGGTCAGGAGCTGCTGCGCGAGGGCGACTGCGTCTCGTGTCATATGCGCAAGGGTGGCGAACCATTATCCGGCGGCTTGGGCCTTCAGACGCCGTTCGGCACGATCTACTCCTCGAACATTACTCCCGATTCCGAGACAGGCATCGGCCGTTGGACCGCAGACCAGTTCTACTTGGCCATGCATGACGGGCGCGGAGCTCATGGCGAGAATCTCTACCCCGCCTTCCCATACCCCTGGTTTCGCAGAATGAGCCGCGCGGATGATGACGCGCTTTTCGCTTATATCCGGACCACGCCTGCTGTTCGTTATACCGTGCCCGCGAACCGTCTGGCGTTTCCTCTCAACTTTCGGATCTTTGTCCGCTTTTGGAACCTGACTTCACTTCGCAGCCATACCTTTGCTCCTCAGGCCGGCAAGTCCGAGATTTGGAATCGAGGCGCCTATCTTGTCGAGGGTCCCGGTCACTGTGGAGGCTGCCATACACCTAAAAACTTGTTTGGTGCCGACAAAGGCGGTCACGCCTTTTGGGGCGGCGTTCTGGACAATTGGACCGCTCCGGACCTGACGGCGAATGCGAGGGTCGGGCTGGGCGGCTGGAGCGCCGCCGACATCGCCGAATATCTGAAGACGGGCCGCAACCGCCACGCCGGCGCGGGTGGCCCGATGGCAGAGGTAGTGACCTATTCGACATCGCTTATGAGCGACGCGGAACGGGCGGCGATTGCCATCTATTTGAAAGGGCTGGTCGCGAGTTTGCCCGCGAAGCTTGAAACCGTCCCCGACCGAGCGTCGATGTTGCGCGGTGCGGCGATCTATTCCGACGCATGCACTTCCTGTCACCTGGAGAATGGCGCCGGTCAACCGCAGTATTTCCCGCCACTCGGTCGCAACGCGGTGGTGCAGCAGAGCGACGGAGCCGGCATCGAGCACATAATCCTGGCCGGAACGCGCATAGCAACGACACCGACTCGCCCGACCCCACTCAGCATGCCTTCTTTCGCATGGAAGCTGACGGACCAGGAGATAGCCGATGTGGCAAGCTATATCCGCAATAGCTGGGGTAACCGCGCCTCCCCGATCTCTGCCGGCGAAG
>DATJUM010000026.1:0-3201 GCA_035502355.1 Rhizomicrobium sp. | reverse complement strand
GCGCCTGGCGCGGGAGTACAGCCCCTCTGATATCTCCCCCATTTTCAAGCCCAACGGCACTTTCGATCCGGGCACGGATGATTACAACCGCCATGCCGCCCAGCATTTCGCCAACTGGCGGCTGAAGATCGATGGCCTGGTGAACCATCCCTTGTCGCTGTCGGTTGCGGATCTGCGCCGCCTGCCGCGCCGGACCCAGATCACGCGGCATGACTGCGTCGAGGGCTGGTCGGCGATCGGCATGTGGACCGGCGTGCCGCTGTCGCTGCTGCTGAAGGCGGCGGCGCTGAAGCCCAATGCGCGCTATGCGGTGTTCCATTGCGCCGACAATCTGACCGGCGAGCCCGCGAAGGGCGGCGAGCAGAGCCCGGGGCAATACTACGAGAGCATCGCTGTCGTCGATGCGTTCCATCCCCAGACGATCATCGCCTATGCGCTCAACGGCCGCCCGCTCGACATCCCCCATGGCGCGCCGCTGCGCCTGCGCGTCGAACGCCAGCTCGGCTACAAGATGGCCAAATATGTGAACCGGATCGAAATCACCGACAGCTTCGCCCACATCGCCGGCGGCCGCGGCGGCTACTGGGAAGACCGGGGGTATGACTGGTATGCGGGGATATGATATTCCAGCGCGCAGAGTCCAAACAGCGACCCGGCGCATCGCACCAACATAACGAAACCCCTGGCAGGGTTGGTTTAATCGGCGGCGTCGCGAAGCCCCACCTGTCCGACATGCATTGCGTCGGCCCCGGCCGTGCGCAGCCATTGCACAGCGATGGCGGGAGCTGGGCGTCGACGAGAAACTTCACTCGGCAGCCGTTACTATGGGATGATTCATCTCCTGCGCGGCATAAGTGAGGCTTGCACGGATGTCGACTTCCTCGAGATAGGGATAATCCACCAGTAGCTCGGCATGGGTCATTCCACCTGCAAGCATTTCCAGCACATCGATCACGCGAATGCGCATTCCCCTGATGCAGGGCTGGCCGTGGCACTGCTCCGGACGAATTGTGATGCGCTTGAGAAGCTCGCTCATGGCATGAACATACACCAATCGCGCCGATTCAACCAATGCCGGGAAGGTGCGAATACGCTCCCGGCATGGTAGGCGCGTTACTCTGGCTCGCGGCGGAAGAATTCAATCTCAGCCCGCGAGCCGCCCGCAGGCCGGCGGCGGGGCGGGCGGCAGCGTGGCGATGACTGCGCGGATGAAGCGGTTGTCGCCGCCGATGTCGTAGTCGGGCCATTGGGTCACGCCGAGCCGGGCGATGACGAGCCGGTGCGAGGGAATGATATAAACGCGCTGGCCGAGATTGCCCGAGGCGAAGAACGTGTCGCAGGGCACGCCTGCGCTGATGCGGCCGAGCGCGCCTTCGTCATTTGTTCCTGCGTTGGTCCAGAAGCCCGCGGCGTAGCTGGTGCGGAGCGTCGAGCGCGAGGAATAGCGCACCCAGCCTTCCGGCAGGATGCGGCGCCCGCCCGCGACGCCGTCGTTCAGATAAAGCAGGCCGAGGCGTGCCCAGTCCCGCGCGGTGGCGAGAATATGGGTCGAGCCGACCGGCGTTCCGGTGGCGTCGGGCTCGAGCACCACGCTCTTCATGCCGAGCGGCGCAAACAATTCGCGGTGCGCGAAATTCTGCACGGCGGCGCCTGTCCCGCCCACCGCATCGCGCACGATGCGCGAAACGATGAGCGTGCTCGCGTCGGAATATTCCATGCTGGTGCCGGGCTTTTCCGCGAGCGGCTGGCGTTCGGCGAATCCCGCCATGTCGCGTTCGGTATAGAGCATGCGCGCGGCGGGATCGAAGCCGCTTCCCGTCTCGGCAATGGCAAGCCCGCTCGTCATGCGCAGGAGATTGTCGAGCGTGATCGCGCGCCGCGGATCGCCCGGGCCGCTCCATGCCGGAACCGGCGCGGGCGCATCGACCTTCAGCCGTCCTTCGCGCACCAGAATGCCGACCAGCGCGTTGATGAACGATTTGCTCGCGGAATAGCCGAGCAGCGGTGTGTCGACCTGGACGCCCGGCGCGTAGCGTTCCGCGATGATGCGGCCGTCATATACGACGACGACCGCCTTCACCCAGCGATGCGGCGGCGCGGCCGGTTCGGCAAAGATGCGGTCGAGTGCGCGGCCCAATGCCGGATCGGACGGCACCACCACGCTGCCGCCGGCAATCTCCGGCAATAGTGGCGCGGAGCGCGGCACATTGGCGGCACGGCCTTCATCGACGGGACCGGAGCCTTCGATCAGGAGACATCCGAGCGTGCCGCGCCAGACCGCGCGCGACGCAAACACACCGCCGATGTCGACACGCACCTCCCGACGCGCGCGATCGACCACGTAATGCATATGCGGCGCGAGCAGCCTTACGCCCGGATAGGGCGCAATCGTCTGCGCATAGATTTCGCCCGGATCGAAACCCGAAACGAAGGATTCGGCGCAGAGCGTGTGCGCCGCGAGGCCCGTGACCACGCGGATCGTCTTGTCGGGACGATAGACCGCGATGGCACCGGTCAGGACGGCTGCCAGGACGAGCGCGACAGACAAGCCGATGAAACCGTGCGCCTTCATAAGAATGACATTCCTTCAGAGCATGTCCAGCCGCTGCACGCTTGCCGTCACTGCGCCATGATGACGGGCGCCGCGTCTTCTTGTAAACCGCCGTCCACGCGGGTTGATTTGACTTCGTGCTGCAAAAATCGGTTCATTGAATGGGAATTATCTTGTACGCGGCCGCAATTTCGTCCGGACTCTAACTTCGCTTGGATAAAAGAAGTCGCTTGGGTCACCCGAGCAATACCAGCGGCCCTTATTCCAGACTCGTTCTCCAACTTTGCCATGGCCCGCATTTGCGGACCAGCCAGTTGAAATCTGGTACCTTCATCGAGAATATTGCACATTTTCCAATCATCAAAGGCGCATGACCTGGGTGGCCCGCATTTGCGGGCCATGACACAGTAAGGAGTGAATTGCCAGGGTCACTGGTATAACGCCCTTGCGGAAGAGGGCCGCAGTAGCGGGCCTCGACAGAGGCACCGAACGCAAAACATGAAAATACCCATGGTTCGATCCGTTTTCGCTCGCGGCGTCCTTGTGTAACCGCGCGTGAATTTCGCGCGAATACACTTGCGCCGCGATATTGCGGCGCTTTCCCTTGGAGGGTTCCATGTTACGCCATGCAAGAAATGCCGGACTGGCCA
>DATJUM010000025.1:0-3872 GCA_035502355.1 Rhizomicrobium sp. | reverse complement strand
AGAAGCCTGAGGGCGTTGGCCCTGTTGATGTAGACCTCCGCGAATGCAGGCCTCAAGGTGATGACAACGTCATAACTTCGGACCGCCGCGGTCAGATGCCGGAGCCGGTGCTGTGTATTTCCCAGCTGGAACCAGGCGTCGGCAAAATCGGGCCGCAATGCGACGGCCCGCTCGTAGCTCGCCGCGGCCTCATCCAGTCGGTACAACCGTTCCAAGGCAACAGCCCTGTTGAACCAGGCGTCCGCGAAATCCGGCCGCAATGCGATCGCCCCGTCGAGGCTTTCCAGCGCGTCGTCCGGCCGCCCGAGGGCTGTCAGCACGTTTCCCCGGTTGCTGTGCGCCTCGGCATGATCGGGTCTGAGGCGGATGGCTTGGGCATAGCAGCGCTCGGCTTCATTGAGACGGTTCAAAATCCTGAACGCGATACCGCTGTTGTACCAGGCGTCGGCGTAATCCGGCTGAAGGCCAATGGCGCGTTCATAGCTCCGAAGCGCCTCCTCCGGCCGTTTCAGGGATTGCAGAACAAGGCCGCGATTGGCATGCGCGACCGCCAATTTGGGGTCTGACCCGATCGTCGCGTCATAGAGCGCCAGCGCTTCGGCGAGTTCCCCGCGCAGATGACGCTGGACAGCCCTCTCGAACAGGGCGGGAGCGTCGTTCGGATGCATGTGCCGCGCCTGGTTCGTGCTGGACGTCGTTGAAATCTAGCCGACAAATGATGCGCTTTGAAATCGAATTTACATGTAGCAAGCATGACGCGATGATCTGTTCGATCTTGTTCCGATTGATGGGCTAAGCTTCCATTCTTCGCACAACCGTGATGCGTCATCAGGCTCGATTAAATCGCCAAGAGGTTACTCACACGCATTCGGCTCCCCGTCGAACGACATCGTCGATCAGCCCAACGCCGTGAAATGACGCATCTGGCATGCCGGGTCTCCGCTTTTCCCCGTGATCGCTGGGCCGCGGCGGGGCTTGTTCAGGTCCATGCTGTCGCTGGGCCTTTGGTACGCATGAATACAATGAAAAATGGGAAGATATCTATGAATATGCAGTGTTGACATATGCATACTGATGTTATAGACATCATACACTGATCCTGGACAAACCTTCCCTTGATCACGGCGGCACAGTTGCGGGCGGCGCGCGCCCTTCTTGGCATCGACCAGCGGCGTCTCGCTGAACTGTGCGGGCTGTCGGTTCCCACCGTCCAGCGCATGGAGGCCAGCGAAGGCGTGATCCGGGGCAATGTCGATTCGCTGATGAAGCTTGTCGGCGCGCTTGATGCCGCCGGCATCGAAGTGATCGGCGAAGGGGCGGCAAGCCCGGGCGGCGGTCGCGGCGTGCGGCTGAAATCGGCTGCACCCAAACCATCCTCGGGCGGTTGAGAACATGTTGGCGACTGCCGTACTTGCCTGCATCGCGCTCCTTCTTGTCGTCGCGCTTCTCGGCATCGCGGCAGGACGGTCGCGCGTCGCATCGCCGATGATCTACGGCGCGTGCGTCATCATCACTTCGCTTCTCTTTGTTCTCTCGGCGGCAGCTCTCGGCGCCGCTCCTGCCGATGTCGTCCTGCCGGTCGGACTTCCCTGGCTGGGAGCGCATTTCCATCTTGACGCGCTCGCGGCGTTTTTTCTCGCCGTCGTCAATCTCGGCGGCGCGCTCGCGAGTCTCTATGCCATCGGCCATGCGGGCCATGAGACGGAAGCGCCGCGCGTGTTGCCCTTCTATCCGGCGTTTCTGGCTGGGATGAATCTGGTCGTCATCGCGGCCGACGCGTTCAGTTTCCTGGTCGCTTGGGAGTTCATGTCGCTGAGCTCCTGGTGCCTCGTCGTCTCCCATCACCGCGAGCGGGAGAATGTGCGTGCCGGCTATGTCTATCTGCTCATGGCGGCGTTCGGCACGCTCTGCCTGCTGCTGTCCTTCGGCGTGCTGGCGGGCGCGGCTGGCGGTTACGTCTTTGCAGACATCCGGCACGCGCATGTTCTTGCGCTCGGGCCGCTGGTGCTCGTGCTCGTACTGCTCGGCGCGGGATCGAAAGCCGGCCTCGTGCCGCTGCATGCCTGGCTGCCGCTCGCGCACCCGGCCGCGCCGAGCCCCGTCTCCGCGCTAATGAGCGGCGTGATGACGAAAGTGGCGGTCTACGCCTTCATCCGCATCGTCTTCGACCTGCTCGGCCCGCCCAAATGGTGGTGGGGCGTGATCGTTCTCGTATTGGCGGGCATCACCGCCTTGCTGGGCGTGCTGCAGGCGCTGATGCAGCACGACCTCAAGCGCCTGCTTGCCTACCACACCGTCGAGAATATCGGCATCATCTTCATGGGGTTGGGACTGGCCCTCGCCTTTCGCGCCGACGGCATGGCATTTGCCGCGGCGCTGGCGCTGACCGCAGCACTGCTGCATGTCCTCAATCATTCCGTGTTCAAGAGCCTGTTGTTTTTCGGCGCGGGCGCTGTGCTCGGCACCACCGGCGAGCGCGACATGGAGCATCTGGGCGGGCTCATCCACCCTATGCCGCAGACGGCCTTTGTGTTTCTCGTTGGTGCCGCGGCCATTTCGGCTTTGCCGCCGCTCAACGGATTCGTATCGGAATGGCTGACGTTTCAGGCCATCTTTCTCGGGCCGTCATTGCCGCAATGGGGCCTGTGGTTGTTGGTACCGTGCGTCGGCGCCGCGCTCGCACTTGCCGCCGCGCTCGCCGCGGCCTGTTTCGTGAAGGCGTTCGGCATTACCTTTCTCGGTCGGCCGCGCTCACAACAGGCCGCCGCGGCGCACGAGACCGACCGGTTCTCGCGTGGCGCGATGTTTGTTCTGGCGGCGCTGTGCCTTTTCCTCGGCATCCTGCCCGGGCTTGCGATCGACTGGATGTCGCCGGTTACAGTGGCACTCGTTCACGCCCGCTTGCCCGAGCAGCGCTCCATTCCCTGGCTCACCATCATTCCGGTGGCAGAGGGCCGCAGTTCCTATAACGGGCTTCTGGTGTTCCTGTTTATTTCGGCATCGGCGTGTCTCGCGGCGGCAGCGATCCACCGGTTCGCTTCGCGGGCGCTGCGGCGCGCACCGGCCTGGGACTGCGGCACACCGGACAGCAGTCCGTTGCTGCAATATACGGCAGGCAGCTTTGCCGAGCCCATTCGCCGCGTGTTCGGCTCCGTCGTCTTCCGCGCGCGCGAGCGTGTGACGATGCCGCCGCCGGGGGACGCGCGGCCGGCGGTATTTGCGGTCGAGATGCGCGACATTCCCTGGGATGTTTTCTACGCGCCGGTCGCGCGCGCCGTAACATTCGGCGCGGAACGCCTCGATGCGTGGCAGTTCATGACCATCCGCGACTACCTGAGTCTCGTCTTCTTTGCCTTGATCATATTGCTTGCCGGGATCGCGCTATGGCCGTGATCCGCGATCTCCTCGTGCAATTCGCGGATATGCTGCTGGTGGTCGCCGCGGCGCCGTTGCTTACCGGCTTCGTGCGCAAGTGCCGGGCGCATTTGCAGCGCCGCCGGGGCGCATCAGTATTACAGCCCTATCGCGATCTCGTGCGCCTGTTGCGCAAGGATGTCGTGCTTGCCGCGAGCGCGTCCTGGCTCTTCCGCGCAGCGCCCTATCTGATTTTTGCCGCGACCTGGGTGGCGGCCGCACTCGTTCCCACCTTCGCAACCGGGCTGATGTTCAGCTGGTCTGCCGATCTCATCGCGATCGTCGCCTTGCTCGGCAGCGCGCGTTTCTTCCTTGCGCTGGCGGGCCTCGACGTGGGCACGAGTTTCGGCGGCATCGGCGCCTCGCGCGAAGTGATGTTCGCCTCGCTCGCCGAACCGGCGCTGATCATGACGGTGTTTTCCGTCGCACTCATCGCCGGATCGACGCAACTCTCCACC
>DATJUM010000024.1:0-6517 GCA_035502355.1 Rhizomicrobium sp. | reverse complement strand
TCTCGTCACGCATGAACAGACGCTGGCGCGGCGCTGCACCCGCATTCTGCGGCTCAAGGACGGCGAGATCCTGAGCGATACGCGAGCCGCGGCGGCATGAACACATTCGCGCTGGCCTCGAAGCTCGCAAGCCGCGAGCTGCGCAGCGGGCTTTCCGGGTTCCGCATCTTCTTTGCATCGCTCGTGCTCGGCGTCGCCGCCATTGCCGCGGTCGGATCGCTTGCCCAGGCGCTGCTGTCCGGACTTGCCGAGAACGGCCGCGTGCTGCTGGGCGGCGATGTTGCCATCGAACTCGTGCATCGCCCGCTTACGCCCGCAGAACGAACCTTTGCAGAGTCGCAAGGAAGAATCTCCCAGGTAATTTCCATGCGCGCGATGGCGTACGCTCTTGCAAACGACCAGCCTGCGGCGCGGCAGCTGATCGAGCTGAAGGCCGTCGATGGAAACTATCCGCTCTATGGCAGCATCGGACTCGCGCCGTCTTTCGCGCTCTCTTCCGCGCTGGCCTGCGCACCGGATGCGATCTGTGGTGCGGTCGCGGAACAGGCACTGCTCGACCGGCTCCATGCCACACGCGGGGGGGTGATCCGAATCGGCAGCCAGGATTTTCGTATCACTGCCGTCCTGGCAAATGAACCCGACCGGCTTTCAGGCGGCTTCAGTCTCGGTCCACATGTCATTATTTCGATGCATGCGCTTTCGCGCACCGGCCTCGTCGCCGTCGGCAGCCTCATCGACTACAATGCGCGGCTGCGCCTCTCGCCCAATGTTTCCATTGCCGCGTTCCGCGGCGCAGCCAAAGCGCGTTTTCCCGACGCGGGTTGGCAAATCCGCGATCGGGATCACGCCGCACCGGGTACGGACCGGTTCATCAAGCAAATCAGCGTGTTCCTCACTCTTGTCGGCCTCACCGCACTTGCAGTCGGCGGCGTGGGTGCCGGCCAGGCGGTGCAAGCCTTCCTCGATCGGAAGCGCGAGGAGATTGCAACACTGAAAGCGCTCGGCGCAGATGGCAGGCTCGTGTTCCTGACGTTTTTCTTGCAAATAATGACGATTGCTGCCTGCGCAGCCGTGACGGGCATAATCCTCGGCGCCGCCGTTCCTCTTCTCATAGCCCGGTTCTACGGAGCGGAGATTCCCGTGCCCGCGAATTTCGGATTTTTTGCTGCGCCGCTTGTGCTCGCTTTCGCTTTCGGAATTCTGTCTGCGGCAGCTTTCGCCATTGTGCCGCTCGCGCGGGCCCGCGAGATCGAGCCGGCAGGTCTGTTCCGCGACCAGGTTGCGCCCGCGCGCCGTCGCGGCCGCCTGCCCTATTTGGCCGCGGCGGGCGGCGCGGGACTGACGATTGTCGCGCTTGCACTTGTTTTCTCGCCCTCTGCGTCCTTCTCGTTGTGGTTCCTCGCCTGCACCGGTGGCGGCCTCGCCGCCCTCGCACTCGCGGCCGGCGGAATTCAGTTTGGCCTGCGGCGATTGCCGCCCATCGGGCATCCCCTGCCTCGGCTCGCGCTCGCCAACATGACCCGGCCCGGATCCGCAACGCCGACGGTCATCACGGCGCTCGGGCTCGGTCTGTCGCTGCTCGCGACCGTTACCATTCTCGACCGCACCATCTCGCGCGGGGTGAACGACAGCCTGCCGGGGAGCGCCCCCACCTTCTATTTCGTCGACATCCAGCCTGCCGAAACGACGGCATTCGACCGGACAATTGCGCAGTTCGCATCCGCGCGCGACTACCGCCGCACGCCGATGATCCGTGGCCGGATCGTTGCGGTGAACGGCGTGCCGGCCGCGCGGGCAAAAGTGGCGCGCGACGCGCGTTGGGCGCTGAATGGCGACCGCGGCATCACCTATGCCGCGCAGGAACCAAAGGACACGAATATTACAGCTGGTCATTGGTGGCCCGCGAATTATCGCGGACCTACACGCATTTCCTTCGACGCCGATCTTGCCCAGGGCATGGGACTGAAAATCGGCGACACGCTCACCCTCAACGTGCTCGGCCGCGAGATCGAGGGGCGTATCGCCAATCTGCGCGATGTCGATTTCTCGACCGGCCGGCAGAATTTCGTGCTGATCCTGTCTCCGGGCCTCATCGATAAAGCCCCGCACAGCTTCCTTGCCACCGTGCGCGTCGCTCCTCGCGACGAGGACGCGATGTATCGCGCCGTCACCGACCGCTTCCCGACCGTATCGACGGTGCGGGTGAAAGACGTGATCGCCCAGCTCGATTCGCTGCTCGAAAAGCTCGCCTTCAGCGTGCGCGCGGCGAGCCTCGTTGTCATTCTTGCAGGCCTTTTCGTGCTTGCCGGCGCCATCGCGGCGGGCCTGCGCGCGCGGCTGTACGATTCGACGGTGATGAAGGTGATCGGCGCAACGCGGATGCAGATCGCCCGCGTCTATGCGCTCGAATATGCGCTGATCGGCGCGCTCACCGGCGCACTCGCGCTCGCCGCGGGTTCCGCCGCTGCCGCGCTCGTAGCCCGCCGCGTCTTCGAGGTGCCGCCCGTCATCGACTGGGACACCGTGCTTCTCACTGTCCTTGGCGGCGCCATGCTCACTCTCGCCTTCGGCCTCGCCATCACCTGGACCGCGCTCGCCGCCAGACCGGCGGAGCAGCTGAGGAATTTGTAGCCTTCTCGCGTGCCTTCCTTTCGCTCTGCCCCATGCCCGAGCCTCGACTCTGTCGTTACTGCGAGAGACTGCGATGTCCTGATCACCGAGGAGCGACCGGCGCGAAGCGCTACTTATTGGATCGGACGCGTGTCTGCGGCCGGTCCGGTGGCAGATTGCGGCCATATCGCGAAGCTCAACCGCTGGAGTGAGGACGATGCTCTGGGCCGGATCGAGGCGGCTTTGGAGTTCGACGAGGGGAGGAATCCGCCGTCCGCTGAAGCGTGGTACTCCAGCCGCGAAGAGCAGTTCAGCCCAAGCAACTCAGGCTGCGCGGGGCTCGATGCGCTTGAACTCGTGGTCGATGCGGTCTGCGACCGTTTCAAGATCGAACTGCGCCGAGATTCCCATGCACAACGAAGGCGTCGTCTCGAAATAGCGGGACAGGCGAAGTGCGGTATCGACCGTAACCGGCGTTTCCTCACGCCAAACTTTCGATACGCGTGCGCGGGACACCCACGGCCTTGCCTAGCGCATAGGGCGCGAGGCCGAGCGGGATAAGAAACTCCTCGCGCAGGACCTCGGCCGGATGAACCGGCGGAAGCTTCTTCTTCATGCGCGCGCTCCGGGAACGATCACCTTGCATGGGTGTACCTTATATGATACGCTCGGGTGGGCAATGGCCCACACGCATTTGCCCGAGATGCCCGTCGCCTTTTATCGCTCTGCGGCGGGAGCGGAGCCGGTGCGCGAGTGGTTGCGAAGCTTGGCACCGAAAGACCGGCGGATCATCGGCGGCGACCTCGCGACCGTGCAGATCGGATGGCCGCTTGGAATGCCGCTTTGTCGTGCTCTTGGTCATGGATTGTGGGAAGTGCGAAGCAATCTGCCGGGCCGACGCACGGCACGGCTTTTGTTTTTTGTTCATAGCGGACGGATCGGCGTGGTGCATGGATTCGTCAAGAAGACGCAGAAGACCCCGGACGAAGATTTGAATCTCGCCCGCAGACGGATGAAGGAGATGGTGGCATGAAGCGGAATAATCCGCATTGGGGCTCGACGCTCGACGATTTTCTGAACGAGGAAGGCATCCGCGAGGCTGCCATGGCCGAAGCCGTGACGCGCGTCGTCGCCTGGCAGCTTGCCGAAGAAATGAAGCGCCGAGGCATGACCAAGGCCCGGCTCGCGGAGCAGATGCATACGAGCCGCGCGCAGGTCGATCGCATCCTGGGCGCCAAGTCCAACGTCACCATCGAGACGCTGCAACGCGCGGCCGCGCTGGTCGGCCGCGAATTGCGCCTTGAGCTTGTTTGACCGGCGATGGCGAGCGCCGCGGTAGGCGGAGCAGGAAAAATACCCCGGCTGGCAGCGGCTCTTGACCTGCCTTGATCCTGTCACGGTGAAGTCCGATATTACGGTGGTGTGGTCTGGATTGCGGACCCTGGAGGATTTGCCAGATGGCTGACTACGACAATCGCGTGCTGCGCGGCCAGACCGCGGCGGCCGGCGTCATCGACGCCGGGCTGCGCGCCCATATGCTGCGCGTTTACAACTACATGCTCATCGGCCTGGCGCTCACCGGCGCGACGGCGTGGCTGACCGCGGAAACATCGTTCGGCCAGCTGTTTTACCACATTAATCCCAATACCGGTCAGATGGGCATGACGCTTCTGGGTCTGATCGCCCTGTTCGCGCCGCTCGGACTCGTGCTTTTCATGTCGTTCCGGATCAACCGGATGAGCGTGGGCGCAGCGCAGGCGACCTTCTGGGTTTATGCCGCGCTGGTGGGCATCGGCATCGCGCCGATCCTGCTTGTCTATACGGGCGCAAGCGTCGCACAGGTGTTCTTCATCACCGCCGCCACTTTCGGCGCGATGAGCCTCTGGGGCTACACGACCCGCTCCGATCTTTCCGGCTTCGGCTCGTTCCTGTTCATGGGGCTGATCGGCGTGGTGATCGCTTCCATCGTCAACATCTTCCTTCACTCGGCGATGATGACTTTCGTCATTTCGATAATCGGCGTGATCGTGTTCACCGGACTCACCGCCTATGACACGCAGTGGATCAAGGAAAGCTATGTCGCCAATGACGACGGCACCATCGCGGGCCGCAAAGCGATCTTTGGCGCTCTGAAGCTCTATCTCGATTTCATCAACCTGTTTGTGATGCTGATGCAGCTGCTCGGCAACCGGCGGTAAGACCGGCGCGAAGCGCTAAGCACCCTCTTCAACGCGTCATCGCCCGCTTCATGCGGGCGATGATGTGAGAGGTGGCCGGAAGCGAAGCACGATCGGGTGTAAGCGCGTTCACGCGCCTTCAAGTACACGGATAAGCTTGCGGTCGAACAGGCGCAGGACCTGGGCGAGTTCGCGGCCGCGCTTGAGCAAATGGCCGCTGGCCGAAAACACGGCATATTCGCCGTGCCGCAACCTGAATTCCGGCTGTTTTTGGATCGTGTGGAACGGCACTTCGCTCGCATGGCGGAAAACGGAGAAAACGGCACGGTCCGCGAGGAAATCAATGGCGTAGTCGCGCCACTCACCGGCCGAAACCATGCGGCTGTAGGTGCGCAGAATCTGCGCCAGCTCGTGCTGGTCAAAGCGAACCGCCGGCTTGCGAGCTTCGGGCATTCCGCCCCTGGAAGCCATCCGCATGGGCTGGCGGCCACCCACACGGAGGAACGCTATGGGTTCCTCGACCATACTGTCACAATGGAACCCCGGCGCTCGCGGCGCAAGCCCCGGTTCGATGGGCTCGCCCGGCGGCCCCTTTCCTCGCGCCGGGCTTGCCGAAGGGCTACCGTTTGCGGGCGAGCATGACACCGTCGGCGATCGTGGCAAGCGCCATGTCCACCCGCTCGTCGGCGTGAATTTTTGCATTCAGGGCCCGAAGCACACGGGTATCAGGATCGTTGATGGAAGAATCGGCAACCGCGCCGCTCCACAGCATGTTGTCGAGCGCAATCACTCCGCCCGGCCGGATCAGCTGAAGCGCCCGCTCGTAATAGGCATCATAATTCTGCTTGTCCGCATCGATAAATGCCATATCGAACGGCCCTTCGCGGCCTTCTATCATTCGGTCGAGAGAATCGAGTCCGGGACCGAGCCGCAGTTCGATCCGCTTCTCCATATCGGCTTCCCTCCAGTAGCGACGGGCACGATCGGTGTAGTCCTTGTTTACATCGAGAGCGAGCACGCGGCCGTCTTCCGGCAACGCAAGCGCCACGCTGAGCGCGCTGTAGCCCGTAAAGGTGCCGATCTCGAACGTCCGCCGCGCACCGACGAGTCTGGCGAGCAAGGCAAGGAACGCTCCCTCCTCGGGGGCTATCTGCAAGTTCGCATTGGGTAGCTTGGCCGTTTCCTCGCGACAGTGCCGCAGTGCAGGATGCTCCCGTGCACCCATCTGCTCCACATAATTCCGCAATGCGTCGGTGAATTGAATCATACGGCTCATCTGCAATGGTCCTTCTTGGTAAACAGGGTCATGGGTTCATCCTTCCCCGCGACCGGACAGGCAAGCTGCCACACGGATCGGCGCCCGCAAGGCACATATTGGCGGATCAGAAGATCTGTGGATTGCCACAAAGATGCCGTAATTAAACCATGGTCCTGCCATATTTGCCCGACTAGATCGGTTGTCGGCTGGCTCGCGGAGGCGGACCCGCAGATCCAGGCCCCCCAACCCTCTCGGGTTTGCCAAAACGGGCCAGCCGATAATCTCCCCAAAATCTATCGCCAGTCTGCGGCCATTTGTCCGTAAATGCCGCCCACGGCGCCCGTAAGGATCGATATGAGATCCCGGGTGACAAGCATTCTGCCGGTCATGTCGCCCAGAAGAACCGACACCGCGATGCCAATAAAGGCGCAGAGCCCCCCCGCGATCGCGCCGCCATAAGCACCCTTTGCGT
>DATJUM010000023.1:0-5703 GCA_035502355.1 Rhizomicrobium sp. | reverse complement strand
GCGCTTCCTCGCCACGCGCATCTCGGCCGCCCGAATCACATGCCAAAGCTACGGCTCGCGCCTCCCGCCGGGGAATCCCGTCACCCCTTTTCCAGTCAGCTGTAGCAATTATGATTCACTTGTTCTCGGATGCGCCCTTAGCGGTAATGGCAGCGGCGGTCAGTTCGATCTCGTCGATGCCAGCAATAACCCCGTCGATCCGACCGGCGATAGCAGCAACGACACGCTGACATTCAAGAATATATCTGCGGCGCCTTCGATAAATGGCTTATGGCGCATAGGATCGGCAACAACGGGGACTTGTACATCGGGGTCTTGTGAAAAAGTCTATATTCCTGGTGCGTCTTATACCGGGCCGACTTTCAGCGGATCGACATGGTATAGCGGATCACAGGTCGTACTGACCTACGATTCTACAAATATCCAGCCGGGCCAGTACCTCTGTGCATCTGGCTCGACCGGAGCGCCGGTTGGATGCACGGCGCCGACCGGATGGACAGCAAGCAGTTCCACGTCCAGCAACATCGAAAGCAAATTCACCTCGACGTCCCCCGGCTGTGGACTGTTGGGTCAAGGGGTTGGAAACGAAATCACAATGGCCTCGGTCGCCAACTGGCCGATTAGCGGCTATTTTCAAGACACGTCAACCGGCGAATGGTTTGCCTATACGATCACCAGTCAATCGGGGAAAAACAACGTCAGTATAACCGGCAGATGCCTGTTCGGCTCGAACCCGGAGAACACATCGGACTCGGATCCACTTGATCCGGTACCGCCGGTTGTGTTGGCAGTATTTCCTGGTGCTGGCCCCAACGGACAAACGGCAGTCTGGACAAACGCAACAGCATCCACGGTCGGCGGCAGTATCACAGGAATTTCATGGTCCAGCGGCACCGTCACGGTCACGGTACCGAGTACGGCCCAGCTTGCCAGCGGCGATACCATCGCAATCGCCGGATGTGCTCCGGGAGGCTACAATGGCACCTATACGATTACGGTCACAAGCGCTACGCAGTTCACCTACACGCTGGCGTCCGATCCAGGTACTGCAACCGTTTTCGGCACTTATGTTGAATCCGGCGCCATTACACGCACCGTCCAGTTCCTCAATTATTCCGGGAACCTATCCAGCGGCTCGCTTGGCTTCATCGTTGCCAATTTTGGCTACCATATCTGGACGGCCAATACGGCTGCCGGGCCTGCTCCCGACGGAGTGCTGACGACCTGTCCGCCATCACCTGGTTGCACGACCGGCTCGCACCACACGATCACGCTGGGCGGCGAGGACGCCGGGAACTGGTACAAGCTGTTCGCCGGCATGAGCGTCAGCGATCTGACCAACCCGGCCAACATACCCGAACCCTGTACCATCAGCACCACGCCGATGACCGCCGTAATTCACGTAACTGGCAGCTGCACTGCCCTCTCGTTCTCCGGCGACCAGATCCAATTCTCCGGCTGTGGCTATACGTCAGGGTCGCCGCAGCTCGGCAACTGCGTGGCAACGTCCCTGCTTTGCGGCGGCAGCAGCGCAGGCTCTGAGGTGCAGGGGCTCGTCGTTGATTGGTTCCATCCCTATGGCAACCGCATCGCGACTCAAGCCAACAACTGCCCCGCTTTGTCCATGTCCGACACCGTAATTGACGGCGGCGGCGGTGTCGGCGATCAACTCGATCCCTATTCCGCGGCGTTCTGGTGCCAGGGCAAATGCACCAAGGATAATATCGGTATCGGGCGTCTGGGGGGCTCCTCGATCGCGATCCTGGACAATTCAAGCCAGGCGAGCGCTCTCACTGTATCCAATATGCAGATTTCAGGAAATATCGTTGTCAACAACTCTTCCCAATTCACGGCGTCGTCCCTTTCAGGTTCCAGCAATATCCCGCAGATCATTTTTGCCAGCCAGGGCGCGTCCACGACCCTGTCGGGCAATTCCCTGCCGGAATGGTCCGTCGCGATCGACATCCCAACCGCGACGCAGAATCTGTTCTGCTCCGGCAATCAGTTCAGTACTCTGCTCTGCAGCACACCACTTCCGACGCTTGTCGAAAATTTGCCGGCCTGCAATGCCTCATGGCTTGGACAGCCACTCATACCGGTCACAGACGCCGCCAGTGATTCAGAAGGCGACGCACCTACCTGGTTGGGTACGTTGTATGGCGGCGGTGCGACTGCGATGGCGTATGTGCACGCGCTGTGCAACGGCACCAACTGGGTCGCGGAATAACCAGAGAACATGCGGACAGTCAGTTCCGATGGCGTTCTGCCGCTGCAACCGCAGGGCGGATGAAACAAACTGCTACGATGCCAGTTCTACCTGTCCGCGAAGGGATCGCGGACGAGGATGGTGTCTTCGCGTTCGGGGCTGGTGGAGAGCAGCGCCACCGGCGCGCCGATCAGTTCTTCGACGCGGCGGATGTATTTGATGGCAGTGGCCGGCAGTTCAGCCCAGGACCGCGCGCCGCGGGTGGATTCGCTCCAGCCTTCGAGTGTTTCATAGACCGGCTCGAGCCGCGCCTGGGCGCAGGAATCCGCGGGCAGGTGGTCGGCGCCTCCGCCGTCCAGCCGGTAGCCCACGCAGAGTTTGATCTCCTCCATCCCGTCCAGTACGTCGAGCTTGGTGAGCGCGATGCCGTCGATGCCGCCGGTGATCACGGTCTGCCGCACCAGCACGGCATCGAACCAGCCGCAGCGCCGCTTCCGGCCCGTGACGGTGCCGAACTCCGCGCCGCGCGTGCCCAACAGGTCGCCGACGGCGTTGCGCTGCTCGGTCGGAAACGGCCCTTCGCCGACGCGCGTCGTATAGGCCTTGGCAATGCCGAGCACATAGCCGATGTCGCGCGGGCCGCAACCGCTGCCCGTGGCGGCCTGTGCGGCCACCGTGTTGGAGGATGTTACATAGGGATAGGTGCCGTGATCGATGTCGAGCAGCACGGCCTGCGCGCCTTCGAACAGAACGCGCCGCCCGCCGCGCCGCGCGCCGTCAAGGACGCGCCACGCAGATCCGCAATAGGGAAGGATGCGCGGCGCAATAGTCGCGAGTTCGGCGATCAGCGCGGGCGCCTCCACTTCGTCCGCCCCGACGCCGCGGCGGAGCGCATTGTGATGCGCCAGAAGCCGTTCGACTTTCTCCGGCAGCGAACCGAAATCTTTCAGATCCACCACGCGCAAGGCGCGCCGGCCGACCTTGTCCTCATAAGCCGGGCCAATGCCCCGCATGGTCGTGCCGATGCGCTGCACGCTGTTGGCCGATTCGCGCGCGGAATCGAGATCGCGATGGAGCGGCAGGATCAGCGCGGCATTCTCGGCAACGAGCAGCGATTCCGGCGAAACCTGTACGCCCTGCGCCGCGAGCCTGGCGATCTCGTCGGCAAACGCCCAGGGATCGACCACCACGCCATTGCCGATAATGGAGAGCTTGCCGGGGCGGACGACACCGGACGGCAGGAGACTGAGCTTGAAGGTCGTGCCGTTGATGACCAGCGTGTGGCCGGCATTGTGGCCGCCCTGGAAGCGCACCACCACATCGGCGCGCGCCGACAGCCAGTCCACGATCTTGCCCTTGCCTTCGTCGCCCCACTGGGCGCCGATCACCGCCACATTCGCCATGACCCAAATCCAAACCTCTTCGCGCCGATTCGGCGCAATAGCGGACTATAGAATTGTAGATGGCCGGCGTCAGGCGGCTTTGGGGCCGAAGGGGAGCAGCATCGGCACGCGGCGGCGATAGGCGTCATAGGCGTCCGCCCCGAGCTGTTCGCGGAGAAATCGTTCTTCGAGCCGCGCCTTGATCCAGAATCCGACCGTCATGATGGCGGCGCCAAATACCGCGGCAAGCGTTCCCTTCATCAGCGCCGTCGCGAACACGCTCGTAATGAGCCCGGTGTAGATGGGGTGGCGGACAATGCCGTAAGGGCCGGTGTCCACGATGTGGTGGCCCTCCTTTCTGGTGATCCATCCCGACCACAATTTGCCCAGATGCAGCCGTGCCCACCAGCAGAAGCCGAAGCCGCCAAAGCAGATGCCGAACAGCGCCCAGTTTTCCGCCGCATTGAGCGACCACAGGGGAAGCAACGCATGATAAGAGCGGTTGAAAACGCCGAAAAGAAATAGGGCGCCGACAAGCGTTACAACGCGATAGGGAAGCTCCGAACCGAATTTCGGCCGCTGCGCGGTGCGATCGGACCAGAATGCGGCCGCGACCCAGCTCACGACCCAGACAACCCAGAGATAATAGACCGCGAGTTGCGGAGTCATCGCCGCTTTGCCTCAAGCCCCGGCCTTGAAAGTGGGACCTCACGCGGCGAAAGCAAGCCGGATCAGCTCGGCCTTGTCTGGCTCCAGGCCCAGTCAAGCCATGGCGTGAGGGCTTCGATCTCCTCGCATTCGACGGTCGGCCCGCACCAGATTCGCAATCCGGGCGGTGCCGTGCGATGGCCGGCGACATCGAATGCGACGCCCTCGCGTTCAAGCAGATCGGCGAACTCTCTCACGATCAGGCGCTGGTCTGCCGGCGCGAGTTCTGCAAACCATGGCTCGATGATTTTCAGGCACACCGATGTCGGCGAGCGGAAACGTTGCCCGGTTGCCATGAAGGCGAGCCATTTGCATTCGCGGACCCAGCGCGACAGCGCGGAAAAATTTTTCTCGGTGCGGGCGAGGAGTCCCGGCAATCCGCCGATCGATTCCGCCCAGGTGAGCGTGTCGAGATAATCCTCGACCGCCAGCATCGAAGGCGTGTTGAGCGTTTCGCCCTGAAACAGGCCCGGATTGAATTTTCCGTCTTTCTTCACCCGGAAGATTTTCGGCACCGGCCAGGGCGGCGTGTGGGATTCGAGGTGCGCAATGGCACGCGGCGAAAGGACCAGCATGCCATGCGCGGCTTCGCCACCGAGCCCCTTCTGCCACGAGAAGGCCGTGGCATCGAGCTTTGCCCACGGAAGCTCCATCGCAAAGATCGCGCTTGTCGCATCGCAGATGGTGAGACCGTCGCGATCTTCCGCGATCCATTCGCCATCCGGCGCGCACACGCCCGACGTTGTACCGTTCCAGACGAACACGATGTCATGCGCAGGATCGGCTTTGGCGAGATCGGGCAGTTCGCCGAATTCGGCCCGGAATACGCGCGTGTCGAGCCTGAGTTGATGCACGGCATCGGTCATCCATTCCGCGCCGAACGTATCCCAGACGAAAGCATCCACGGTCCGCGGCCCGAGCAGCGACCACATGGCAAGCTCTACGGCGCCCGTGTCCGATGCCGGCACGATGAAGATGCGATAGTCGTGCGGAATGCCAAGCAAGGCCGCCGAGCGGTCGATGGCCGCTTTCAGTTTCGCCATGCCGGGCCGCGAACGGTGCGATCGTCCAAGCACCGCCTTGTTGAGACCTTCCGTCGTCCAGCCCGGATGCTTCGCGCAGGGTCCTGAAGAAAAGAACGGTCGCGCCGGACGCGCGGCCGGTCGATTCGCTGTCATTGCGTTCCTCTTAGAATCGTGTATGCCGCTGACGATCTGCGGTCGGGGGTGGTGGTAGAGATACAGCGTTGACGCGTCAATTGCGAGATCGAGCCGCGGAATCTTTGCCTGCATCGCATATCGCTTTCGCCGCAGCGACGAAGGTTTCAGCCTGCTCCAAGTAATTCTGCGCGTCCGCTGCGTCGACGTCGACCCAGGGCCCGTAATCGAGTTTTTGCTTGATATCGAA
>DATJUM010000022.1:0-5026 GCA_035502355.1 Rhizomicrobium sp. | reverse complement strand
GCGACCTTTCGGAAGCCGCCCAGGTGGAAGCCCTGTCACTGCCGATGCAGGCATCCGCTGAGCGTGGCGCGAGTACGAAAACCGGATCGCTGCTTTACATAGCGCCCGAGTTGCGGCGCGGCGGGAATCCCACGGCGGCCGGCGACGTCTATGCACTCGGCATCCTCCTGTATCAAATGGTTGTTGGCGACCTTGAGAAGCCTCTTGCCGCCGGATGGGAGAACGATTTCGAAGACGAAGTGCTGCGGAGCGACATCGCCGCTGCAGCCGCGGGAGATCCCGCACGGCGGATTCCGTCTGCGGCGGTGCTCGCAGACCGTCTAGAAAACCTCGATGCCCGCAGGAGAAAACTGGTCGAAGACCGTGAAGACGCCGTGCGAGCCGTGCGGCTTGGCGAGGCTGATCGGCGTGCAAGGTTGCGCCGACCATGGATGGTGCTCGCCGCCGCCACGCTGGTGCTGGGAATCGTGGCAACCGGCGCGGCCGCATTGCGGGCCATGCGCGAGCGCGATGAGGTGTCGCGGCAGGCTCGCATCGTGCATGCGGTCAATCTGTTTCTGACCGATGACCTGCTTGGACGCGGCAATCCCATCGTATCCGGCAAAGCCAATGAAACGCTGATGGAGGCCGTTTCGAACGCGGAAGCGCGCATTCCATTCCGCCTCGCGAAAGAACCTGCCATCGCGGCATCGATCTACTATTCGCTAGCGCAGGCATTCGCCGGCCGTGGCGCGTTCCGCGAGGCGCGCACGGCCTATGACAAAGCTGCAGCGGCTTTCATCAAGGCGCAGGGGCCGGATTCGCCCGATGCAATAATCGCCATGTTGCGGCGCGCGCAAATGGAGGCGTACGCGTCGGACGCCGGGTCGCTCGAGCGCGCAAAACAAATAATCGCCCGCGCCGCGAAACGAATCGACGGTACGGGCGCGCGCGCGCCCGAAGCACGTGTCTGGCTGTTGGCCGCGCAAGGAACGCTTGGGATGGTCGGCGGTGATGCCGGCGCGTCGGAGAAGCAGTTCAGAGAAGCGGCCGATCTTGCTGACACGATGCCGGACACATTCGACACGGACACGCGTCTGTTTTTGCGGCAGCGCGAAGCTTTTGCCGAATTCCGCCTGGGACGTTGGGGCGAGGCGCAAGCGCTGTTCACGGATGTTCTAAACCGCTATCTGGCATTGCATGGTCCGCTGCATCCGGACACCCTGATCGCCAGATTGAATATTGCCCAGGTTCAGATGGCGCGCGGCGCGGCGATGTCCGCGGTGCGATTGCTCAATGATGATTTCATCCGTCAGTTGACGGCCGTTTTCGGACCGGGACACCACGCCGTTCTGACGGCACTCGCCGCGCGCGCCAGATCCCTGATGGCGCTCGGGCGCTACGAGGATGCGCTGCGCGACAATGAGGAAGTGCATCGGGCCGCAGTTGCCGGACAGGGAGAAAATTCGCAATTCGCGATCCTGGCCCTCACCGACATTGCGGACGCGCAATGCCGTGAGGGGCACACCGATGCCGGCACGGACAGCGCCACGCGCGCTTACGCGGCTGCGATGAAGTCGTTTCCGAATACCCCCACCATAGCGCAGGACATAGGAATGACACGCGCCTTATGTCTCATCGCTGCGGGGAAATACGCAGATGCCGACACGTTGCTTCAGAGGGTCGACGTGAAGGCCGTGGGCGAATTCGAGGCGGACCCGGACGTGGAAGCAAAACGCGATCTGATGCTGGCAGATATCGCGGCGGGTTCCGGCGACACGGCGAGAGCGCGGACGCTCCTGGCAAAGTCCGGTACCATTTTCGGCGCACCCGACGCTGACCCGTATTTGCGCAGCGAACTTCTGCGGGTCAGAGCAGCCGTCGCGCAGCAAAACGCCGAGTTTTCCAAACTTGCTCCGGCGCCCTGAAGGAGACGCCGGAGCCGGCCTGGGGACCTCGATTTTCGCCGCACCCAAAACCGCACACAACGCCTATTTGCTCCGCAGATAGCCGTGATACACGTAATTGCTGTCCAGGTAATAGCCCGTGACCGCGCCTTTGCTGACGCCCCGCCCCCAGGTGTCGACCGAACCGCTGGGGTCAAACTTCTGGAAGGTGCCATTGGGGCGCAGCAGGAATCCGTGAACGACAAAATTCTTGTCGTCGTAGTTGCCGGTGATGTTGCCCTTGTCGTCGATGCTGTATGCTGCAGTCTCGGTTGCAGCCGGCACGGTGAAGGACGTGATGGTACCGTCGGGGCTTCTCATAAACCCGACGTCATCGTAGCTCGAATTGCCATAAAACCCCACGATCACGCCCTCCTTGTTGATGCAGCTGGGATACGTACCTGTCGATCCCGAGGGGTCGAACGTCGTGATCGTGCCGTCGGCGGCGCGCACAAAACCGTGATACACGAGGGGAACACTGCCGTTCGTGTAGTCCCCGGCGATCACGCCGCTGTCATTGATGGCAATCCCGGTCGTGGAGGTCGATCCCGAAGGGTCGAAGGTGGTGAAAGCCCCGTCGCTTGCGCGCAGGAAGCCGTGATAGACCTTGCTGCTGTCTTCGTATTCCCCTGTGATTGCGCCCTTTCCGTTGATGGTTATGGCAGCGGTGAGGATCGAGCCTGCGGGATCAAAGGACGTTATCGTTCCGTCGGCGGTGCGCACGAAGCCATGGGTCGTATTGGTGCTGTCGGCATAGTAGCCCGTGATTGCACCGTTGTTGATGCTCCACGCATAGGTGCGCTCCGACCCCTGCGGATCGAACGACGTGATGGTTCCGTCGCTCGCCCGCACGAACCCGTGATACACGGAGCTGCTATCCTCGTAATATCCGGTGATCGCGCCATTATTGATGCTGACGGCCTGCGTTCCAACTGAACCCTGTGGATCGAACGTCGTGATTGTCGTTTTGGCATTGGCGTTGGTCGCGCCAAGAGCCGCCAGAGCAGCGAGTGCGAGATGTGTTTTCATGGCCATGTTTACTCCCTCTTCGAGTTTGCGTGAAAGTTGCAGGCGCGCCGGCGTCAAGGTCTGACTTTGAACACGGTGCCGCAGCTGCATTCCGCTCCCGCCTGGGATGTTGTCCCCCACAGGTCACCGTTCATGTACAGCAGTCTTCCGCCCGGGAGTCCGCCGTTGCCGTCATTAGAAAATGAGTAAAGGACCTTCTCTTCATTCGTCGCGAGATCGAAATCGAATACGGTTCCGTACGTGTAGCCTCGTCCATAGTCTGTTCCTCCCGATGCCGTCGAGCCGAAGAGATGCCCATCATGGTAGATGACGCCGTCGCCGAGCGCGCCGTCATTGCCGTCGAAACTGAAAAGTACGTTCTCGGCGCCGGTCGTCGCATCCATGCTGAATATCGTGCCCACGTCAGCGCTGCCGCCTTGGTTCGTCGTGCCGTAAATCGTGCCGTCATGATAGACGAGGTTTGCCAGGGGGTAGGCGCCGTCGGAGGTTCCTCCAAACACGTGCAGGATGGTTTCGGCCCCGCTCGCGGGGTCGATGGCAAAGGCCGTTCCACATCCGTCGCCGTTGCAGCCGTCATTGCCTCCGTAATCGGTCAAGCCGTAGAGCGTGCCATTTGCATAGATGAGACCGGCTTGCGGGTCTTCGCCATCGGTTCCGCCGGAAAAACTGTGCAGAACCGTCTCGTTGCCAGTTTTTGCATCTACGGCGTACACGACACCCATTCCCGAGGCGCCACCTGCAAAAGTTGTCCCGTAGAGTTTTCCGTTCAAATAAACGAGGTTGCCACCTGTTGGCGTCGCACCGTCCGTTCCACCCGAAAACCTGTAGAGAACGCTCTCCTTCCCCTTCTTGAGATCGAATCGGAAGACGATTCCGCAGCCGACGTGGTTTAAGCAATTGGGAGGGTTTCCACCCTGAACCGTCGTGCCGAAGAATTGACCGCCGCGATAGACGAGGCCCGCTTGCGGCTGCCAACCGTCCTTTCCGCCCTTGAAACTGTACAGCACGGTTTCGGCACCTGTGGCAGGATCGAGCTGGAAAATGACGCCCGAAGAGTCTGTTCCGCCGAACAACGTCGTCCCGAACAGCTGACCATTGACCTCTATCGGACCATCCTCAGCCGTGGCTCCGTCGTAGTTATTGAACTGCAGAACATTCGTCAGTGTGGCCGCGTTGAGCCCGGATATCCTGCAACCCGCAAGAGCAAGGGCAGCCAGCAAGACCCTGGAATATCGCATTTTTCGCACTCCTATGCCGTGTCTAAGCTGGCCGCGGTAATTCCTGCCGAACATGCTCTCTGCGCGCGCCACGAAAGCTTGACCGAGCGCCGTCAGTGCACAAATGAAAAACGCCTCAACCGCTCTCAAGAGAATCTCAAGTCGTTGATATGGCTTACGAATATTTCTGAAGAACCCCATCGCTGATGCCCTGCGGCAGAGGCGGCCGCGATGGAAAGTCCCAGGATTGCTCAGCGGTCCCGCGCCGGGATCAGGTGGCGATACCCATTGCGTTCTCCCGGCATCCCGCAAAGCTCCGAAGCTGCTCGAGAATCCGTGCGCCATAATCGCCGAGTTCCTGCACCTGGGCGGCGATCTCTGCGAATTCCTGTTCGTTTATGACAAGTGGATCTGTCTGTGCCGGCCCCTCCGGCGTGGGGAGTCTCAAATCAAACCGCTGCCGCAGGAATTTCCGGTCTGCCATGAACATGTCTCGTACTGTGGCGATTGAATTCGCGCTGAAGAGGCTATGCGCAGGCGCAAAGCGAATTCCCCTCAGTGCCGCATCGAACCGTGCCCGCTCTTCGCGCGATTCCGCCGCCCGGTTGGCGGCGAGCGTAGCGATCAGTGCAAGCCGTCCGAGCGAAACATTGCGTCGCGGCACCGTCGGAATGCGGTCCGGCGGGAAGCCGAACAGAGCAAGACAGCGCGGCACTAAGGGCGCATCCGAGAACAAGTGAATCATAATTGCTACAGCTGACTGGAAAAGGGGTGACGGGATTCCCCGGCGGGAGGCGCGAGCCGTAGCTTTGGCATGTGATTCGGGCGGCCGAGATGCGCGTGGCGAGGAAGCGC